>JBPCJZ010000124.1:0-6372 GCA_051004775.1 Gemmatimonadota bacterium
GCGGTTACCGTCATCCCCTGGTGGTGCGCCATGTGGGCGCGCACGATCGCGTGGTCCCCCTCGGCGGGAAGCCGCGCGGGCGAGAAGTCTACCGACTCGTAGAACCCGTACTCGCCGCGGGCGCCCATCGCATCGAGACGCCGGAGGTTCCGGACCGCATCCCGCGGGCTCACCATGGCGGCGAGCGCCGTCGCGTATGGCGCGATGACGAGCTCCTCGCTCAGTCCCCGGGCCAGCCCCAGCCCCGGCACGCCGAAGTAGGAATATTGATAGGTGAGTTCGAGGTCGCGCCCGTTGTAAGCCGACTCCGACACGCCCCACGGGACGCCGCGCTCCTTTCCGTACTCCATCTGCCGCTCGACGACGAGCCGCCGGGTCTGCGCCAGCAGCGTGCCGGGCGGCGCACCCATGATCAGGTACGGCATCAGATACTCGAACATCGAACCGGACCACGACACGAGGGCCGCGCCGTTGTCGATGCGCGTCACGCCGCGCCCGAGATGGAACCAGTGTTCGATCTTGATGTCGCCGGTCGCGATGGCGACCAGGCTGGCGACGCGGGCCTCGGACGCGAGCAGGTCGTAGTAGCTCTCGTCGAGTCTGTCGTCCTCGGGTCGATAGCCGATCGAGAGCAGCTTGCGCGCAGGATCGTAGAGGAGCGTGAAGTCCATCTCACGGGCCAGCTTGTCGGCGCGCGCCGCGACTTCGGCCAGGGACCGCGCGAGTTCGGCGCGCTCGCCGGCCGCCATCTCGAGGTCGGCGAGATGGGCCTCGATCGTGCGGCGCACGGCGCGCGCCCAGTAGAGCAGCGAGCGGTCGGCGGAGGGCGCGGCGGCGCTTTCCACGAATACCTCCGCGTCACCGGCGGCTGCCTTCGCGGCCCGTTCGAGCTCCGTCGCCGCGGCAAACAGGTCGCGCAGCCTCGCGGCCCACGCCTCGTCCGCCTCAGCGGGCGGATCCGCGAGTCCTCCCTCGACGCGCCGAAGCGAGCCCTCGACGGCGCCGGTCGCGGCCGCGGCGGTGGAACGGCCCGCGCCGGCCCCCACGGCGTGCCGCACCAGGCGCACTGCGTCCGCAATCCCCGCCGCGGCCGCGGCGGGCGCGACCTGAGACTTCCGGAACTCACGGCACGCCTCCGCCATCGCGAGCAGGTGCCCGGCAAGGTTGCCGCTGTCGACGGTCGAGACGTAGCGCGGCGGGAGCGGGGCGAGCGAGCGCGTGTCATACCAGTTGAGGAGGTGGCCCCGGAAGCGCTCCAGGCCCTCGACCGCGTTCATCGTGCGCTCGATGCGTTCGGCCGCCTCGCTCGTGCCGATCCAGCCGAGGTCCCGCGCGGACACCACCGACAGCAGATAGAGCCCGACGTTGGTCGGCGACGTGCGGTGCGCGATCCGCGGATCGGGATCCTCCTGGTAGTTGTCGGGCGGGAGCCAGTTGTCCTCCGCCGTCACGAACCGCTCGAAGAACCGCCAGCTTTCACGGGCCGTCCGGCGGAGTTCGAGCGCCTCGTCCTCCGAGAACGCCTCGAGCTGCCCTTCCGGCAGGGGCCGGCTGAGCCACCACGACAGGAGTGGAGATGCCGCCCAGATCGCCGCCAGCACGAGAGCGGGAGGAAGGGCCGCCGGCCGCGCCGCCGCGGCGATGCCGACGACCACGAGCGACGCGGTGAGCGCCGGGGGTGCCAGGCGCCGAAACGAGCCGGCGATCCCGCGCCCCAGGCCGCGCCCGGCCTGCGCGGCCGGCATCCATTCCTGGAGGTTCCGTCCGGTGACGTACATGCGCCAGAGGGTGCGGAAGATCGCGTCGACCATCAGCCACGCGCGCCGCGGCAGGAACGCGACCGCGAGTCCCACCCGCGCCGCCGAGCGGGACGCTTCCAGCAGGGTCGAGCGAACGTGACTGCGCCACCGCCTTCCGTGCCGTGGCCAGATCTCCAGGACGACCGGCACCGCGACCGGCACTCCGATCGTCGCGACGACGAAGATGCTCCACAGCCAGGGAGACAGGGGAAGGACGAGCCACCCGATGACGAGCAGGAGCAGGCTCGACGGGCTCGCGAGCGTGCGCCGCAGGTTGTCGAACATCTTCCAGCGGGCGAGGAACGGCGGGCGGGGCGGCACGTCGCGTCCCTCCACCGGCGGAGCCCGTCCGATGAGCCACGGAAGGAGCTGCCAATCGCCGCGCGCCCAGCGGTGGATGCGCCGCGCGTTCTCCTCGTCGGAGGTCGGGAAGTCGTCGAACACCTCGATGTCTGTCACGAGGCCCGAGCGGGCGAAGGCGCCCTCGAAGTGGTCGTGGCTGAGAAGCGCGCCCTCGGGGATGCGGCCCTCGAGCGAAGCCTGGAAGGCGTCGACGTCGTAGATCCCCTTCCCCACGAACGTCCCCTCGCCGAACAGGTCCTGGTAGACGTCGGACGAGGCGGAGGAATAGGGGTCGATGCCGGTGGGGCCGGCGAAGAGGCGGTGGTACTGGGAGCTCTCGCCCGCCTCGGGAAGCAGCGCCGTCACTCGGGGCTGCAGGATGCCGTAGCCCGCCGTCACGCGACCCTTCGCCTCGTCGAACCGGGGGCGATTCAGGGGATGCGCCGCCGCGCCGATCAGCCGGCGGGCCGCGCCCGGCGGGAGCAGCGTGTCCGAATCGAGCGTGATGACGAACCGGACGGCGGGCGGCAGGTCGGTCAGGCCGTCGTCGCGCAGGAGGTACGTCGTGTCGGTGCGGCCGCGGAGGAGGCGGTTCAACTCCATCAGCTTGCCGCGCTTGCGGTCCCATCCCATCCAGCGCCGCTCGCGCTCGCTCCACACCCGCCGCCGGTGGAGGAGCAGGAATCGGCTGCGCCCGTCGCGCCGCGGGCCGTAGCGCGTGTTGAGATCGAGCAGCGCGGCGGCCGCCGCTCCGAGGAGGTCTTCGTCCCTCGGTTCATGCTCCGCGTCCGCGTCCTGCCAGTCGGTGAGGAGCGCGAAGGCGACGTGGCCCTCGGGATTGGCGAGATAGCGCTCCTCGAGCCGCTCGACCTGCCGCGCGATGTCCTTCGGGCTCCCGAGAAGAACGGGCACCGCGACGAGCGTAGCCAGGTCCTCGGGCACGCCCTGGGCCAGCTCCAGCTTGGGCAGCCGGCGAGGCGGCACGAGCTCCGTGACGTCCTGGTGGAGCGCGGCGATCGCGAGTTCGCTCGCCGGGACGAGGGCCGCGAGCCCGAGGAGCGCCACTTTCCACGCGGCGACGCCGGCGCCGAGCGGGTACCAGAGGAGGAGGGTAAGCAGCACGAGGATCAGAAGGACGAGAGCGCCGAAGTAGCGCGGGTACGGGCCAGCTACCATCGCGCGGCGCAGCCGGCTCCCCAGCGGGCGCCGGTAGCCGAGCGCCTTCTCGAACTCGCGCCGCCCGTCGAACAGCAGGTGATAGCCGAGGTAGCGCGCGCGCTCGTCCGGCCGGCCGCCCCGGTGCGCGGACCGCCCGGCCATGGCGACGGCCCGGCGCGCCACGTCGTCCTCGGACTCACCGGAGCCGCGGGCCAACTCCTCGACGGCGTGCCGGTACCCGTCGCGCGTCGCGAAATCGGCCTGCGGGTAGACACCCGAGTCTTCCCGACGGAGGATGCGCTCGACCAGGCTCACGTCCTCGAAGAACTCGGCCCAGTCGAACGCCGCGATCATCCGCAGGCTCGTGACGATGTTCGCGACGGTCGCCTGCGCGGCCACCTGGCTCGCGTGCTCCTGCCGCACCAGCTCCTCGGACATCACGCCGGCCCGGGTCAGCCGCTCGTCGAGCCACTTCACGGCGGGCATGCCGCGCGGATCGTCCTGCCGCAGGCGGTAGATGAGCTCGACGACGAAGGCCCGGTCCCGCTGAACGTCCAGGCGATCGTACGGGCGCAGCGGGGCGAGGGCCGCGGTGGAGGGGTCCGCGAGGAGGCGAGATGCCGGCCCGGCGAGCGGGCGCTTGTCCGTGGTGGACGCGGAGGGTGCGCCGCCTTCCGGCCCGCCGGCTGCCTCTGCCTGCGCTTCCGCCACCTCGCGCACGGCGTCGGCCACCTCGTCGGCCTCGACCCGCGCGTTGCGCGCCTCGACGATGCTTTGCGCCAGCCGGCGCAGGTTCTCGACGAGCACCAGCCGAATCGCACTCGGTATCGCCCACAGCTCGCCCATCGAGAGCGGCACGACCGCCTGGTAGGCCTCGACGAACGCCTCGACCGTCGCCGGGTCGAAGCGGCTGTCGGTGTGGGCGACGTACTCCCACGCGAGCCCGAACACGCGGAACTCGCCGTCATGCTCGCCGCCTCTAAGCCGCGGGAGCTGTTTCTGATAGCCGCGCGGGAGTGACTCCCGCGCCTCGCGAATCTGTTCCTCGACGAGATGGAAGTTGTCGAGCAGCCACTCCGCGGCCGGAGACACCGCCTCGTCGCGTCGCACCGCCTTGATGAGGCTACGGTACGCCTCGGTGAGGATCCGTTCGTTCTCGGCGAGCCGCCCGAGGATCGAAGCGCCGGCGCGGCCGCTCGTGTCGAGCAAGTCGGCGCGGGCCAGGTCTCGTGCGCGGACCGGAAGCTGGTCGTGCCCGAGGATCTCCCCACGGATCGGGTCGAGGGCGACCCGCGAGCGTGGGTCGACGGGTCCGAGACGCAGGCGACGTCGGACGGAACGCTGAATTCCCGGCAGGAACGGGATACACAAGGCGGATCCGTGGTTGGTCCTATGGACTGCGAAGGCCGGGGATGCGCACCGGCGCGTGGTGTCGGGCTGAAACTACGGAGCGGAGGGAGATGGTGCGCGGCGAGCGGATCTTGCGCCGCAAATTTCCCCCGCGGGCTGACGGCCAGCCGAGAACGGGCGTGGCTCTGTCGGCGGCCGCGGAGAGCTGCGCGCGGCCCGGGTTGATCGGCTGAGCGGCCCCTGTAGCGCTCGCGCGACAGTTGGATTTCGGCGGCCGGGTCCCCATGTTGTTGTCCCGGCGTGTTTGTGCGCCACAACCCTCGCGGAGATCCTCTGATGCGTCGTATGCGCCTTCTCGTCCTGGCTTCCATCGTTGCGCTCACGTTCGGAGCGTGCTCGGATCAGCCGTCCTCACCCGTCGAGCCTAACGCCGAGGGCCTCGCCGGAAAGAAGGGTCCGGACGGCTGCCTTCTGCCCCCGGCTCGGCAGGCCATCGCAGACGGTATCCGGGACGACATCCAGGCGCTGTTCCCGGGCAAGAAGGGCCCCAACGCCCCCACCGAGCAGCTCAATAACATCACGCGGAAGCTTTGTGAAGGGCACTACGCCGACGCCCTCGACATGGCCTGGGAATTTCTCGCCCTCGTGAACGATAAGAACCCGGACAACTTCAGCGGCTCGCCGGCCGACGCGGCCCAACTCGCGAGCGACGTGTTCGCGCTGGTGGCGGCCGCCCCCAACCCGGCCCCCAGCCCGTTCGAGATCCCGGCCGGCGCGTTCGATGAGACGGGCGGCATCATCGTGTTCGATCCCGACGAGGTGACCCTCCCGTTCGTCGCGGGCACCCGCAACCGCGAGGCGGCCGTCGTCGTGGACGCGCCGAACATCTTCCCGCCGGGAACGGGGCAGGTCACGATCGTCCTGGCGCGCGATCCGGGCAGCGTGATGACGCCCTTCGGCGAATACATTCCGGGCTTCCAGGCGTTCGAGGAGGGATACGAGATCCTCTCCAGCCACCAACCGTGGTCCGAGGGGCCGGGCATCCTGGTCGCGTTGTGCGGCGTGCCCCCGCTGCCGAGCGACGCCGCGATCGGACACCTGCACGAGACGGGCGTGTCGCTGCTGGTGCCGACGGTACCGGCCCCGGATTCGCTCGGGTACATAGACTGCTCCGCCGTCGATCCGTACCCGTTCGGCGGGGGAGGGACGTTCCTGAGCATGGACGACGGACCGGCCTGGACACAGGTGGCGAGGCGCGTGGTCCGGCCGATCGCGGACTTCCTGTCGCCGCCACTCCTGCAGGCCGAGGCCGTGGCGCTCGCCGCTGCCGGCCGCGGGCTCGGCGGGCGCACCCAGTCTCTCAGCCTCAACGCACCGGTCGATCCGGTGATCGACGTGGATGAGGAGATCCAGCTGTCGGTCGGCACGGACGCGACGTGGACGAGCGACGATACCGACATCGCGACCGTGGACTCGGACGGCCTGGTGACCGGCGAGGGTGCGGGCACGGCAACGATCACCGCCGACTTCACCGGGATCTCGGGTCCCGAGACCCTGACGATCGTGATCACGGTGGAGGGGGATGGAGAGGTCCTGAACGGCCTGATCGTGTTCACGTCGGAGCGCGACAACGGGAACGCCGAGGTCTACGTCATGGACGCGGACGGCGGCAACCAGACGAACCTGACCAACGACAACTTCGCATCGGATCGCGAGCCCACGT
>JBPCJZ010000125.1:0-8512 GCA_051004775.1 Gemmatimonadota bacterium
TCACCGCGTAGCGGCAGCTCCATCCGTCCTCGGCCTCGAAGTCGGTGAGCTCCGACCCCTCGCAGCACTCCATCCAGATCAGCGTGCCCGGGTGTAGCCTCTCGGCGGCCGAGACTGCGGCGGCATCGGGGGCGCGGCGCACGATGGCCGGGCGGAAACTCCGCAGCGGGAAGCTGCTCGCCATGCGCGCCGTCCCCTGTCCGCGAGGGACCGCGACCGGATCGCCGGCGGCCACGGCCAGCGCCACTTCGTAGCCGCTCGTTCCGTCCACCTTCGCGTAGAGGTCGGCGAACTGGCCGCACAGTCGGGGGTTGAACACGAGGACGTATTCGGCCAGGAAGTCCTGGGCCGCCGGGCGGTCGAGGAAGGCATCGAGCTCGGCGCGGCTCCGCACCTTTCCCGACATGATGCTGAAGGCGCCCTTGATCGGCTTGACGAAGCAGGGATACCCTGTCCGCGGGTCGCGCTCGGACGCTTTCCGCACTCGGCCTCCTCGCCAGGCTTCGGGCGCTCGAGATGGCCGCGATGCTATCAGATACTGTGGGTGTGGTCGAGGTTCTCGAGCGCGTCGCGAGCAGCGGCGGAGTCTGTCCGCGATCCGCACGGGCGGGGTACCCTCGACTGGCTCGTGAGCCAGCCGTGAGGGTGGGGTAGCAGGTAATCATGATACGCCGTTGACGTATACATGTTACAGGCATATCATGATTCAGCAACGGACGGGATTGGGCCGGGGCCCGGCCCAGGGCGGCCTCCTGATCATCGAAACTTCGGTGTTCACGAAGCAGGTATCCGTCCACATGGACGATGACTCCTATCGGCTCCTGCAGATCGAATTGGTCAGGAACCCCGGGATCGGCGCATTGATTCGCGGGTCGGGCGGTCTCCGGAAGGTCAGGTGGCGAAGCGCTGGCAGGGGCAAGCGGGGCGGAGTCCGCGTCATCTACCACTGGCATCGTTCGCGAGCGATTCTGCTCATGCTTCTCGCGTATGGTAAGAGCGGCCAGAAGGATCTCACCGCTGAGCAGCTCAACGGTCTGCGCGCCGTCGTGGAGGAGGAGTTTCGATGAACGACGAGTTGTATGAAGAGCTTCTCGAGAGCGTGCGCGAGGGCGGCGCGATCCTCCGCGGCGAGACGGGAGCCTCGCGCTCCTGGGCGGTGGAAGAGCCACGGGTAGCCGAGATACGGGCGCAATACGGACTGTCCCAGGCGAGATTCGCGACTCTGCTGGGGATCAGCGTCCGGACGCTACAGAACTGGGAGCAGGGAAGACGTTCTCCGCAGGGTCCGGCAAAGGTGCTGCTCCAGGTTGCGGCAGAGCACCCGGACGCGCTGCTCGATCTGCTTCGGCGGACGAGTTAGACGACGTTCCCCGCGCAGGGTACTCGCGCCCTGCCGCCCTCGGATCACCCACCCGCCGCCCTCCCGCTGAACACGTCCTGGGCCGCTTTGATTTCCTCCCGGGGGCCGACGAGGATCACGTGGTCGCCGGCCGCCAGCTCCGTGTTGCCCCGGGGCACGACGAACTCCTCGTCCCGCAGCACCGCGGCGACGACGCACTGCCCGGGGATCTGGATCGCGCGAATCTGCCGGCCTACGACGCTTCCGCCCGGCGGCACGATGAGGTCGATCAGGCTGGCGACGCCGGTTTCGATCTCGAACAACTCGGCCACCCCGGGCCGGTCGAGGTAGTTCTCCACCATGGCCGCCGTGGCGTACGGGGCGCTGATGCAGACCACCCCGCTGTCCTCGAGGAGCGAGATGTAGTCGGGGTCCCGGACGATCGCGATGACGCGCTCGATGCCGAGCCGCTTCGCCTGGAGCGCCGCGATCGTGTTGCGGTCGTCGTGGTCGGTGGCGGCCACGGCCACGTCGATCTTGTCCGGCTCGGTCTGTTGCAGGACTTCCTGCTTCGTGCCGTCGCCGTGGAACACCGGGACGCTGTAGAGGCTGCCGAGCTCCTCGCACCGCTCGGCATCCTTTTCGATGAACGTGATCTGGTACTGCGAGGAGCGGAAGACCATCCGAAACTCGTCCTGGGCGAGGAGCCGGTCGGCGATATTTCCGCCCTGTTCGCCTCCGCCGATGATCAGCACGTGCATGCTTGGCCTCCGATACGCTCGAATCCTGAGTTTCAGGCGCCGCACGAAGGGCACGATCCCCCGCAGCTCCTCCCGGTTGGCCGGGTTGGCAAGATAGAGTGCGCAGCCCACCGTCGTCAGCCCGCCGCCCAGCAGCAGACTCCGGAGCTCCAGGGCCGGGACGAAGAACCAGCAGGAGATCACGCCGAACACCGGCGCCAGGGGATAGAGAGCGACCCGGAACGGGCGCCGCAGGTTGGGCATCCGCCGCCGCAGCGCGATGGCGGCGTAGTTGACGATGCCGATCGCCACCAGGTAGCCGAAGCTGCTCACCGAGGCCAGGAACCGGACGACGCCCAATGCGCTCATGACGACGACGAGGGCGGCGCAGGCGAACAGCGCGATGTGAGGCGTGCGGTAGCGGTGGTGAAGTCGCGAGAAGACCTTCGGGAAGTGCCCGTCCCTGCCCAGGGCGAAGAGGATCCGCGCGCTGGCGCCGAGCGTCACGCTGAACGCGGAGAGGCTCGCCATGACGGTCGCGACGATCCCCGCCCACCGTCCCCACGCGCCGAACAGGTGGTCGGCGACGAAGACCACCGGCGTGCTCGTTCCGGCCAGCTCCCGGTAGTCGACCACGCCCATCATGACCCAGAGCAGGCCGACGTAGATGCTGATGCCCACGCCCAGCGTGATGAGGATGGCGCGCGGGATGGTCTTCTGCGGGTCGACGATCTCCTCGGCCGCGACGGTGATGAGGTCGAAGCCGACGTAGGAGATGTAGATGAGCGCCATCGTCGGCACGAGCGGCCCGAGGCCCATGGGGGCGAACGGCCTCAGGTTGGCGGGCTCTACGTGGGAGGCGCCGAGCACCCCGAGCCCGACGAGGACCACCAGCTCCACGATGTTCATCGCCGCGATGGCTTTCAGCGCCTCGGCCTGCCCGCGCAGGTTCGCCAGCGTGAAGGTCGCCGTCGTGGCGAGGACGATGGGGAGGATTCCCATTTCCGGCAGGAAGTAGTTCCGGATCGTCAGCGCGAAGATGACCACGTAGAGGGCGCAGGCTAGTGTGTTGCCGATCCAGAAGAACCACCCGGCCAGGAACGCCACCGGGCGCGGGAGGACTCGGCTTGCGAAGGAGTATCCGCCGCCGGCGATGGGGATGGCGGCGCCCATCTCGCTGTAGTTGAGCGCCGTGAACACGGTCAGGAGGCCCATCGCCAGGTAAGCGACGATGCCCAGCGGACCGATCGATCCGGCGACCTCGCTCGGCAGGGCGAAGATCCCCGGGCCCATCATGGCCCCGATGCCGATCATGACGGCCATGAACAGGCCGACGTTCCGCCGGAAGCCGGACTGCTCGGTCATCGACATCCGTGCCGGGAGCGAGGGGGATCGCTCCCGCCCCTCACGCGCACGCCGGGTCCCCCTCGTCCTCGAACAGGTAGTCGTCGATGGGCGGATTCTCGCGGATCAGGGCGTCGATGAGTTCGCCCGCCTGCAGAAGCCGGTTTCCGGATGTTCCGCTCTTCCTCATCATCTGTTCCTCACCATCCTCCCAGGATCCCCACTTCCAGGAACATGTAGATGAACTGCACGCCGAACGCCGCCACGGCCGCCGGGAGGTGCCAACGGCGCCGCGTCGACGAGAGCGCCACGACGCAGGCTCCTACGATCACCGCCGTCTGCACCATGTAGACGGGGCGCAGCCCCCAGTCGGCTCCCTTCAGGAACGTATCGGCGACGTCGAAGGCCGTGGCGAGCAGAAGGAGGCCGAAGATCCAGCGCCGGCCGCTCACCAGGTACTCGAAGCTGTCCTCGACGCCCGCCATGCCGTCCGGCACCAGCACGACGGCGGCGGCGAACAGGCAGATCGCGTACCCGACGATGAATAGATAGAGGCCGAACGTCCACTCGGCGGCGACGTCCTGGAACTTGAACTCCCACCACCAGAACGAGACAATCCAGATGAACAAGAATACGACCCAGAGGAGGTAGATCGCTTCCAGGCGGATCGGCGGTTCGTGCCCGCGCAGCCGCTGGACGGCCGCTCCGAACGCCGAGAGGACGTGCGCGATCGCGAGGCCGATGATGATCGACACCAGCACCATGACGTACTCGAAGGCTTCCATGCGTCTCCGCGGTCAGAGGGCTGGAGCGGCGGCGTAGCCGGCAGCTTCGCGGCGCGGCCCGGGATCATCGTCCCGGACGCGGCCGCGGGCAATGGCGACGTCTCGGGACCGGCAACTCGCGGAGTTCGATGAGGTGTTCTTTGATGTTGAGAAGTGATGTGGGCAATGTCCGATCGGGGCCCGGAGAGTGACCGCTCACGTTGACAGGCCGATGAGGTTGAAGGAGATATTGACCCTTATAGGTGTCACACCGTCGCGTATGCGAGTCACATCGAACGTCGATCGAGGGTCAGTCCAGCGGTTGGAGTCATCCCCGTAAATTCTCCGAGCGGGGGCAGTCACTACTATCGATGTTGCCGCGGACTCAGTCCTCGGCGTCCGCGTCGGTCTCGAGGCCCGCCCATCCGCGTTCCAGTCGCGCCCGTGGCACGACCGCCCGGACCCCCTCGAGGCGTGCCTCCGCGACAGCACGCGCCATGGGTCCGAGGACCAGGAGCGTACGCCCTGCTTCCAGGCGCGGCAGTTCGCTCGAGGCGACGACCCAGGGGACTTCTCCCTGTCTCCAGACGAGTCGTTGCGTTTCCGCGAGTTCCGGCGGCGACGCTGCCGTGACGCTCCCCGCCGCCTGCCCCAGCCCCGGCGCCGTGACGTGGACGCCCTCGACCGAGGGGCTCTAGAGCTCCTCCAACTCGATCCCAAGCCGCTCCACCGTGGCGCCAAGCCTGGCCTGCAGGTCGGCGCGGCTGTCGCCACCCAGGTTGATCACCGCGTAGCGGCAGCTCCATCCGTCCTCGGCCTCGAAGTCGGTGAGTTCCGACCCCTCGCAGCACTCCATCCAGATCAGTGTGCCCGGGTATAGTCCCTCGGCGGCGGAGACCGCGGCGGCATCGGGGGCGCGACGCACGATGGCCGGTCGGAAACTCCGCAGCGGGAAGCTGCTCGCCATGCGCGCGGCTCCTCGTCCGCGAGGGACCGCGACCGGATCGCCGGCTGCCACGGCCAGCGCCACTTCGTAGCCGCTCGTTCCGTCCACCTTCGCGTAGAGGTCGGCGAACTGGCCACACAGTCGGGGATTGATCTCGATGATACACACCCGGTCCGAGACGGGTTCGTAGATCATCTCGACGTTGAACAGGGTGTGGTCGAGGCCCAGGTGCTGCACGACCCTCCGGGCGACGTCGCTCATCGTCTCCTGGATCTCCGGGCGCCGCACGGAGGGATAGTCGAAGCGCGCGAAGCTGGGCACGTCGGGGTGCATCACGGAGTCGACGATCCCGAGGATCCCCACCTCGCCCCCGCTCACCCATCCATCTACCGTCACCTGGTGTCCGTGGAGGAACTCCTCGGCCAGGAAGTGCCGCCCGTCGAGCTCGAAGTCGGTGAGCTCCGCCACCAGGCGGTTGAACACGAGGACGTATTCGGCCAGGAATTCCTGGGCCGCCGGGCGGTCGAGGAAGGCATCGAGCTCGGCGCGGCTCCGTACCTTTCCCGACATGATGCTGAAGGCGCCCTTGATCGGCTTGACGAAGCAGGGATACCCTGTCCGCGGGTCGCGCTCGACGGGGGAGGATCCGGGAACGAGGTCGTAGACGGGGGTGGCCTTGGGGACAGCCTCTTCCTGCGCGCGGCGCGAGTAGTACTTGTGCGAGGCCCGGAGCACCGCCTCGGGGGGCGCTCCAGGGAGTTCCAGTCTGCGCGCCAGCGCCGCCGCGAGGGTGGCGCCGGGGTAGTCGCTCGAGCTGGTGACCCCGTCGATCCGGCCCCGCCAGGCCGCATCGGCCTCGTCGAGCCACGCCCGCGGATCGAGGTCCCAGGGGCAGTCCTCGTCCGAAGGCTCCGCATACAGCACTTCGTAGCGGGATTCCCATCCGCTCCGGCATGCCTCGAGCTGCTTTCGGTCCCACGACGTGGGGAACACGAACAGGATGCGTTTCATGCGAATTGTCGATTCCTTGCCGTGGAGCGTCCGGGAGATCGAGCACGTGTGGATCCCGGTGGGCGAGGGCGTCCGACTGTCGGCCCGCCTGTGGCTTCCCGAGGGCGCCCCGCCCGTGCCAGCCATCCTCGAGTATATCCCCTATCGGAAGCGGGATGACACCCGGTGGCGGGACGAACCCATGCACGGGTATTTCGCCGGGCACGGTTACGCGTCGGTGCGGATCGACGTCCGGGGATCGGGTACTTCGGACGGGGTTCTCCTCGACGAGTACTCTGACGAGGAGTGGGCGGACGGCCTGGCGGCGCTTCGATGGATCGCGGCTCAACCCTGGTGCGACGGGCGGATCGGGCTCCTCGGGAAGTCCTGGGGCGGGATCAACGCCCTCCAGCTCGCGGCGCTCCGCCCCCCCGAGCTCCGCTGCCTCGTGACGGTATGCGCCACCGACGATCGGTGGGCCACCGATGCCCACTGGATGGGCGGATGCCTCCTGACCGAGAATTTCGCCTGGGGGGGCGTCCTGCAGACCCTGGCGATGCGGCCCCAGGACCCCGAGCTGGTCGGGGCCTCCTGGCGGGACACCTGGCTCGAGCGCCTGGACGGGGTCCCGCTGTACGCCGCGCGCTGGCTGCGCCACGACACGCGCGACGCATACTGGCGGCGCGGCTCGGTGCGGGAGGACTACGGCCGCATCGACGTCCCGGTCCTCGCGATCTCGGGATGGGCCGACGCCTACGCGGACGCGGTGCCGCGCCTGCTCGAAGGGCTGGAGAGCCCGGCGCGCGGTTGGGTGGGGCCGTGGGCGCATGTCTACCCCCACGACGGCGTGCCCGGCCCGGCGGCCGGGTTCCTCCAGGTGGCGCTCGAGTGGTGGGATCGCTGGCTGCGGGAGAAGCCGGGAACGGAAGAGTCCGGGTACCGGGTCTGGATGACGGAGGGCGGCGGCCGTCCGTGGGACGAGAGCGACGCCCGGGGCCGCTGGGTGTACGAGCCGTCGTGGCCGGCCCCGGGGGTCGAGGGCCGACGTCGGGCGCTGGGCTCGGGACGCGCGGCGCCGCTGGACGTCCCGTGGACCGGGCTCGGTGCGAGGACCGGCGGTGCGTGGTGCCCGTTTGGCCTCGTCGACCTCCCCGTCGAGCAGACGCCCGACGACCGGGAGGCGGCCACGTTCGATCTCCCTCCCCTGGAGCGGCGCCTGGAGGTCCTGGGCGCACCGGTCGTGGAGCTGGAGCTCGACTGCGACCGCCCCCACCCGATGGTGGCCGTGCGGCTCTGCGACGTGGCACCCGACGGGACGTCGGTCCGGGTCAGCTACGGCCTTCTCGACCTGGCGTTCCGAGACGGCTTCGAGCGACGCGTGCCGTTCGAGCCGGGGCGGCGCGTCCGGGTTGCCGTCGCGCTCCGTCACTGCGCCCACGCCTTTCCGCGGGGGCACCGGCTGCGCGTGGCGGTCTCCTCGTCCTACTGGCCGGTCGCGTGGCCCGCTGTCGAGCCTTTCCACCTGCGGCTGTTCCCCGGAGGATGCTCACTGGTCCTCCCGGAGCGAGCGGGTGGTCCGGGCGATGTCGAGCTCGCGCCCCTGCCACCCCCGGAGGTCGCGGCGTCCCCGACCCTCGCCGGCCACGACCTGGTTCACACGCGGCGGGTGTTGAGCGGGCCCGGCGATGACGGCAGCTGGGAGACGCGGATCACCGCGGACCTGGACGGTGGCGGGGAGCCGATCGTGACGGCGGTCGAGCCCCTCGATCTCGAGACGGGATGGGGGATCGACGAACGGTTCACCACTCGGCCCCATGAGCCGGCTTCGTCCCGTGCCGAGGCGCACCACGTCGTCGTCAGCCGGCGGGAGGGCTGGGCGACCCGCCTCGACGTTCACATGGTCCAGGATGGCTCGCCTGGTTCATGCCGCCTCACGGCGCGGGTGGTCGCCCGGGAGGACGGCCGCGTGATCCACCAGCGGGAACTGTGCGAAGAGGTGTCCCGCTGAGCCGGCGGTCTGAGCTGGGGCTATGGACCGCCGCCGGGGCGGGTGTCTGGCCTCCTTCGCACGGCATGCCGATACTGGCCCCATGGAGCCATCGAAACATCTCTTCGCCCTCGCCGGAATCGTCGTGGCGATTTTCATGGGGCCCGTGGCGGCCCCGGCGGAGGCGCAGATCGTGAACACGCTCCGGCGCTGGTCGGACGCGGAACCGGGGTGGGACGGCGATGTGGAAGCCAGGTTCGCGGTCGCCAGCGGGAATACGGAGTACCTGGAGTTCGCGGGTGGGGCGAGCGTCCAGTTCGTGACCGAGCGCGACCACCGGGTCAGGGGGTTTTCCAACGTCTCGGTGCGCCGCGCGAACGGTGAGAAAGTCGCCGAGTCGTT
>JBPCJZ010000126.1:0-9416 GCA_051004775.1 Gemmatimonadota bacterium
TCGATCTTCGTCGCTTCGCCCGCCCTGCTGGAGATCGAGAACCGCTCCGGCCACGCGACGGAGACGTCCAAGAAGAACCGCTGACCGGCGGGCCGTGTTCGACTCCCACCTGCACCTGACGGCGGAGGCGTTCGCTGCCGATGTCGACGCGGTCATAGGGCGCGCGCGCGCCGCAGGCGTGACGCGATTCGTGACCGTCGCCTCGAATCCATCCGATGCCAGGGCCGCCCTGGCGCTGGCGCGACGCCATGACGGCCTCTACAGCACCGCGGGGCTGCATCCGCACGAGGCATTGGACTTCGACGACGCGACGGCGGATGAGCTGGCGGGATTGCTCCGGGAGCCGGAGGTCGTGGCGGTAGGCGAGGCGGGACTCGATTTCCATTACGACCATGCGCCGCGCCGGGCGCAGCACGCCGCTTTCGAGGCACAGCTCGACCTGGCCGAGGAGGCGAACCTTCCGATCGTCGTGCACTCGCGGTCGGCGGACGAAGACATGCTGGGCATCCTGCGCCGCCGCGGCGCCGGCGTCCGCGGGATCCTCCACTGCTTCACCGGCGGCGACGAGCTGCTGGATGCCGGTCTCGAGGCCGGCTGGTACGTCTCCTTCGGAGGGATCATCACGTTCGGCTCCTTCGACGCGGCCGATGCGCTGCGCCGCGTGCCCTGGGACCGTCTCCTGCTCGAGACCGACAGTCCATATCTCGCCCCCGTTCCCCACCGCGGAAAGCGAAACGAACCGGCGTTTCTCCCGCACACCTGCGCCCGGCTCGCGGAGCTCCGCGGCGTGAGCGTGGAGGCGGCAGCGGAGCACACGTCCCGGGCCGCCGCCGATTTTTACGGGATTGGCGTGTCGTGACGACGGAACCCCGTATCCGGATCCTGCCCGACCACGTCGCGAACCAGATCGCGGCCGGAGAGGTTGTCGAACGTCCCGCGTCCATCGTCAAGGAACTCGTCGAGAATGCGCTCGACGCCGGGGCCCGGTCGATCGAGGTCGAACTGCAGAACGGCGGCAAGACCGCGATCCGCGTATCCGACGACGGGGAAGGGATGAGCCGGCCCGACGCGCTGCTTGCCCTGGACCGTCACGCGACGAGCAAGATCCGGCGCGTCGAGGACCTGGCGGGCGTCGGCTCCTTCGGATTCCGCGGCGAGGCCCTCCCGTCGATCGCGGCGGTGAGCCGGTTCGAGATGACGACGGCTCCCGCGGACGGGGGGCCGGGGACCCGTGTCGTGGTCCACGCCGGGCGCATCGTCTCGACCGACGAACTCGCCCGTCGTCCCGGGACGACGGTGCTCGTCCGGTCGCTGTTCCGGAATGTGCCGGCCCGCGCCGGATTCCTCCGCACCGCGGCCGTCGAGACGCGCGCCGCCAGCGAGGCGGTCATTCTCCTCGCCCTGGCGAACCTGCGCGTGGAGATCCGGCTCGAGTCCAACGGCCGGGAGTTGCTTCGGTTGCCGGCGGCCTCGACGGTCAGCGAGCGGGTGCGCGCGCTGTGGGGAGACGACGAGGCCGACCAGTTGATCGCGCTGGACGAGGAGATAGAGGGCCTCCGCGTGGCGGGCTTCATCCAGCGCCCGGACGCGGCACGACCCGCCGGCGCGCGACGATATCTGTTCGTCAACGGCCGGCCGTTTCGTGATCCCGCGCTGCTCCGGCGGGTAGACGAGGCATACCGCACGACGGTCGCCCCGGCGCTGCGGCCGACCGTGTTCCTGTACCTCGCCACGCCGTCCGGAGCCGTGGACGTAAACGTTCACCCTTCGAAGGCCGAGGTGCGATTTCGAGACTCGGCGGCCGTCGGCGAGGCGGTGAGCGCGGCGATCCGCCGCCGGCTCGCCGATCTGTCGAGCACGCCGGAGATTCGCTCGCGGGAGGTGCCGGGCCGGGTCGTCACGGGCGGCGTGCTCGCCACACGCCCCGCGGAAGCCACACGCGGGGCACACGCCACGAGCACCCCGCACGACGCGCGCGCGGAGGAGTCGAACGGGGAGACGGGTCCGTCGCAGTTCGCACTGTTCGTATCCCGCGCCGAGCCCGGAAGCGACGACGAGGCCGAAGCGCCGCTGTCTTCGGCGGCGTCGGCGCGGCCCGGGGCCGACGCGTCCCACATCGGCCCCTGGCAGCTCCATGACAGCTACATCCTGATGCCCACACGGGGCGGCCTGCTCGTGATCGACCAGCATTCGGCGCACGAACGCGTGCTGTTCGAGCAGACCATGCTACGATTCAGCGGCGGCGAGGGAAGCTCCCAGCGCCTCCTGTTTCCGCTCACGCTTCGCCTGTCGCCGCCGGAGTTCTCCGCAGCCGACGAGTTGCGGGGTCTGTTCACGTCCCTCGGGTTCGAGATCGAGAGCTTCGGAGAGAACACGGTGATCGTGCAGGCGGTCCCGCTCCTGCACCCGCAGTTCGACGCGGAACGCTGTTTTCGCGAGATGATTCACGAACTCGCACACGGTTCGGACCTCGTCGACTCCGCCCGTAACCAGCACGAGAAGATCGCCCGAAGTCTCGCCTGCAAAGCTGCGATCAAGGCAGGTCAGCCGCTGTCGCGCGTGGAGATGGAAGAGCTGGTCGATCGGTTGTTCGCCACGGAGCTGCCGGGACACGATGTGCACGGCCGGCCCACGATTCTGCGGCTGACGCCGGACGAGCTCGCCCGCCGATTCGGCCGCAGTTGACGGCGTTGACGCCTCCGATGCTCGCGATCCTCGGCCCGACGGCGACGGGTAAGACGTCGCTGGCGATCGAGCTGGCCGGGCGTCTCGGAGGCGAAATCATCTCGGCGGACAGCCGGCAGGCGTATGCCGGTCTCGTCGTCGGAACCGCCGCGCCCACGGCGGAGGAACGCGGCCGCGCGCCGCACCACGGGGTCGGATGGCTCGCGCCGGGAACGAGGGTTGGCGCCGGGCGGTTCGCGCGGGAAGCCAGGGGGTGGATCGAGGCCGTGCGCGGCCGGGGAAGGGAACCGATTCTCGCGGGCGGCAGCGGACTGTTCTACCGGGCGCTCACGCGTCCGATCTTCCGGGAGCCGCCCCTCGACGACGAACTCCGCGTCCGCCTCGAGGCCGGTCTCGACCGCCTCACCCTCGACGGGTTGCGCAGGTGGACCCGCCGGCTCGACCCGGCGCTCGCCGAGCGGCTCGCGGTGCTCGACCGCCAGCGCTGCCTGCGGGCGCTCGAGATCAGCCTCCTGACGGGCCGTCCGCTCACCTGGTGGCAGCGCCACGGGCCGCGCGAAGCCGAGCCGGTCGCGGCATGGCCCGTGGTGCTGACCCTCCCCGGCCCCGAGCATCGCCACCGGATCCGTGCGCGGGCGGCGGAAGCTCTCGACTCGGGTTGGATCCGAGAAGTCGCCGCGCTCCGGGCGGACGGGCACGACGAGCGTTCCCCGGCGTTCAGTTCCATCGGGTATGCGGCCGTGGACGACTGGATGCACGGGCGGGCCTCGCGCGAAGAGACGCTGACCGGCATCGTTCGCGACACCTGGGCGTATGCCAGGCGACAGCGCACGTGGTTTCGCCACCAGGTTCCGGCATCGGCGCCGCGCCTGGACGCTCGACGAGGTGTGAAGGACCTGGCGGACGAAGTGATCGAGGCGTGGCGGACCGTGCCGAACAGGGCAGAACTCTAGGGTGTTCAAGGATAACGCAGGATGAAAATCGGAATCACTTGCTATCCCACCTACGGCGGCTCGGGAGCGGTCGCGACCGAGCTGGGCATCAAGCTGGCCGAGCGCGGGCACGAAGTACACTTCATCTCCTACGCCCAGCCGTTCCGGCTCACCGGGTTCCACGACCGCCTGTTCTATCATGAAGTCGCGGTGCATACCTACCCGCTGTTCGAGTATCCTCCCTACTCGCTGTCGCTCGCGGTCGAGATCCACAGCGTCGCCCGCCAGCACGATCTCGACCTGCTGCACGCGCACTATGCGATCCCGCATGCGACGGCCGCGTGGACGGCGCGTGAGATGCTCCGGGCCGAGGGCGGCGATCTGCCCATCGTCACCACGCTGCACGGCACCGATATCACGCTGGTGGGCCAGGATCCGTCGTTCTACTCGATCACCAAGTTCTCGGTCGAACAGTCCGACGGACTCACGGCCGTCTCGCAGTTCCTGCGGGACGAGACGTACCGGGCCTTCGGATGCGCGCGGTGCGACATCCGCGTCATCCCGAACTTCGTGGATCCCGTCGTCTACGATCGGTCCCGCTACGACTGCCGGTCCTCGGTCCTCGCGCCGGGCGGCGAGAAGATCCTCATGCACATCTCGAACTTCCGGAAGGTCAAACGGGTCGGCGACGTCGTGCGCGTGTTCGCGCGGGTGCGCGAGGAGTGCGACGCCCGTCTCGTGCTCATCGGCGACGGTCCGGAACGGCCCGCGGCCATCGAGACCGCCGAGGAGCTGGGCGTGTCGGACCACGTCGTGTTCCTCGGCAAGCTGGAGTCGGTCGCCGAACTCCTCGCGCGGGCCGACCTGCTCCTGCTGCCCAGTGAGCAGGAGTCCTTCGGCCTCGTCGCCCTCGAGGCGATGGCCAGCGGCACCCCGGTGATCGGGACGGCCGGCAGCGGGCTCACCGAGGTGGTGGAAGACGGCCGGACCGGCTGGCTGTATCCCGTCGGAGACGTCGATGCCATGGCGCAGAGCGCCGTCGAGCTGCTGAAGAACGACGCGGCGTGGGCCGAGTTCTCGTCTGCGTCCCGCGAGAGGGCTGCGACCCACTTCGGCGTCGACCTGATCGTCCCCGTGTACGAAGACTTCTATCGTGAGGTCATTGCCGGCCAGGCGAACGCTCGCGAGCGTCGCGGCGCTTGAGCCTCCTGTTCGCCGCACTACTCGGCATCGTACAGGGCCTGACGGAATTCCTGCCCGTATCGAGCAGCGGCCACCTCGTCATGGCGGAGGCAATGCTCGGGATCGACCCGCCGGGGGTCGCCTTCGAGGTCCTTCTCCACCTGGCGACGCTGTGCGCCGTGGTGTGGGCGTACCGCGCGCGCGTCGGCGAACTGGCGGCTGGTCTGGTGCGAGTCGATCGTGAGGCATGGAGATACACCGGGCTCATCCTCCTGGCTTCGGTTCCGGCCGGCGTCGTGGGCGTGCTGGGCCGATCCGAACTCGAGGCGGCGTTTGGCCAGCCCGTGCTCGCCGCGGCCATGCTGCTGGTGACCGGATGCGTCGTCTTCACGCTGAAGTTCACGGGCCCGCGGGCGTCCGACCCGACACCGGACGTTCCACGCAGCCTGTGGATCGGAATCGCCCAGGCGTTCGCCATCCTTCCCGGAATCTCCAGGTCGGGGTCGACCGTCGCGGTGGGGGCCTGGCGGGGACTCGAGGTGGAGAAGCTGGCGGAGTTCTCGTTTCTGCTCTCGATACCCGCCATCCTCGGCGCGTCGCTGCTGCAACTGGGAGACATGCGGGATGCCGCCGCCATCGGGGCCGGGCCGCTCGCCGTCGGCTTCGTCTTCGCCCTGGCCGCCGGCGTGCTCGCGATCCGGCTGTTCGTGAGGATGCTTCGCAACCGTACGTTCCATCACTTCGCGTGGTACTGCTGGGCGGCCGGGACCGCCTATCTGCTCGCGGCGGCCTTCGTTCCCGCCTTGCGATGAACCGCGCCCAGCGTCGGGTGCGGTACGGCGCACCCCTGTCCCTCGAGGCGCTGATCGACGCCGCGCTCGCCGAGGACGTCGGCGACGGCGATCGAACGACCGAATGGTCGGTTCCCGAAGACCTCGCCGGAGGGGCTCGCATCGTGGCGAAACAGGCGGGAATCGTGTGCGGTCTCGCGCCGGCGGAGGCGATCTTTCTCCGGGTCGATCCCGAATTGTCGGTGCGTGGCGGCGTGGCCGACGGGGCCCGCGTCGCGCCGGGCGCCGAGATCATGGTCGTGGCCGGGGCGTTGCGCTCGATCCTCACCGCCGAACGGACGGCGCTCAACTTCCTCGGGCGCCTCTCGGGAATCGCGACCCTGGCGGCCGATTACTGCGCCGCCGTGGAGGGGACCGACTGTCGGATCCTCGACACGCGGAAGACGACGCCCGGGTGGCGCGCTCTCGAGAAGGAAGCGACGCGCTGCGGCGGCGCCGTCAATCACCGTCGCGGTCTGTTCGACATGGTGCTCGTGAAGGAGAATCACATCCGGGCCGCCGGCGGTCTGGGGGCGGCGCTGCAGGCCGTGGGCGAGCGCGCGAGGCGGGAGGGGATCGAGGTGGAGGTCGAGGCGTGCAGCCTGGCCGAACTGAGGGAAGCCCTGGCGGGTGGCCCCGACCGTATCCTGCTGGACAACATGTCGATCGGCGAGCTCGAGGAGGCGGTGCGGCTGGTGCGCGGACATGAAGGCGATGTTCCGCTGCTCGAGGCGTCGGGAAACGTTACTCTGCAGACCGTGGGTCGAATCGCCGCGACGGGCGTCGACTTCGTCTCGGTCGGCGCTCTGACGCACTCGGCGCCCGTGATGGATTTCTCTCTCCAGGTTATCGCTTGATGGCTACACGGAAGAAATGGGATGGGCAGTCGGTCGCCGAGCTTCGCCAGCGCTGGGAGCGCGACGGCGTCTTCCTGTTCGGATCGGTGACCTCGACCAACGACGAGGCCCGGCGACTGGCCGAGGACGAGGACGCCCCGTCGGGGACCATCGTGATCGCGCACGAGCAGACGGCTGGCCGGGGAAGGGGAGGGCGATCGTGGTCCTCGCCCGCCGGCGCGGGCATCTACCTGAGCATGCTCTTCCGCCCCGACACCCTCGGGGAGGCGCCGGTCTCGATCCTGGCGGGGCTCGGCGTCGTCCGGGCCCTGGACGCCGCGTTTCCCGGCCTCGATCCCCGGGTGAAGTGGCCCAACGATCTGTACGCGGACGGACTGAAGTTCGGAGGCATTCTCGCCGAGGCCACCTGGGCCGGGCCGAAACTGAACTATCTCGTGGTCGGTGCGGGGCTCAACGTGCGTCCGCTCGGGGAGGGAATCTCGCAGCGGATCGCGCGCCGCGCCACGTCCATCGACGAAGTGCTGGAGAGCAAAGTGCCGCTGGTCGACGTCGCCGACGCCGTGGTGTCCGGCATGTCGACGCATCTCGCCGCGGGCCATCCCCAGCTGCAAGGCCGCGACCTGGCGGACCTGGATCGGTACGACGGCATGCGCGATCGGCGCGGCGTCCTTACACCTCCCGATGGGGAAGAGCTGCCCGGCATGTGCGTCGGGATCGCGCCGGACGGCGCCCTGCTGTTCCGTCCGGATCGCGGAGCCCTCCGCAGGGTGACCGACGGTTCGCTGACACCGGAATGACCGCCCCGGTTCTCCAACAGGCTTCCAGTTCCTCAACAGGCTTCTGAGGGGGCCCGCATGATCCTCGCCGTCGACGTCGGGAACACCGAAACCATGGTCGGCCTGTTCGAAGGACGGGCCGAACGCGCGAGCTGGAGGCTCACGACGGTGCGCCAGCGCACGGGGGACGAGATCGCGCTGACCATCCGGGCCCTGCTCGAAGCCGAGTTCGGGCGGGAGGGGTGGCCGGTCGAGCGTGTCGCGCTCGCCTCCGTCGTACCTCCGCTGAATCCGTCGTGGACCGATGCGTGTGGACGGCTCGGCCTGCCGCTTCTGAAGGTCGACGCGGACTCCGAACTGCCGATCCGGCTCGAGGTGGAGGCGCCGTCGGCGGTCGGAGCCGATCGGATCGTCAACACGTTGGCCGTGTCGGTGCTCCACGGACGCGACGCGATCGTCGTGGACCTCGGCACCGCGACGACGTTCGACTGCATCACGGCCGACGGCGCCTTCCTGGGCGGCGCGATATCGCCCGGCCCCCGCGCCGGGATCGATCGCCTCAGCGAGCGCTCCTCCAAGCTCCCTTCGATTGAATTGCGTCCCCCCGATCGCGTGATCGGACGAAATACCGTCGCGGCGCTCGAATCCGGCGTCTTCTGGTCCATCACGGACGGCATCGACGGCCTCGTCCGACGGATCATCGCGGAGTGGAAGCCGGAAGCACCGCTGGTCATCGCGACGGGCGGCCTCTCCGGCCTGGTCGCGCCGTACTGTGCGACGGTGGAGACGATCGATCCGTACCTGACCCTCCGTGGACTCGCCGTGGCGGACGAGCTGCTGGCGGCGGAGTCGGCGGCGTGAGGGCCGCGCTGCTGTGCGCGGCCGCGCTGCTGGTTCCGGCGCTCGCCTCGTCGGGGCGCGCGCAGGACGCTCCCGGCGAGGCGCCCGCCGCCAGGATCACAGGGGCGGCGGTGGCCGGCGAAACCGGTGCGAAAGGCGCGTCGGTGGACGCCCTCGAGCGCTTGCTGATATCGGTGATCCAGCCGGACTCCGTGGCGCGCTGGGCCCGCGGCCTCGCCGCCCGATCCCATGTCGCCGGCACCCCGGGCCAGCGGGCGACCCGTGATTCCATCCTCGCCTGGATGAGCGCCGCCGGACTCACGGTGGCTTACGACAGCCTCGAGATCTACCTGCCGCAGCCACTGGAGACCGAGCTCCGGCAGACGGCCCCGACCACGCACCGATTCGACCTGACGGAGCCGGCGCTCGGATCCCGCGATTACGAGCACGTCCCCGCGTTCAACGCGTACGGTGCCGGTGGCGTGGCGGAGGGCATCCTCGTGTACGCCAACTTCGGACTGCCCGAGGACTACGAACAACTGGCGGCCCTCGGAATCGACGTGACGGGACGCATCGTCCTGGCCCGTTACGGTCGTTCGTTCCGCGGCATCAAGGCGCGAGAGGCGGAGATCCGCGGCGCGGCCGGCCTCCTGCTGTTCTCGGATCCTTCGGCGGATGGGTTCACCCTCGGCACCGTGCTCCCCGAAGGACCGTACCGGCCCGAACGCGGTCTGCAGCGGGGAAGCGTGCTCAACTCGAACGGGGATCCGTCGACGCCGGGGCGCCCGTCGCTGCCGGGCGCGGCGCGCGTGCCGGAGGCCGAGATGGAAGGCATCGCCCGGATCCCCGTGCTGCCGATCGGATACGGCGCGGCGGCGCGTCTGCTGGCGCCGCTTGGAGGGCCGCCCGCCCCCGACGGATGGGCCGGCGGACTCGACGTGTCGTACCGGCCGGGACCCGGGCCCACCACCGTACGGATGACGGTGCGCATGGAGACCGGAGAGGCGGCCTACCATCCCGCGTTCAACACGATCGCGGCGCTCCCGGGAGCGGTCTGGCCCGACGAATGGATCATCATCGGGGCACATCGCGACGCCTGGGGACCCGGCGCCGTCGACAACGTGAGCGGCACGGCGAGCGTCGTCGAGGTCGCGCGCGCCTTCGCTCGCGCGGCCCGCGACGGCCTCCGCCCCCGCCGGACGATCGTCTTCGCCACCTGGGACGCCGAGGAGTGGGGCATCCTGGGTTCGACGGAGTGGGTGGAAGCCAACGAGGAGCGACTCACCCGGAGCGCGGTCGCGTACATCAACCAGG
>JBPCJZ010000127.1:0-29684 GCA_051004775.1 Gemmatimonadota bacterium
GTACGCCACACGGCCGTCACGAGCTGACCCTCGGCGCGTAGACCCGATAGCCTCAGGCGCTGGCTGCGCCTGCCGCTGAAGCTCTTCGCCTCGTGCACCTCGGCGAGCGGCGTACGAATCTCCCAGCGTCGCACGATCCAGCCGCCATCGGGAAGAGCGTCGAACTCGACGTGTCCGCCGAGATGCTCCGAGCTCACGGGCAGACGCAAACGCTCGTATCGGAAGTCCAGCGAACGGAGCTCGGCAGTCGCGGCATCGAGCCAGAGCACGCCGGAAATGTCGGCGATCGTGCGTTCTGGAAGCGGTTCGAAGCCGATGCCGATCAGCCCGTTGCGGCGAGATTCGGGTCGTACCAGGTAGAAGCAGTGGCGCGACTCGAACGAGTTCGACAGGAGGACTTCGGCGTCAGGGGCGAAAAACTTCAACCCGCGGGCGCCGTCGGGCTGCACCCAGCCCCCGAAGGCCAGGTCGTCCGCCTCCGTCGAGCGGAACGGGTGCCGGCCGTACACCCGGATCGGTTCGTAGACGGGTTCAGTCCGCGGTTCGCCGTTCCTGTCGAGTGTCCGGCGGACGAGGAGAATGTCGAAGCGATAGTAGCTTTGCCGGTCGGTCCAGGCGGTCGCCTCGAGCGCCTTCCGGGCTTCGTCCCACACGCGGACCACCTCGAGGGCCTCACCTTCGTCCGAGAGAACGGCGCATCGGCTCGTCGCCGCGACCTCTATTCGATCGAGACGCACAGGTCGGGGTTGGATGCGCACCTGGTGACTCACGCTCTGCCCATCGGCGAGAGGGATGGGGTCGGTTGTCCGATCCTCGAAGCCGATTCTCTCGACGGTCAGGCGGAACACGCCGGGCTCCGACGCGCGCAGGAGGTAGGCGCCTTTTCCCGTCGTCAGGGCGCGGGCGCGTTCCTCCCCCGTCTCGTCGAACAGGATGACGAACGCGCCCGCGATGGGGCGATCGGCGTCGTCTATGATCCGGCCCTGGAGCGTCTGGCCCGGCAGCGACGCGGGCACGGCCGCCGCGAGCACGGCCGCCGCGAGCGCAGTGATCGCGGCGCTCAGGGCGCGGGCCGGCCGGCGGCGGGCAGCGTGTCGGCGGCAAGCAGCGTGATTCATGTCGACTTTGCCGCCGTCGGCGCCGCCGTCGGCGCCGCCGTCGCCGCCAGCGCCGCCAGGTGCGCCACCACGTTGCGGCCGAGCTGGGGCGGATCGTAGCCACCCTCGAGGGCCGATACCGTGCGCCCTCCCGTCGAACCGGCGGTCAGGCGGACGAGCTCGGTGGTCAGGCGAACGAAGTGCTCGGTCTCGAGTGTGAAGCCGCCGAGGGGGTCACCGTTGGCTGCGTCGAAACCGGCGGAGATGATCAACAGCTCGGGCTCGAACGCGGCGGCTTGTTCGACTGCCGCCTCGAGCGCCTCGACGTACGCCAGTGGATCGAGACCCGGCCCCATCGGAAGATTCAGCGTCGTTCCTTCGCCGGGGCCGCGGCCGCGCTCGGAGGCGGCGCCCGTTCCGGGATAGTGAGGATGCTGATGCAGAGACACGTAGTACACGTCGGGATGTTCGTAGAAGATCTCCTGGGTCCCGTTGCCGTGGTGCACGTCCCAGTCGACGATCAGCACCCGGGAGGCCAGGTGCTCCTCCAGGGCAACGGCCGCCGCGATCGCCACGTTGTTGAGCAGGCAGAAACCCATCGGCCGATCGGACTCGGCGTGGTGCCCCGGAGGCCGGACCGCCGCGAACGCGGTCGCCGTCTCTCCCGCGCACACGGCTCGCACGGCCTCCAGAACGCAGCCGGCGGCGGCGAGAGCCGCGTCCCACGACTTGTCGGACACCACCGTGTCGACCTCCACCTTCTGAAGCTCACCCGTCGTCGCCGCCCGCTCGACGGCATCCCGCACGAAACCGATATGGCGCCCCGTGTGGACGAGTCGCGCCAGCTCGGGGTCGAGGGGTTGGCTCTCCGCCGGACGGACATTGGCGTGCAGATCGGGAAGAGCCGCCGCGACGGCCGAGGCTACGGCGCGGAGCCGGCCCTGGTGCTCGGCGTGCCCCCAGCCGGTGTCGTGCAGGCTGCAGTCCGGGTGGTGGTAGAAGCGGAGGCGGTCCATCGGATCTCCCTGGACTTCGTGGTTTCGACGTTTCTATGGCGGTCGACATTGAACGGGGCGACGCGGGAGTCTAGTTTCGCCCATCGCGCCCCCATCGGCACAGGCATGGCGACCATCCCACGAACGGACGGCGGAAATCTACAACTGCGGCGGTTCCAGTTCACGTCTGGCGGCGGTACTCGCCGTCGCGTCCCTCGTGCCCCTGGCGGCGTGCGACGTCGAATGGGGCGGCGCGACCGTCGCGCTGATCAACCCCGCGCCGGTCCCCGAACCGGCGCCCGACACCAACGCGGGCCAGGAAGAGATCATCGAGCCGTTACCGGCCGGCGACCTCCTCTATCTCGTCAGGTTCACCGACCGCGACGGCGCCGTCGAGGCGATTCCGATCGCCCGCATGGAAGCCGATGCGCCGGCGGCCCTGCACGCTCCCGCAGAAATGAACGCGAGTTATCGCGCGCGGTTCGATTCCGCCTTTTACGCCGCCGATCTCGAGCTTCCGCTGCACGCCGGGGGGCATCGCATCGGGACGCTGATCCTCGATGGCAGCGCTCGGAGTCCCGCGGCTGCCTGTCTGTCCGTCGGCTCCGGCCGGGCCCTGCTCCTTCCCGACACCGAGGTGCCCGAATACGCGTTCGCCTGGGCCGGCGAAGGCGCCGCTGGGGAGCCGGTCACGTACGATATCGCGGCCACGGACAATCGTATGAAGACCTTCGGCCCCGTGCTGGCCGAGAACCTCCTGCGACGCGGCGGCGAGAACCGCCCGTACCTCGCGCAGCGCGCCGCGATGCGGGCGGTTCCGTGGCCCGGCGACGAGCGGCCGGCCATGGCCGCTACTTATCTCGTGAACGACCAGATCGACGGCGTCGCGCCGGCCAACGCGGCGAGTTCTCTATTCGTGCTGGCCCGCTTCGACGGCCGCCGGTACGTGCCCGAATGGTCGGAAGTCCGGCGCTATCGGAGCGGCGAAGGCAAGGAGGCGTTCGTCTACTTCGGGGCGCTCGCGGGACCGGGAGGCCGCGTCGACTTCGTAACGCGCCACGACGGCAGCACGGTCCGACTCGCCGCCAGCGTCGATCGCGATGACGAGGACCGCGAGATCGACTGGACCGAAGCCCCGTCGTGTCCCGGCCTCGATGTGCTGACCCGCGCGGCCGCGGCGACCACGCCTGCGGGCGACTGACGCTACCTGTCACACCCGGCTCAGTCGTCGGCCGGCAGGAACTCCGGCGGGATCGGCATGTCGGCGGACTCCTGCGCCCGGTAGACCGAAACGATCCACCAGCGTTCGCCACGGCGTTCCGCCGCGAATCGCCGCGACCGGCTTGTCCGATAGCGGTGCCGGGGGGTAGATAGGAGCATGACAGAAGTCACCTGGCGCGGCGTCGCGCGAAGCGACGTCGGGCGCGTGCGGGATAGCAACGAGGATTCCGTGTTCACGAGCGAGGAATCCGGCGTGTTCGTCGTGGCCGACGGTATGGGAGGCCACGCGGCCGGCGAGGTGGCCAGCGCCGTAGCGTCGCGGATCATCGGAGGCTCGGCCTGTCGCGACTGTGAATCGGTCGAAAGTCTGCAGGTCCTGCTCAACGAGGCTTTCCTCGAGGCGGGCCGCGAGATCGCCCGCCAGGTCGAGGCGGACCCCAGCCGATCGGGCATGGGCACGACCGCGACGGCCCTTCGCGTCCAACCTGACGGCCACTACGTGATCGCCCACATCGGAGACAGTCGCGCGTATTTGTGGCGCGATGGAGAACTGCGCCGCGTGACGCGCGACCATTCCTGGGTTCAGGAACAGGTGGACCGCGGGCTGATCACGCCGGAGCAGGCCATCGGACATCCGCAATCGAACATCATCACGCGGGCGCTCGGAACCGATCCTCGCCCGGCGCCGGATCTCTACGTCGGGGACTGCATGGACGGCGACGTGTTCGTGCTGGCGACCGACGGGCTGACCGACCGGGTCCGCGAGGAGCGCCTTGCGACGGTCCTGGCGGCCGAGACCTTAGCGCCATCGAAGGACTCGAAGGACTCGAAGGACTCGACGGACTCGAAGCGTCTGATGTCCTCCCGTGGGTCGAAGTCCGCAGACCAGGGCGGCATCGACGACCTCGAAGCCGCCGCCGACGCGCTGATCCGCGAGGCCAACGACAACGGCGGCACCGACAATATCACCGTCCTGCTGGTGCGCGTAACGGAGATCTGAGGCGGCGATCGCGGCTGCGGGGGCAGACAAAACCGAAAGCCCACCGACTTCAGTGATCGAGCTCCGCTTCGGCTTCATCTGCCGTCATGCGGAACAGGTCGAGCAGGGGCGCCGGGTCGATGTCGCCCGTGGGCTCCAGCGTGAACACCCGCAGTACGCGCGTCGTGTGGTGCAGCGCGCGGCCGATGCGCGGCAGGTCGATCAGCCCCTTCTCACCCGACGAAGTCAGCCGCTGGACGTCGCCGCGGCGCCGCACGAGGAGCAGCCTCAGGTCGAGCATGCGCGGGTTCGACGGGTAGTCGACGAACACCTCGCCCGGCCGGCGACCGAGCCCGGCCGCGATGCGATCTTCCACCCGCCGCACCAGGTCGCGCCGCCCGGGGATCCAGTCCGCGAGCTCGGTCGGCAGCTCGTCACCGTAGAGTTCGAGCGCCCGCTTCGGCAGCCGCCGCTGCATCAGGGCGTCGAGCAGGCTTGCGAGGACCGGTGTGGCGGCGCTGCCGCCGGGCGCCGCGTCCATGCGCGCAGCGATCATGCCGAGCATCTCCTCGTCGGTCGGGCCGGCGAGTTCGTCGCGTTCGAGCAGGCCGGCATCCAGGGCTCCTTCGACCAGGCGGCGAAACGTCACCGTCGCGGCACGCACGGCGTGGTGCCAGTACACGTTCCTGAACATCTGGTACTTGGCGAACAACAGTGATTCCAGCGCGCTGATCCCCTTCTCGCTGACGGCGACCTCGAGCGGCGCCGCGTCACTCTCGCGCGCGAGGGTGAGGGCGTCGAGGAGACGATCGACGTCGACGGCGCCGTAGGGCACGCCGCAGAACAACGAGTCCCGCCGCAAGTAATCGATCTTGTCGAGATCGAGGGATCCGGAGACCAGCCCCTGGAGCGGATGGTTCGACGTGCCGCGGATGAGGGAGCCGATGGCAGCGGCCGCGTCCGGCGCGACATCCGCGAGGACGTCGCGGATGCCCGGCGTGGCCAGGAAGCGATCGGCAAGCTCCTCGTGGTGACCCGGGATCGCGCCGGCCTCGAGCTCCTCCATTGCGTGCGAGAACGGATAGTGCCCCACGTCGTGCAGCAGCGCCGCGAGACGCACTACCGGAATCGCGTCGCGCTCGGCGTCGCTCAGGCCTCCCAGGAGCCCACGCGACTCCAGAGCGGTGACCGCGCGGCCGGTGAGGTGGTAGACCCCCAGGGCGTGAAGGAACCGGGTATGGATCGCTCCGGGATAGACGAGATGGGCAAACCCGAGCTGCTTGACGTGGCGCAGTCGCTGGAACTCGGGAGTGTCCACGATCGCGGCAGCCGGCTCGTCGAGTCCGATGTTCTGCCAGAGCGGATCGCGCACGGTACGCATGACACCCTTCTCGACTCGGTTCATGACGGCACGCTGTCGGTCGGCCGCCTCCATGTCCAGTCCGCCGTGACGCCGCGCGGACGGGGCGCGGGACCCGTGCCGCGGCTCGGCCTCCGCCGTCGCCTTGCCCCTCACCGGGGGCACGGGCAGTTTTCCGCAGCGCGGCTTCGTTCAACTCAGCCGGAGAAAAACAGCGTGGAGATCGGCCCGGCGCGCATGATCTATCTTGGCTACGGCAAGTACTGGCGATCCGACGAGATCGTCGGGCTGCTGCCGATCGAGCAGGGTCGAGGGCCGGGCCGCCGCACCGAGGTCTACGTGGCCACCCGTGACGATCCGATCGTCGCTTCACGGTCGCAGGAAACGATACTCGGGCACATGGCTCATCTTCCCGACAACGCGGCCCGCGCGGCCGAGCTGTCGCTCGCGCTGGAGGATCTCCTCGAAGAGCTCGAGGCCCTGCCGCCCGTGCTGCGCCGCATGGTGGATCGCGAAGGCGCACTCGACGCCGATCTGTGGATCCGGCGCCTGAAGAAGCTGCGCGTTCCGTCCGCTGGAGAGCCGCGCGGGAGCCAGGAGGATCTGTTCGACGGCGAGTAACCAGCCTCCGCCGGCGGGCGACGCCGACGGGCGGGCCGACGCGCGGGCCGGCGTCGGGCCGGCGTCGGGCCGGCGTCGGGGGAAACCCGGCGGGCACTCGCCGGTATTCAGCACTCGTGATCTCACACACCCCTCCGACGCCTTCGCGGCGTCCCCGGCTGAACTCATGCTTCGCCGTCTCGTTCCTGGCGTTCCTCGCGTTCCTGGCGCTCGACGCGTCCGTGCGGGTGTCCCCGGCGGAAGCGCAGCAGGCGCGATGGAACGACGAGCGTACGCTCGAAGTCGTGGGAGCGGCGATCGACGCGCGGCGCTCGGGACGAGACAACAACCTCGAGCGCTACAGCGCATACGCCGAGGGCCGCGTGCTGTACCTCACGGAGTTCGGCGGAGGAGCCCGCGAGCAGGCGGTGCGATCCGACCGGGTCGCGCTCGAGCTCCGCTGGCGCCGGCGCGTCGGTTCGCTGCAGACGATTCTCGGTCGACGCGACGTGAGCTGGATGCCGACGACGATCCGGTACCACATCGACCACCTGAGCCTGGTCGTCGAGAACTTCGGCGACCGGATCCGCATCGGCGACGGCGACGAGGTGCGCGACGTGCTGAATCCGGTCGCGCCGGGAGCCCTCGGCGTTTATGAATACCGGCTGGCCGACTCGCTCAGCATGTACGTCAACGAGCGGCTCACGGAGATCTATCGGCTCGAGGTCCGGCCTCTGCACTCCGACAGCGCGGCGGTCGTCGGTACCCTCGATATCGAGCGCCAGTCCTTCGCGGTCGTGCGCCTCGCCGTCTCCTTCACTCCCGTTTCGTACGTCGATCCGACGGTGCAGTCCGTCAGCGTCGACCTGCAGAACGCCCTCGTGAGCAATCGCGTGTGGCTGCCCGCGGAGCAGCACACCGAAGTCCGACGACAGATGCAGTGGTTCGATACGCCGTTTGGCGGAACCATCCGCACGAGCTTCAAGGTGTTGAGCTGGAACCTCGACCCGCCGAAAGACGACTGGGTGCCCGCCGGGCATCGGGTCCGCGCGGTGAACGATCGCGACCTCGCGCGCTACGCCGGCTGGCGCACCGACGACCTCGACGGAGCGGCTGACCTCCTGCGGTCCGATTCCGTCCTGTTCGAAGAGATCCGCTCCGAGGCGACGCGCGTGGTCCGGGGCCGCTACCTCGGCGGAACTTCGCGCCTGCGGCTCCACGTGCCGAGCGCGTCGGACGTCTTCCGCGTGCGGCGGGCCGAGGGACTGTTTCTCGGGATGGGCGGACGGTACGACATCGACGGCCGTTGGCTGGCGCTCGGGCACGCCGGCTACGCGTTCGGCGCGGAACGACTGCAGTTCTCGGGGAAGTTGAGCACGAGGGTCGGTGTCGCGCGCGTCGGCATTGAAGGGTTCAAGGACCGGCCCGCCGACGCCGGTCCGTGGAGCGTCGCGGCCGGTCTCGTCTCGACGGGTGGCGCCGTGATCCGTGGTGACGATTACCTCACGCCGTTCGTCGAGTCCGGCGGGCGGTTGTCGGTGAAGTTTCCGTTCGCCCGGGGCACGGCGACGATCGCACTCTCGAGCGCGTCGCACGAAAGCGTCGACCTGCACCTGGACCCGATCGGCGACGTAGCGCCGCGACCGGTTCGGCCGGTGCGCGAGGGGACCGACACGCGCGTGACGTTCGGTTGGGATCGGCAGCACGGATCGCTGGCGGGCTCGAAGATCATCTCGGCGATCGCGGTCGACGCGGCGACGACGGGCACGTTCGACTATACGCGCTGGGTCGCGGAGGTGACGGCGACGCCGACGGAGCCGGACGCGATGTGGCGCTGGGAAGGACGCGGCGGGCTCGCCGTGGTGACGGGGTCGGCTCCGCGCCAGCGACTGCTCTACCTGGGCGGTCGCGGAACGATACCCGGCTACGGTGTCCGGGCGTACGCGGGCGAACAGGCGATGTTCGTCGACGGTTCGGTGTCGCGCGCGCTCATCTATCCGTGGGTGCGGCTTCGGATGCTGGGAGCGATCGGTTGGGCCAACGGATCGGACTCCGAACTGGAGCCGATCGGTCTCGTGGATTCAGACGGCCTGCGCCCCTCAGTGGGGGCTGGCGTCGGCATCCTCTACGACATCATCCGCATCGACGCCGTCAGGGGACTGAAGGACGGCCGGTGGGAATGGATGCTGTCGGTGAACCCGCAGTTCAGGTCGCCGTTGTAGCGGGCGCCGGACTCGCGCCGCGCTCGTGTACTGCTGGGAGCCGCGCACGGGGCGTTGCGCGCGGCTCCCACACGAACGTCCCTACTTCTTCTTTGCCGGCGCCTTCTTCTTCGCCGGAGCCTTCTTTGCCGCGGCCTTCTTGGCCGGCGCCTTCTTCTTTGCCGGAGCCTTCTTTGCCGCAGCCTTCTTTGCCGGCGCCTTCTTCTTCGCCGGCGCCTTCTTTGCCGCGGCCTTCTTCGCCGGAGCCTTCTTCTTCGCCGGCGCCTTCTTGGCCGGAGCTTTCTTTGCCGTCGCTTTCTTCGCCGGCGCCTTCTTGGCCGGAGCCTTCTTCTTCGCTGCCGACTTCTTCGCCTGAGCCATCTCACATCTCCAGATGGGAGTTCTTGAGCCCCGCACGATGCCCCGCACGATTACGAATACATTGCATGATGTAGATTGAAAAGAGGGTTGAGCAATAGGCAGGACGAAATGAAGAGACCGAGTGCGCGTCAGCCGCTCTTGCTCTCGTACCAACTGCGACCCGTTCCGACGTCCACGCGAAGCGGAACATCGAGTTCGATCGCGCCTTCCATTTCCGCGCGCACGAGGTCGCGATGCTCTTCCACATCGTCCTCCGGAACTTCGAACAACAGCTCGTCGTGGACCTGCAGGAGCATGCGACCGGAGCGTTCACGCAGACGGTCGTGAAGCCGGATCATCGCAATCTTTATAAGGTCCGCGGCGGTTCCCTGGATCGGACTGTTCGTCGCGATCCGCTCACCGAGGCCGCGCATGCCGGGGTTGCGCGCGCGGATCTCGGGGATGTACCGACGACGCCCGAACAGGGTCTCGACGTAGCCTTCCGTCTTTGCCTTTTCCTTCATCGTCTCGAGGTAGCGCGCCACCCCCGCGAACCGGATGAAGTAGTTCTCGATGAACTCGCCGGCCCGGGTACGGCTGATCCCCAGTTGCGCCGCCAGCGCCACTGGCCCCTGTCCGTAGATGGTGGCGAAGTTGATCGTCTTCGCCTGGTCACGCATCACCGGCGACACGTCGTCGCCGTCGACGCCGAAGATGCGTGCCGCCGTCTCGCGGTGAATGTCGCGGTTCTCACGAAACGCATCGACGAACGATTCGTCGCCGCTCAGGTGCGCGAGCACGCGAAGCTCGATCTGCGAGTAGTCGGCCGACAGGAAGACATGACCGTCGGCCGGGATGAATCCTTTGCGGATCTCTCGACCGAGCGACGAACGGATGGGGATGTTCTGCAGGTTCGGGTCGCTCGATGAGAGGCGGCCGCTCGCGGCGACCGTCTGGTTGAAGTTCGTGTGGATGCGTCCGGTAGCCGGATCGATCATCTGTGGAAGTTTGCGTACGTACGTCGAATCCAGCTTGTCGAGTTCGCGGTGCTCGATGATCAGTCGCGGCACGACGTGCCCCTGGCTCGCGAGCTCCGTCAGTACCGCCTCGTCGGTCGACGGGCCCGTCTTCGTCTTGCGAAGGACGGGGAGCTCGAGGCGTTCGAACAGGAACTCCCGAAGCTGCGGAACCGAGCGGAGGTTCACTTCGCATCCGGCGATCTTGAAAATCTCCTGCTGCACGAGGTCCAGGTCGCGCTCGAGCCTCGCGCCCAGGTCCTCGAAGAACGAGGTGTCGATTCGGACGCCGATCTCCTCCATCTGCGCCAGCACCGGAACGAGAGGGAGCTCGATGTCTTCGAGCAGGCGCGTCATCGCGTAACTCTCGAGGTCCGCGCACATGTGCTGGCCGAACGCGAGCAACGCGGCCGCGCCACCCGCCGCGTGCCGCGCGGCCTGCGCGGCGTCGGCGGCCTCGGCGTCGATCGCCGATCGGCCGGAACCGCACAGCTCCGCGCGCGTCGGCACGTGCCGCCCGAGGCGGTCGAGCGCCACGACTTCGAGCTCGTGCCGGCGCTTCCCCGGGTCCAGGCAGTACGCGGCGAGCGAAGAGTCGAAGGTGACGCCGTCCAGATGCGCGCCCGCAGCCCGCAGCGCGTGGAGGTCATGCTTCGCGTCGCCGCTCCACTTCGGCTGCGCCGGGTCGGCCAGCACGGCCCGGAGTTCGTCGAACACTTCGTCGTTGAGAGGAGGAAGATTCTGCGCTTCCGAGAACGGTCCCGCGTCGAGCGCGAGCATCGGGTTCCCGTCGTCGTCGGTCGCCGACGGAACGCAGCGATGTCCGAAGGAGAGGTACCACGCCTGGCCCTCGTTGGCCGCCAGTCCGACGCCGATCATCGGGCTGCCGAGCGCCGCGCCGGCGGTCAGCGTGCGAAGGCCGACGGCGGGCGCGTCCCGCAGAGCTTCGACGATGACCGGGACCCGGGCGGGATCGGTTACGACTTCGATAGCGACGTCGATGTCGGTGTCGAAAACCGGCGAGTGGGACTCGCCCGGGTCCTGACCCTCGCCGGATGGCGAGACGGCCCCGACGGTGTCGACGACCTCGACGGACGCCTCGGGCGCGTAGTCGCGCGCCAGGCTGTGAAACTCGAGTTCGACGAACAGATCGCGCAGGCGGGCGCGGTCGGGAGCCTCGCGCCTCAGCGCCGCGAGGTCGAGATCGATCGGAGCGTCTTTGCGAATCGTGACCAGGCGCTTCGACAGCAGCGCCGCTTCGCGATGCTCCAGCAATCCTCCACGCACGCGCTTCGACTTGATCTCTTCCGCGTGAGCGAGGATCTCTTCCAGGTGGCCGTACTCCTGGATCAGCGCGGGCGCGGTCTTCGGCCCGATGCCCCGCACGCCGGGGATGTTGTCGGAGCTGTCGCCGATCAGCGCCAGGTAGTCCGTGACGAATTCCGGGTCGACGCCGAGTCGCTCGTGCGCGTTCTCCGGCGTCACCTGCTGTTCTTCAATGCCCGCGGCGCCGCCGCGGCCGGGATTGAGCAGGTGCGTATACTTGCCGACGAGCTGATAGAAATCCTTGTCACCCGAAACGATCACGGTTCGGATTGCGGCCGCCGCCGCCTGTTCCGCGAGGGTTCCGATGACGTCGTCGGCCTCCCAGCCTTCGATCTCGATGGCCGGGATCCGAAAGCCTCTCACCACTTCGCGGCAGCGCGGCAGCGAGAGCTCGAGCTCCTCGGGCATCTTCTCCCTCGTCGCCTTGTAATCGGGAAACAATTCGGTCCGGTAACTGTCGCCGGCGTCGAACACGACCCCGATGTACTCCGGGTCGAAATCCTCGAGGATGCGGATCAGGAAGCGGGCGAGGCCGAAGGGCGCCGACGTGTTCTCACCGCTCGAGGTAGTGAGCGGGCGGCTGATCATCGCGTAGAAGGCGCGATACACCAGGGCGTGTCCGTCGAGCAGGTAAAGCGTGTCGGGCGTGTCGGTCACGTCACGTCCAGCCGGTCGCTGAAGGAGCGGGTCAGTCCCGGTACGAATCAGCGCCCCGGACCGAGAGTCGGTCGGGGCGCCGTTCGAGCTGTCGTTGCTGTCGTTGCTGTGGCGGGTGCGCTGAACTGCGTCGGATCAGAGCTTCACGACGTTGAGCGCCCTCGGGCCCTTGTCGCCGTCCTGCAACTCGAATTCGACTTCCTGCCCTTCAGCCAGTGTCTTGTAGCCGTCATTGGTGATGGCGCTGTAGTGGACGAAGACTTCTCCCCCACTCTCCGTCTCGATGAAACCGTATCCCTTCGAGTCGTGGAACCACTTCACTCGGCCTTTGGACATAGGCGTCCTCCTGATCGGACGTGTGACCGGCTGGGCTGAAGATGCGTCCGCCACCCTTCGATCCTACCGGATGACCAAATTTGCGTCAAACTCTCGGCCGGTCTTCAGCTCGCTTCTAGCGCGTCGCGAAACCCTGCGGCGAGTCGGAGCCGAGCCCCCACAGGCGGCGGTAGATGTAGCGATACGCGAGGATCGTCTTGACGTAGATCCGCGTCTCCGTGAACGGGATCCGCTCGATCATCAGGTCGGCGTCGGCCTGGAACTCGGGGTATTCGCGCCAGCGGGTGTAGCGGTGCGGTCCTGCGTTGTAGGAAATGAGCGCCGGCGTCACCGATCCATCGTTGCGCGCGAGCATGTCGCTCAGGTAGCGGGCGCCGAGGGTCATGTTCACCTCGGGAACGCGGAGTTGATCCTGGTGGAACTCGGGCACCGCGGCCCGGCGCGCCACTTCCGACGCGGTCGCCGGCATGAGCTGCATCAGCCCGGTCGCTCCGACAGGCGACTGGACTTCACGATCGAACTGCGACTCCCGTCGAATGACGGCGGCCATCAGCGATGGGTCGAGTCCCTGTTCGCGCGCGACCTGTTCGAGCACCGGGGCGTAGATCAGCGGGTAGACCGCGCGCAGCAGGGCTTCGTTCCACAGGCCGCCGCGCGCCGCCTGCACCTGGGCGGCCAGGCCGGTTCCCTGCCAGGTCCAGCCGTTCTCGTTCAGGCCGATCGCCAGGGCCAGGAGCCGCGGTTGATTCTCGCCCGTCTTGTCGCGGTTCCACAGTTCGCGGAGGCCGCGGCCGCGCCAGCCGAGCGCGCGCAGGTCGTTCATCTTCCGCACCATCGAGACCTGGGAGTCCGTCATCGTGGGGACGGCGGGCATGCTCCGCTTGTCGATGAAGTCCCACGGGTCGAGGCCGAGCACCTGCCCCGCTCGGATTCCGTAGTAAGACAGCGGATCGTAGCCGAGCGCCTCGCGGTACAGAACGCGAGCCGAACCGGTGTCGCCCGCGGCTTCCCGCGCCTGGGCGGACCAGTAGATCGAAGCGTGGTACCAGTTGCCGCCCGGCGAGCGGCGCCGGTACGTGTCGAAGTAGCCGGCGGCGCTCGACGGATCCTCCCGCAACATGGCGAGCATGCCGAGTCGGAAGAGGGCGGTGCCCGCAAAGGAAGTGCTCGGATACGTCGCCACGGTCCGCTCGTAGGCTTCGACGGCCTCGCGTGTCCGGCCGGCGTCGTGATACATGTCGCCGATCATGAATGCCCCGAAGGCGCCGTCGGGGGCGCCGGGAATCTCGATCACGCGTTCCCACAGGTCACGCGAGTCGCTCAGCAGGCCACGCCGGTATCGAGCGCGGCCGGCGAGGAAGAGGGTGCGCGCCGTCAGCTCGTCCTTCGCCCCTGGCGCGGCGTCGACCCATGGACGGAGGAGCCGCTCGACCTCGCGGTACTCGCCGCGCGCGAAGCGGACGGATGCGACCTCGTAGGTGAGTCGATCTAGTTCGGACGCCGGCGCGGCCTCGAGCGCCTTCTGATACATCCGCAGCGCCCCCGTCGTGCGGCCGCGCGACAGGTCCGATTCGCCTACCATTTCCCAGGTCCGCCAACCCGGATCGAGGTCGGCCAGCAGGTCGCCGGTCGCGGCGTCGGAGGAGCCCGTCGCCAGTGCGAGTCGAGCCCGCGCGATCGCCGCGGCCGTGTCGCCGCGCGCCAGCATCGCGGGAGCCACCCAGCGGCCGGTGATCGTCGCGGCGGCGCGGGTCGACAGGCTGTCGGCAAACCGCATCGCGGACGCGGTCTCGCCGTTTCGGAAGTGATTGTCGACGACCTCGAGCCAGATCGAGTCCCGCGGCACGACCCGGTGGTTCCGGAGGGCCCGGGCGATATCGAGGGTCGCCTTCGGATCCTTGCCGCGAGCGGAGGTCTGGAGGGCGGAGAGCAGGAGCCACGGCTCGAGCGCCGGATGATCGGTGGCCGCCTCCGCGTAACGAGCGGCCGCCTCGGCGTTCTGTCCCGTCTTCTCGTACGCCTGCGCGAGACCGACGAGGGCTTCGAGGCGCGCGCGGCTCGACGGCGCCAGGCGGGCGGCATTCTGGGACTCGAGCGCCAGTTCGAAGGAGATGATCGCGGCTCGCGGGTCGCCCTCGGCGTTGATGGCGTGCGCGATGAGCAGTCGGCCCTCGCCGGCGTTGGCCGTATCGAGCCAGGGCCGCTCCGTGAGCAGACGAAGCACCGAAGGCCAGGCCAGGGCGGACGCGGCGGCGCGGGCGGCTAGAAGAACGTCGTCGGCCTCTACGGCCCCGCTGCCCGTCGTGAGGCGGCGCGACAGTTCGCGGCTGGCGGTGAGCGCGAAGCCGTCGCGGAGCATGACCTCGAGCGGGTCGGAGGGTCGGGTCGTCGGATGCAATCCGGACTCGGGCGGCAGATCCTGCCCGGCCACCGCGCGCACGCTCCCCGGCAGGACGCCGGACACGGCCAGGACCGCCAGCAGGGCGCACGCGCGACGAGACGCCCTCAACCCGCCGCCCGTTCGCGTTCGACGCGGCGCACGACGGCGCGGCTTCGCGGCGTCAGCATCCACACGCCGAAGTCGGTGGCATCCTCGAAAACTATCAACGCTCCCCCGGATTCCGATTCTTCATACTCCCATTCGAGTCGTGGCACCTCGCCCTGCCGTTCAGGGCGAATGAATCGCTGTCGATCGGGTTCCCCCAGCCTCACGAGCACCTGCCCGCGATCCGATTCCCACCCGGCCCGCCCGGGTTCGTCGTACCGGTCGTTCGCGAGGCTCATCCGCTCGAAGTACCCCTTCAGGTACTCGTTGGCGGCGGTGGCCGGATCAGGATCGCTGCGATCCTGAAACCGTTCCCACGCCCCCGATCTTTCCATGGGGCGCAGTTCGCGCCACGCCTTGAGCGTGTCGGCGTCGAGCGCGTATCGAAGCTGATCGATCGCGACCGGCCAGCTCGAGGGCACCCACTCGGGACTCAGACCGGCATACAGGGCGAGCGTCCGTATGGTCCCTTCGCCGGGCCGGTTGACGCCGAGGGACGCGGGCCCGGGAGGAAGACGACGCACGGGCAGTGCCAGTAACACGGAGGCGGGGGCGCCCTGCGCCGCGGTCATCGTAACCGAGTCGCTCCACACGACTTGGCCATCGACGCTCGCCGAGACCACGACCCGCCCGGTGTCGGCGGTGCCGCCTTCGAGCAACAGCGAAGCGAGGCCCTCGGACGCGAAGAGCGTGTTGCGGGGGGAGACGATGACCGGCGGGGACTGATCGAACGCCTGGCGCGTCGCCGCCTGATAGGCGAGGAGCGGCTCGGCCAGCCCCGACGGGGGCGTCACCCGGAGGAGGCCTTCCGCCTCGCGCCGGGAGCTCAGCTCGCGCACGGTTACCCCAAGCTCCAGCGGGCGCGAGGGCGCGACGACGAAGCGCTGGAACACGATCGTCGGATCCCTGGCGACGGTCTCCGGGAAATCGTCGACCCGAACGGTTTCCCGGCGCTCGATACGACGCAGCGTATCGGTCCCGTCCAGGATGAGCAGGGTCACCTGGTAACGAGCGGCGAACAGCTCGCCCTCCCGGGCGAAGCGCAGGGCCGAGGCGGGCAACGAGGCGGCGTAGCCGACCCACATGGAGTCGGCGGGCCCCGGCAGGGTCATCGCCCGCCCGACCACGGGAAACTCGGGCGGACCAACCATGAAGCCGTCTTCGCGATACGCGTCGAGCGCTTCGCGGAGGTGGGCGTAGCTCTCCTCCGTGGCGGCTGGATCGAGGGTGGCCCGCGGCGCGCACGCGAGGCCCAAAGCCAGGCTGAATATCAGGCCTGCGGCGGCCGGCAACACCGCGGCGGCCGGCAACACCGCGGGAGCATGAGCCATCGACGTCCGCCGTGCTTCCGCGGCGCCCTCAGGGTGCCCAGAGCAGACGCAGCATCGTGAAGCGGCCGAGCGACGGAGTCCCGGGGAACGATTGATAGCTGTCGTCGAATACGTTCTGAATGTCGAGCTGGGCCCGCAGGTTCTCGGCTCCGGGAATCGCGTATCCGAAGTTCACGTCGAACACGACGTAGCTCTCGACCTCGCCGACGTAGACGCCGGACGCCACGGGGAAGCCGTCGACGAACCGGGCGCGGAGCGCGGCACTCATCCCGGAGCCCTCGTTCCGGTAGCGGCCCGTGAAGGAGCTCTTCCACTTGGGCGCGTTGAGCGGGATCACCTCTCCGTCAGCCTCGAACGTCTCCTGGTTGACCCACGAGAGGTTCGCCGCGAGTTCCCAGTAGTTGTTGAACAGGAAGCTGCCCGACAACTCGGCGCCCCAGAGATTGAAGTCCCCGAGGTTGCGGTAGGTGACCAGGATCGGCGCGAGGGTCTCGCCACCCGCGGTGCCCGGCGTCAGCACGCCGAGCGGCACCGAACCGATCGTCTCCGCGAGCTGCGCGGCGGTCGCGTCGGCCGTCGCCGTGTCGGGGAAAGCGACGCCCACACCCTCCCGGAAGCGGCGCTGGAGGTACGCGCGCGTCGGCAATTCCGGCAGGAAGACGTTCGGCGTGAACGCCTGGAGCGCCGACACGAAGTTGTTCACCCGGGTGTGGTAGACGTTGGTCGCGACCAGCCATTGTGTCCCGATCAGGCTCTTGTGGCCAACCTCGAACGTCTGCCAGGTCGTCGCCGTCAGCGGATCTGGATCCATGATGGAGGCGAGATCGAAGATCGGATTGCCGAAGCCGCCGGTCTGGGTGTTGAGCACCGCGCCGACCACCGGGACCTCGCTCGTGCTCGGTGTTCCGGCGAAGTCGAGCGCCGCGCCGCCCTGCGGGCTCGCCGCCCGAACGAGTTCGGTGGCTTCTGTCCAGAGTTGCGCTGTCGTCGTCGGGAGAAACTCACGCGGCGCGCCGCCGAGGAGCGGATTGAACGGCGACATGTGCATGGGCACGCCGTTGCCGTCGCGCATGAACTCGAAACCGTTCTCCGAAGTACCCTGGGCACGGACATCGTAGGCGAACGGCGTTCCGGGGATCGGGATGGTCTGCGCCGACAGGTCGAGGAACAGGTTGAGCGTGGTCGGCGTCGTAAACGCGCGGTTGTACGTGAGCCGGACGCTGTTCTTCTCGTCGGCCTTGAACACGAGCGCGGCCCGCGGCGAGAACACCGCGTCCTCGAGGCGCGAATGCTTGTCGACGCGGGCGGCCAGCGTGACGTCGAACATCTCGCTGAGCGCGCCACCGTACTGCACGTACCCGCCTACCTCGTCGATCGTGTCGTCGTCTTCGTGTCGGCCGTTGATCGTTCCGTCGGACTGAGGAACCGTGTGGAGGAAATCGACACCGTAGATCAGATCGTGGTCCTTGTTGATCGCGGTGCCGTTCTGGAGCTGGGCCACCACCAGCGACGACTTGTCCGTCAACGGCCGGCCCGAACGCAGGAGATAGGTCTGGTCGTTGTCGCTCTTATTGAAGAACACCTGGGCGAACGCCCGTCGGTAGTTCGTCCGAAGCTGGCCGTAGTACATTTTCCAGTCCTGTACCTGCCCGGCGCCGATTCCCGTGAGATCGACGCTGTTCACCCCCGTCGTGCGGCCGCCCGAGAGGATGAAGCTGAGATCCTCGGTCGGCCGATAGTCGGACCGGAAATCGAGCGCCCAACGTTCGAGGTCGGCGTCGCGTCCTCCGGCCACGTTCTGGACACGGGTCTGCAGGGCGGACGCCCCGTCGGGGTTATTGAGACTCAGGTCGCCGGCGAAGTTCTGACACGCGCCGCTCGCGGGATCGAAGCCGGACTGGATGCATGCCCCGGCGAGCGCCTGTTGCTGCACCTCGTTGGGATCGATGAACGCGTAGTCCTCCCCGCCGAAGTACTGGCCCGACAGCTTGACGCCGAACCGTTCGTCCTCCGCGGCCCAGGCGTAGCGGCCCTCGCCGTGGAGGATGCCTTCGCTCGAGCCCTCCCGCGACACGGTCACTGCGTCGTCGAGCATCCCGTTGCCGTTCGCGTCAAACGGCAGACCGACGGTCTTCGTCGCACCGTCCTGCTGGCGCAGTCCGCCGGCGATCGACAGCGTGGCGCCCGGATCGTCGATCGGCGAGCGCGTCAGGTAGTGGATCACGCCGTTGGCGGCGTTGGGCCCGTAGAGCGCCGACGCCGGGCCGAGCACGACTTCCACGCGATCGATGTCGAGGTTGGTCGTCGGCTGGAGGTGTGTGATGTTTGCCCGGAGCGACGGAACCCGCGCGATCCGGTTGTCGGTGAGCGACAGGGTCTGGCCGGAGAAGATGTTGTTGAATCCGCGGATCACGACGTAGTTCTGCTGCACGCCGGCCGTCACCACGTCCACGGCGGCCTTCTCCTTCACGTGATCGGTGAGCGACGTGGCGGGACGCTCTTCGATATCCTCCTCGTCCACTACCTCGACGGCCGCCGGCGCGTCGAGCGCCTTCTCGACCTTCTTGGAGGTGGTGACGCTAAGGGGGTTCAGCGTGAACGCGCGCTCGCGCAGCTCGGGGCTCAGGTTCACCGTCTCGCCGGCGGCCACCGCTACGCCGGTCTCGGTCAGGTTTTCCCAGCCCGCCGCTGTGAACGTGACGGTGTACGTCCCGCCCGAAAGATTCCCGATGCGGTACGTGCCGCCGGCTGCCGTCAGATCGGTCGCCACCACCGAGCCGTCGGATCGCAGCACCTGCACCTGTACGGCGACGACACCGCTTCCGTCCGCCAGCCGGGTCACGGTACCCGCGACGGCGCCCTGCTGGGCGAATAGCGGAGACTGCAGGAGGATCAACAGAAGCGCTGCCGATCCACATCGACGAAGGAAGTGCGGCACGCTCATGGGGCAGTCCTCTTCCCGGGGTGAGGCGAAGCGACGCTTCTGACGTGATCAATTCTACGGATACGGCAACGGGCGCACAAAAAAAGGCCCGGACGAGGTGTCCGGGCCCGTGGGGCCGGTCGATCAATCGGTCGATCCGCGGCGGGAATTTCCGCCACGGATGCGGTCTCGTCAGATCATCAGGCGGCGCCGCGCTCGATCGCGTGGACGGCGTCGATCATCTTCTGCGCGCTTTCCTCCATGTCGATCACGATCCGGTCGACGCGGGTCACGAAGTAGTTGTGCGCGATGTTGATCGGAATCGCGATCGCGAGACCCGAGGCGGTCGTGATGAGCGCGACCTTGATGCCTCCAGCGACCAGTGTCGCCTCGACCTCGCCGGCGATCTCGATCGCCTGGAAGGCCTGGATCATCCCGATCACCGTACCGAGGAAGCCGAGCAGCGGCGCCACGTTGGACAGGGTCGCCAGCCACACGAGGCCGCTCTCCAGCTTCGAGACCTCGATCGCCCCGGCGTTTTCGATGGCCTGGGTGACGCGGGCGGCGCCTTCGTTGTACCGCTTGAGTCCGGCTGCGAGGATCTTGCCCGCCGGGGCGTCGGAGCCCTCGCACTCGGCAAGCGCCTGGTCGAGGCGCTGCTGAGCGATGAGGCCGTCGACTTCTTTGAGAAGCTTGCGGTTCGCCGCGGCTTTGGCCGTCAGACTGAAGAACTTCCAGACGATGATCAGCATGCCGATGAGGAAGCAGGCCCCGAGGGGCCACATCATGAAGCCGCCACCCTCCCAGATGTCCGTCATGTTCAGAGACTGACCCTGCCCGAGTGCGGGCGTTTCCTGCAGCACGAGCAATGCGGACGAGTACAAGCTTATCAAGATGACCTCCACCGTGATGGTATCCGGACCCCAGCCTCGCGAGACACGAGGGGAGGCAAGCTATTTTCACAGTCCGCCCGGTGTCAAGAAAAGGGCGGAACTATGGGTTGTCCGGCAGGGGGTGGATCAGGGCAGCTTCGGAACCGCCGCCAGCAACTCCTGCGTGTACGCCTCACGCGGGCGATCGAGTACATCGTCCGCCTCGCCCTCCTCTACGATGCGCCCCGCCCGCATGACGATGACGCGATCCGCCAGGTGCCGCACGACCCCGAGATCATGCGAGATGAAGAGATAGGTAAGCTGGAGATCCGCCTGCAACTCCCGCAAGAGGTTGAGGATCTGGGCCTGCACCGAAACGTCGAGCGCCGACACCGGCTCGTCGAGCACGATGAACTCGGGCTCGACCGACAACGCCCGCGCGATCCCGATGCGCTGGCGCTGGCCGCCGGAGAACTCGTGGGGATACCGGGCGGCGACGTCGCTTCCGAGGCCGACGCGGTCGAGCAGGGCGGCGACGCGTGAACGGGCGGCGTCTCCCTCGGCGAGACGGTGCACGTGGAGTACTTCGTGGAGCATCGACCCGACGGTCTGCCTGGGGTTGAGGGAAGCGAAGGGATCCTGGAAGACGACCTGCGCCTTGCGGCGGAAGGCGCGGAGCTCGGCGCGCCCCAGACCCGCCAGGTCGACACCGCCGTACTCGACGTGGCCGGCGGTCGGGGACTCGAGCGCCAGGAGCAGGCGGCCCGTCGTGCTCTTGCCGCATCCGGATTCGCCGACGAGGGCGGTCGTCCGCCCGGGCTGGATGTCGAGAGTCAGGCCGTCGACCGCGCGGATCTCGTGGCGCCGGGCGCCGGACGCCCCGCGGCCCGAGGCGTAGAGCTTCACCAGCCCGACGGCGCGCGCGATGGGTGCGGCGGGCTTACCGGGGGCGCTGAGTCCGTTCGGTTCGCTCGGTCCTGTGGGTTCGCTCGGTCCGCTCATCCGGTTCCGCCCCCGCCCGTGTCCGCGCCCGGCTCCGGCTCATTCAGCCAGCAGCGCGCCGTGCCGCTGCTCGTAGGGAAATCCGGTGGATCGTGGCTCCGGCAACGGTCCATGACCTCGGGGCAGCGTGGGGCGAACGGACACCCGGCCGGCTCGCCGTACGGGTCCGGTACCCGGCCGGGAATTGCGGCGAGGGGGCCCGGGGGAGCGTCGACCCGCGGAAGCGCGCCGAGGAGGCCGCGGGTGTACGGATGGCCCGGCGCCCGGAACAGGTCCGGCACTCTCCCTTGCTCCACGATACGGCCGGCGTACATCACCGCGACCCGGTCGGCGACCTGGGACACGACCGCCAGATCGTGACTGATGAGCAGGAGCGCCATGCCGAGCTCGTCCCGCAGCTCGGCCAGCAGGGCGAGGATCTGCGCCTGGATCGTGACGTCGAGGGCCGTGGTTGGCTCGTCGGCGATCAGCAGGTCCGGTCCGCACGCCAGGGCGATCGCGATCATCACCCGCTGCCGGAGGCCGCCGGAGAGCTGATGTGGATACGCCCGGTACCGCCGCGCAGGGTCGGGAATGCCGACGCGCCCGAGCAGGTCGATGACGCGCTGCCGCACCGCCGCCTTCGAGCCGCCCTCGTGCTCGCGGATCGTCTCCGCCACCTGCTCGCCGACGGTGAACACCGGGTTGAGGCTCGTCATCGGTTCCTGAAAGATCATGCCGATTCCGGCGCCGCGGATCGCGCGGACGCGCTCCGGCGGAGCGGCGAGCACGTCTTCTCCCCGGAAATGGATTCGGGAGCCGGCCAGCACCGCCGCCGGCGGCTCCGGCAGCAACCGCAGGAGCGACATCGCCGTCACCGATTTCCCGCACCCGGATTCGCCCACGATGCCGAGGGTCTCGCCGGCCGACAGCGCGAAGGAGACGCCGCGTACGGCATGAGCGATGCCCCGGTCGGTGTGGAAGTCGACGGCCAGGTCCGTGACCTCGAGCAGCTTCGTGCTCGCGGTCACCGCGCGTGCCTCGGATCGAGCGCGTCGCGGAGGCCGTCGCCGACGAGATTGAACGCCATGACGGTCAGCACGATCGCGATGCCGGGAAACGCCGTCAGCCACGGCGCGATGCTCATCAGGGCCTTCCCGTTCTCGATGATCTGGCCCCATGAGTTGGCCGATGCCCCGAGGCCGAGGAAGGACAGCGCCGCTTCCGCGAGGATCGCGTTCCCTATCCCGAGGGTGGCGGCGACGATCACCGGCGTCAGGACGTTGGGGAGGATGTGGCGGCCGAGGATTCGCCCCGGGGAGAAGCCCAGCGCCCGGGCCGCCAGGACATACTCGCGCTCCCGTACCGCCAGCACCTGGCCCCGCACCAGCCGGGAAACCCCCATCCATCCGGTGAGGCCGAGTACGAGGACGATCAGCCAGACCGACTGCGAGTTGAGCACGCCGACCACGGTGATCAGCAGCACGATGCGCGGCACGCTGAGGAAGAGATCGACGAAGCGCATCAGGACGGTGTCGATCCATCCCCCGGCGTACCCGGCGACGGCGCCGATCACGGTGCCGAGCGTCACGGCGATCGCCATCGACGAGAACCCGATCAGGAGCGACACCCGCGAGCCGAAGATCAGCCGGCTGAGCACGTCTCGTCCGAGCTGATCGGTGCCGAGGAGATGGGCAGCGGACGGGGCCAGGTTGGTGCCGGACAGGTTCTGGGCGCCCGGGTCGAACGGGGCAAACCATGGCGCCGCGATCGCCATGACGAAGAGCACCCCGAGCAGCGCCAGGCCGACGAGGGCCTGCGGATGGCGACGGAACCTGCGCAGCGCGATCGCGAACGGCGAGCCGCTGCCACCGGACGGCGCGGTCGCGAGCGGCGAGCCGCCACGGGGGGGCGCGACCCCCGTCTTCGGGGCGCGGTCAGTCATAGCGGATGCGCGGGTCGACGACCGCGTACAACAGATCCGCGACGAGATTGCCGGCGATGACGAGCGCGCCGAACACGAAGGTGCCGGCCATCACGACCGGGTAGTCGCGCGCGAGGACCGCGTTGTACAGCCCACGCCCGAGACCCGGCCAGGAGAAGACGACTTCGATGACCACCGAGCCGCCGATCAGCAGCGGCAGATACAGGCCGAGCAGGCTCACGACGGGCAGGAGAGCGTTGCGGAGGGCGTGCCGGTAGATCACGCGCCGCTCCGACAGGCCCTTCGCGCGCGCGGTGCGGATGTAGTCCTGCCCGATCACCTCGAGCATCTCGCCGCGCATGTAGCGGGAGATGCCCGCCGCCGAAGCGAGTCCGAGGGCGATGACCGGCAGCACGTAGTGGCGCGCGTCCCCGAAGACCCGGGCGAACACGGAATCACAGATCACCCGCACGGAACTCATCCCCGAAGACGGGAGGCACAGCGCCTCCGGCCACCAGGGCGAGGACACGGCGATGATCAGCATCAGTCCGAGCCAGAAGCCCGGCATCGAGTAGATGGCGAGCGCCGCGATCGTCAGCGTCGTGTCGACCCAGTCGTACTGCCGCACCGCCTGCAGCGTGCCGACGAAGCAGCCGACGACGAAGATGACGCAGAGTGAGACGAGCCCGAGACGCAGCGTGTTGGGCAGGCTCGAGCCGATGACCTCCGTCACCGGCCGCGACTGCGAGAAGCTGTACCCGAAGTCCCCCGTCAGCGAAGCGGCGAGCCATTTCACGTACTGCACGGGGAGCGGCTGGTCGAGGCCCCAGTTGGCCCGCATCTGCTCGACGACCTCCGGCGGAACCCTGTCGTTCGTGAAGGTGCTGACCGGGTCGCCGGGTGCCAGGTGGATGAGCAGGAACGTCAGCGTGACGATCCCGATGAGCAGGGGGATCGCCTGCAGCAATCGCCGGCCGGTGTAACGCAGCAGCCCGGTCGTCACCGCGAGGGCACGGTCACCGTTGTGGGCACGGGCGCCGCCAACCGACTACGGTTGCCGGCCGCGTGCCGCCGGCTCGATCCACCAGTCGGTGATCGAGTTCCAGTCGCCGCGCGCGTCGATCGTCACGTCGCGCAGCTCGACGCGGGCCACCGCGATCTGCTGAGGCACGTACAGGAACGTGTAGGGCTGGTCGGCCCGGATGAGCTCGCCGTAGCGGTCGACCAGGTGATCGAGCACGTCGCGGTCGGAGACAACCGCTAAAGAATCGAGCACCGCGTCGACGGCCGGGTTGCAGTAGCTGGTGAACTGGAACATCTGTTCGATCTGGTCGCACGCCCAGAGCTGCTTCTCGTCGAGCGGGATGTCGCGGCTCCAGCCGACCAGGAACGCGTCGAAGGTTCGATCGGCACGCGAGACGAGCGGCATGATGGCGCGGCCTTCCCGGATCTCGATCGACATCTCGACGCCGACCGCCGCGAGGTTGGCCTTGATGACCTCGGCGATGTCGCGCCACGATCCGCCGGGCGTCGCAAACATCGTGAACGCGAACTTTCGGCCGTCCTTCTCGCGCACGCCGTCGCCGTCGGAGTCGACCCAGCCGGCGGCGGCGAGCGCGGCGCGGGCGGAGTCGGGCGCGAACGGCAGCGGCGCCACGGCGTCGTAGGCCCAGTGCCAGGCTCCGACGGGTCCGGTCGCGACCTCCCCGTATCCGGCCAGGATCGCGTCGACGAGGCCCTGCCGATCGATCGCCATCGTGAGGGCGCGACGCACGTTTCGGTCGGAGAACATCGGGCGGCGCGAGTTCCACGCGATGAAGTCGTACGTGGGAGCGGAGTACGTCAGCACTTCGAACGCGGGGTCGGCGACGAGGCGCGGCATGTCGGCGGGCGGCGGCTCGATCACGAGGTCCACCTCGCCGCTCTGCAGCGCCGCGACCATCGCGACATCGTCGGGAATCGCCCGGTAAACGTAACGGTCGACGTACGGACGGCCGCCCAGTTCTGCAGGAAAGTCCGGGTTGGCCTCAAACACCCAGCGGTCCCCGGGCACGCGCTCGACGAACCGGAACGGGCCGCTGCCGACGGGCGAGCTCGTCCCGAACGGGTGCGTCGCGAACGCGTCGACCGGCACGTCGCCGAGGATGTGCTCCGGCAGGATGGCCACCTGCGACCAGCCGTACATCGGGTAGGCCGTCGGCCGGACCGTGAAGCGCAGCGTGTACTCGTCGATCAATTCGACGCCTTCCCACGCGTCGAAATAGTCGACATTGGCGTAGCCGATCTCGGGATTCCGTGCGGTTTCCCACGTGAAGACGACGTCGCGCGCGGTGACGGGCTCGCCGTCGTGCCACTTCACGTCCTCGCGCAGCACGATCGTGACCGATTGACCGTCGGGGCTGAACTCCCACGACTCGGCGAGATAGGGGACGGGCTGGAAGTCAGGATCGTTGCGCACCAGGGTCGTAAACAGCACGTGAAGCTGGTGCTGGAGGCTCTCGGTGTCCGTCGAAACGAGCGGGTTCATCGACGTCAGGTCGTTGTCGCCCGCGACGACAAGCGTGCCCCCGGAGCGTTCCGCCTCGGGCACCTCCGGTCGCGGAGGCCGCTCCGCGGGGGCATCGGCGTCGGGCGCACGATCCGCGCAAGCCGACACGATGCTCGTGACGACGAGGAGGCACACGGCGGGCAGGGTCGCCGGCACGCGAAAGAATCGGACCGTTCTCATTCGTCCTCCGCCCACCGCCAGCGCGGCAGCGTAACCAGTTCGCCGCGGGCGTCCATCGTCACGTCCGCGAGGCGGCGGCTGACGCCCGCGAGCTCGTCTTGCCAGAACAGAAATGTCACCGGCTGGTCCCGCTGCAGCACCCGGCTGAACTCCGCCCACAAGTCCGCCGCACGACTCTCGTCGGTCGTGCGCGCGCCGAGATCGAGGAGGCTGTCGGCCGTGGGGTTCGCGTAGCTGCTTCGGTTGGCGCTCCCGGTGACCGCGACCTGCGACCCGTGGAACAGGGCCCGCGGATCGATCCGGAAGTTGTCGAGGACCCAGTTCGTCAGAACGGCGTCGAACTCCCGGCTCCGGTGGCTCGCCAGCACGCTCTGCCACTCCAGCAGCCGTGGCCTGACCTCGACGCCGACGGCCGCGAGGTCGGACTGGATGATCTGGGCGATGTCGCCGTAGATCGGGTTCCGCTGATTCGCGAGGAGTTCGAAGGAGAGTCGCACGCCGCCCTTCTCCCGCACGCCATCGCCGTCGCCGTCGCGCCATCCCGCCGCCTCGAGCGCGGCGGCCGCCGCGGAGGGATCGAACGGCAGGGGCGCCAGGCCGGGATCCAGTCGATGCCAGGGTGGGATCGGTCCAGCCGCCGCGGTCCCGTGGCCCTGCAGGACCGTGGTGACGAGGGCCGGCCGGTCGATCGCCATCGTGAGCGCCCGGCGGACCGCGGCGTCTGCGAACTGCGGCCGGCGCGTGTTCCAGCCCACGTAGGCGAACTGTCGCCACGGGAAGCTGATCAGCTCCAGGTCCCCGGAACTCTCGACCCGGCCAGTCTGGGACGGGGACAACGGGCCGTCGACGTCGATCCCCCCGCTGGCGAGCTCGGCCAGCCGCGTCGTCTCATCGGGAATGATCCGGTAGACGACGTCCCGAATCGTCGGCGGCCCGCCGAGGCCCGCCGGGTACTGGTCGTTGGCCGTGAACACTAGCTGCTGGTTCACGTCCCAGCGGACGAAACGGTACGGCCCGTTCCCGACGGGTGCCCGATTGAATGGCGCCTGCGTCATGCTTGTTGCCGAGACACCTTCCAATAGATGTGCCGGCGCGGGGGGCCAGAAGAAGTCTTCGAGCGACTCGGAATGGGGCACCGAGAAACTGAAGCGCACTTCATGCTCTCCGAGCTGCTCCACGCCGTCGACGTTGCCCAGGTAGGCCGCCGCCAGCGGGGATGCGGCCTCCGGGTCCTTCGCACGCTCGAACGTGAACACCACGTCCCGGGCCGTGACCGGCGTCCCGTCGTGCCACGCGAGATCGTCGCGGAGCCGGAAGGTTACGGAACTGTCCGTCAGGGTCCAGCTCTCGGCAAGCGCCGGGGCGGGCCGGAACTCTTCGTCGTACGTCACGAGCGGGGTGTAGAGCAGGTAGTAGATCAGCTCGTTGGCGTTCTGGTCGGTGCTCGTGAGCGGATTGAGCCCCTGGAGCTCGACGGCGTATCCGAGCACGAGCGGTCGTTCATTCGCGTCGGCCGCCGAATCACCTCCGCATCCCGAGGCCGCAAGCGTCGCGGCCACCGCGGCGATGCCTGGCAGGGCACGCGTTGCGGCCCCCCCAAGGAGCCAGCGTTCCATCCTGCATGAGGTTCGATTCACGAGAAGCCTGATTGGAGGACCGGGTCCGACGCGACGGACGCCACGGGGGCAAGCTAGGATCGCAACGGGGGCGGTGAAAGGGACGCCGGATCGTGATGTAGTATGTTGAAAGACCAGCTATCTCAATTCCACTCCACCTCAGCCCAAGCGAGCGCATGTCGGACGACTCCCGATTCCTCGGCGCGGCGCCGCCCACGGAGGCTTCCGAACGCCTGCGCCAGACGCAGGATCTGCTCTTCGCGATCGCCGAGAACACGGAGGCGGTCGTGTTCTGCAAGGATCTGCAGGGCCGCTATACGTTCGTCAATCAGACGTGTGTCGACCTCTGGCGGCTCGCGCGCGATGAGATCGTCGGCAAGACGGACTTCGATTTATTCCCGGAGGACGTCGCCGAGGCGCTCAACGAGGACGACCGGCGGGTGGTGGAGACGGGCGAATCCCTCTTCCTGGAGGAGGAGGTCGTCTTCCACGGCCAGCGGCGAGTCTTCAACGCCTCGAAGGTCCCCCTGGTCGACGCGGACGGCGCGGTATATGCGGTCTGCGGCGTGGCCACCGAGATGACGGAGCACCGGCTCGCCGCGGAGGCGCTGCTCGAGGAAACCCGGCGGCTCGAGACCCTGAACGACCTGGGCCGGACCCTCGCGGGAGAACTCGATCGTGAGCGCCTGGTGCAGGCGGTCGTAGACGCCGGGCGGGACCTGTCCGGAGCGGCCTTCGCGGCATTCTTCTATACCGTGGAATCCGATGGGGACGAGCTCCTGCAGCTCTATGCACTCTCGGGCGCCGACGTCTCCGACTTCGAGTCGTTCGGGATGCCGAGGGCGACGGACATTTTCGGCCCGACGATGCGGGGCGAGGCCATACTGCGCATCGACGACGTTCTCGAGGACCCGCGCTACGGCAACAACCCTCCGCATTCCGGGATGCCGGAGAGCCACCTCCCCGTGCGGAGCTACCTGGCGGTGCCGGTGTCCACCCGGGGCGGCGACGTCTTCGGCGGGCTGTTCTTCGGGCACCCTGACGTCGGCGTCTTCGACCAGGCCGCCGAGGATATCGTCGCCAGCATCGCCGCCCAGGCCTCGGTCGCCCTCGAGGCGGCCCGCGCCTACGAGGGCACCCGGCGGGAGATCCGGCGCCGCGCCGCCATCGAAGAAGAACTCCAGCACGCGAATCGTCAGAAGGACGAGTTCCTCGCCGTACTCGGACACGAGCTCCGCAACCCCATCGGCACCCTGCAGAACTGCGTCGAGATCATGACGCTGCTGCCCGAATCCGACGCGGCGGCGCGCGCCCAGGGGATGATCGGCCGCCAGCTCACCCAGCTCACGCGCCTGGTGGATGACCTGCTCGACGTCGGCCGGATCGCGACGGGCCGCTTCCGCATTACCCGGGGATCCATCGACCTCGCGAGCGTGGTCCGTACCGTTTCCGACGATTTCGCCGATCGTTTCGAGAACCTCGGTCTCCGCTACTCGCTTCATCTCTCCGATCGAGCGCTATGGGTGGATGCCGATCGGGCACGGCTGGGCCAGGCGCTCGGGAACCTCCTCGACAACGCCGCGAAGTACACCCCCAGGGGCGGCGCCGTGGACGTTCGCTTGGAAGCGGAGGAAGACGCGGCGCTCATCGAGGTCGCCGATTCAGGCATCGGGTTCGAACCCGGCGCGTTGCAGAACATGTTCGAGCCGTTCCAGGGAACCGGCGCCCGCGACGGGCGTGACGGCCTCGGCCTGGGCCTGGCGATCGTGCGGGAGATCGCCGATCGGCACGACGCGGTGGTCGAGGCTTCCAGCGAAGGGCCGAACCACGGGGCGACCTTCTCCCTGCGCCTGCCGCGCATCGACGTCCCGACGCCGCAGGCCGCGCCGGATGCCGGTCGCGTCCCGAGGCGACGGATCCGGCGGCGGATCGTCGTCATCGACGACAACGTAAGCTTCCTCGAGAGCCTCGCCGACGTGCTCGATGCGTGGGGACACGACGTGCTGACGGCCGGCGACGGCCCGAGCGGCATCGACACCGTCCTGGCCGGCGACGTCGACGTCGTCCTGTGCGACATCGACCTGGGGGCGGAGATGGACGGCTATCTCGTCGCCCGGCGGCTACGTTCGCTCGACGCCACGAAGGAGCTATGTCTCGTCGCGGTCACTGGATTCGGTCAGGATGCCGACCGGGAGCGCGCCCTGAACACCGGTTTCGACGCCCATATCGTGAAACCGATCGACTTCCACGAGCTCGGACGGCTGCTGGAGGAACTGGTTCCGGGGGAATGCAAGGAAGGATCGGAAGAGGCGTGCGGTGAAGGATCGGAAGGCGCGGGCGGTGAGGGATCGGAAGCTTCGGAATGAGGACTGAGTCCAGGCCGGCCCCGCCCGTACTGCCAGGGAGCGTGGGGAGGACGGAACCGACCTGAGCCCAGGGTTTTCGTGTCAGCCGGTCATTCGCTGCTCCGTATGGCCGATACCAACTCCGACTTCGTCATGCTGATTGCTTCCCGCTCTTCGTGCGGCCGTCTTCGCGTCGCTGCTTGTTGACGGTGCGCGCGGCGATCTCCTCGGCGCGGTCCTCCGACTTGCCGCGCTCCCGCTCGCTTTCCTT
>JBPCJZ010000128.1:0-3651 GCA_051004775.1 Gemmatimonadota bacterium
TAGATGACGTCGACCTGGTCACCGCCCTCCAGACGGCGGATGTACCTGGCGAGCGCCACCGCCGGCGTGACGACCGGGGCGAGAAAAGGGAGCAGTTCGGGCAGCTTCGTGCGGCAGTAGTTGACGACGATGGGGCTCGTGGAGCGCAGCCACGACCGGAAGGTGTCGGACTTCCAGAGCTGCAGGTACTCGCCCGCGACGAGTTCGTCGCCCATCCCCTCGAAGTAGATGCGCCGGAAGCCGGCGGCGTAGCAGGCGTTGATGATCTGTTCGGGCGTGGCGGGATAGAAGGCGACGGTGACTTCGGCGGGGAGAATCAGGGCGGCGCGGCCCGCCTTGACCGAGGCGCGGCACAGGTTGAGCTCGCCGACGACGTCGATCGCGTCGTGGTAGCAGGCCGGTACGCAGAGCCCGCACTCGATGCACGTGTCCCCGACGATGGTGACCTCGGAACCGCTGACCGAGATCGCCTCGACGGGGCACACGCGCACGCAAGCCATGCACGACGTACAGTTGTCGTTGATTGAAAACTTGAGCCCCACGTTCTCCCGTTTTCGTTGTCAGTACGGCCACTGGACCCTGGCTCCCCAGCCGGAAACTCGCGTGACCTCAGGCATGCACGAGGTACAAGAAACATACCGCCCCGGGGCCGTTTGCGTAACTTGCGAGCGAGAGGTCGCGCGGCATTATGCGAGACTGTAATCGACTACGATGTAAATACTTAGCAGCCTGCCGGGAATCTTTTCACGAATGTGAACTCAGGGATGGGACGCCCGAGGCGACCGGAAGTGTAGCGGCGCGGCCACGGTAGTTGGGCGGTCGGCCCGTCCCACGCCACAGGCGGCATGAGGATCAGGGCGATCCGCCCCTACCGGACTCAGGAACCGGCAGCCTGACCGTCCGCTCGGCGTGCCGCTCGACCTCGTCCCGCGTCATCCAGGCGTCTTTGAACCGCTTCGCCGAGTAGAGTGCGGCCTGGTCGAAGTAATGCGGCGACGCCGGGTCGCCGCTCTGACCGAACACGAACACGGAGCGCGCCCGCACCGTCGGCGTGAACTCGACGACCTTGACGAACGAGTTCCCATGGCGGCCGTACGCCCGCCGACCATCGGGCGCGCGCTCGGTGTGGAACACGAAGATCGAGCCCAGCCAGCCGGGGGCGCCGGCCACGGGAAGGCTCGGCAGCGAATCGCTGAACGGCAGCTCCCCGGCGGCGTCCGGGCGCTGCACCCGGTTGATCTCGCCCCAGGCGACTTCCCACGTCCCCCAGCCGGCCGACAGGCGCTCGACGAGCTGCGACAGTGGGCCGAGCCACTGATCGGGGTCCGCGTTCCGATCCGGGTTCACGGCTTGCGCCCACAGTACGAACAGCGTGGTCGCCACGGACCCCGCGTCCGCCGTGCGGTCCCAGGCCCGCAGCGTCGCGATCGGCCCGGCGAGACCCGCCACCCGGTCGGGCGCCTCCCGGGCCGCCGTCTCGTACGCCGCGAACAGGTCCTCGAGCCACTCGTCCGCCGCGATGAGGCGCCGGTTCAGCACGGCTTCGGCGAAATCATCGAGCGTCAGGTCGGCCAGGCCCGCCAGGATCCGCCGCGAGTTCTGCGCCCGGCGGTTGTCGGTCTCGTTCCCGACCATGTAGGGCGGGAAGTCCTCCGGCCCGAACTCTACGCCGTCCGTCGCGCCGAACGGGGTGGAGTTCGTGTTCTGCAGGAAACCGCTCGGCGGGTTCACGATCCGCGGCAGCTCGTCAAAGCCATGGTAGCCGTTCCATTCCGTGCCCGGATCCGCGCCATCGACCGGCTGCGACCAGTCGTAGCCGGGGTCGCGGCGCGGAATGGCGTGGTTGTAGATGTACTGGATGTTGCCGTCGCGATCCGCGTACATCGTGTTCATGTACGGGACGTTCAGCAGCGCGGCGGCCGTCTCCCATTCGTCCATCGAGCCGGCGCGCATCATCGCGTACCACTGCTCGTACCAGCCGCCCTCGTCGAGCTTCGCGAGCCGGACGGCGAGCGCCCGCCCATCGCTGGTATAGCCGAGGATCGGGCCGTGATGGGTCTTCGCGAACCGGAACTCGCGCGGCTCGATTCGGCCGGTGGCGTTGTCCGGGTCGCCCGCCCGCACCCCGATGGTGTCGGTCCACCAGGTCACCTCGCGCCGGTCTTCGCCGTAGCGATACGTGCGCCCGTTCGCGCCAAAGTCCTCGACGTAGAGATCGCCGTGGTCGCCGTAGTTGTCGGTGTAGGCCCAACCGAGCGTGCCACTGTTTCCCATGTAGGGCAGCATGAAGCCGAAGCGGGTGAGGCCGGAGAACTCGAGCCCCTCCTCGCTGTGCAGGTGGACCTCCGTGTAGGTCGACAGGCCGAAGAACGACACGTGTGGGTTGATGAGCAGCATCGGAGCGCCGCTCCGCGTCCGAGATCCGGACACCGCCCATTCGTTGGAGCCCAGGGCACGCTCGCCGTTGGGAGAGGCGGTGTTCGCGGGCCACGCCCGCGATTGTGAGGCGGCCGGGTCCGCGGGGTCCGCGGGGTCCGCGGGGTCCTCCGCGTCAGCCTGGCCCGCCCGCCCGAGCGCCCGCCCGCTCTGATCCGGCTCGAGCCCGGCGGACCCGAGGTATTCGTTGTGGTGATACTTGAAGCGGATCAGGGCGAGAGTGTACCAGGGCTCGACGCGCTCGAGGATGCGCCGTTCGGCGGCCGGATGTGTCGACAGGTAGTGGTTGAACCCCGCCGCGTACGCGTCATACAGCCGGCGCATCGGCTCCGGCGCCCGCTCGTACTCCTCGATCGAGCGGCGCGGGATCTCCAGCCCGCGCACGAGATAATCATCCAGCACCGCCCTCTCGCCGTCGAGTTCGGCGCCACGGCCGATCGCCCGCGCGAAGTTGTCCTCGGCCTGGCGCCAGTTGTCCTCGGCCTGGGCGTACGCGCCTCCGAACACGACACTCGCGTCCGTCGGTCCGTAGACGTGCGGGACCCCCCATTCGTCGCGAATGATGGTCACCTCCGGGGCGTTCCCGTCGGAGCTTTCCGGGGCGTTCCCGTCGGAGCTTTCCTGGGCGGCGGCATACGGCGCGAGTGATGCGAAAGCGAGCGCCGTGAAGGCGAGCGCCGGGAGGGCGAGCGCCGCGCCGACAAGTCGAAAGATCATCACGTGTCTCCGTTCTTCCCGGGTGCGGGCGGATTCTCGCGTGGCACGGGGACGGGCGCAATTCTCGCGCCCGCACGGCTCGATCCGGCGTGTTGGCGGCGGTCAGGCCTCGCCCGACTTCGCCTCCATGCTCGCCACGATGCGCAGGAACCTCTCGACGGGCTCGAGGTCCTTCAGCGCCGCGACCGCCACGGAGTAGTCCAACTCCACATAGTCGTGGAGCAGCACGTTGCGAAAACCGGGAAGGCGCGCCAGGCGCTCCACGAGGTCGGGCGGGAAGCCCTCCACGGACGCCAGGTTACGGATGGCCTGCGTGTAGTCTTCGAACCGCATCCCTCGCCTCGCTCCGATCTCCCCGCTGATGTCGATGACCAGTTGAGCGATGGTGAGCAACGAGAACAGGACGTCGTTGTGCAGGCTGAGATCGCCTGCGAGGGAATGCGGACCTTCGACGCGCGGCCCGATGGCTCGGAGGTGAACGAGGTGCTTCTTCAGTTC
>JBPCJZ010000129.1:0-2882 GCA_051004775.1 Gemmatimonadota bacterium
TCGGAGCTGCTGGGGGAGGCCGATCGCCAGGCGATCATCGCCCGCATCGACGGCACGCCGTTGACCGCCGGGGCCGCGCGGGTCGCGATGCAGAACCGCTTGCAGGCGCCGCTCAGCCTGGCGCACGGTGACTGAGGTGAGGAGGACGGTTGCGCCGGCCCCAGGAAGGGAGGCCCGGCGCACCCCGGAATACAACCGCGACCTGGCTGCCACTCCGGGTCGCAGTAGCGAGGGTCCCGGCGGCGTTGCCCGCCCGGGGCCCTCGTCTTTCTACGGTGCTACGACACGGTCGTCGTGGCTGCCGCGTCGTTCCGCCGCGCCTCCACGATCCGGCCGAGCTCCTCCCAGTCCACGTCGCGGAAATTGTGCATCGGGCAGAACTTCGGCCCGCACATCGCGCAGAACTCCGCCTCCTTGAAGAACTCGTCCGGCAGGGTCTCGTCGTGGTAGGCGCGCGCCGTTTCCGGGTCGAGGGATAGCTCGAACTGCTCCTCCCAGTCGAAGGCGAACCGCGCGCGTGACAACGCGTCGTCCCAGTCGCGCGCGCCCGGGCGCTTGCGGGCGAGGTCGGCGGCGTGGGCGGCGATCCGGTAGGCGATCATCCCCTGCTTGACGTCTTCCGCGTTGGGCAGCGACAGGTGCTCCTTGGGCGTCACGTAGCACAGCATGTCCGCGCCGTGCCAGCCGATGACCGCCGCGCCGATCGCGGAGGTGATGTGGTCGTAGCCCGGCGCGATGTCGGTGACCAGCGGCCCGAGCGTGTAGAACGGCGCACCGTGGCAGATCTCCTTCTGCTTGCGGACGTTCATCTCGAGCTGGTCGAGCGGGATGTGCCCGGGGCCCTCGATCATCACCTGCACGCCGCGCTCCCATGCGCGCGTGGTCAGCAGCCCGAGCGTCTCGAGCTCCGCGAACTGCGCGGCGTCGGAAGCGTCGGCGATCGAGCCCGGCCGCAGCCCGTCCCCCAGGCTGAGTGTCACGTCGTAGGTGGACGCGATGTCGAGGATGGCGTCGTAGTGATCATACAGGGGATTCTGCTTGCGGTGGTGCACCATCCAACGCGCGAGCAGCCCGCCACCGCGGCTCACGATGCCGGTGATCCGGCTCTGGATGAGCGGCAGGTGCTCGAGCAGTACGCCGCAGTGAACGGTGACGTAGTCGACGCCCTGCTTCGCCTGGTGCTCGATCATCGCCAGCAGATCATCCGGCGTGAGCTCTTCGATCTCCTGGTCCGCGACGGCCTGGTAGATCGGAACGGTGCCGATCGGAACGGTGGCGGCCGCGAGGATCGCCGCGCGCGTCTCGTCGATCTTCTTGCCGGTCGACAGGTCCATCACCGTATCGGCGCCCCAGCGGACCGCGAGGTCGAGCTTGGCGACCTCTTCTTCGAGGCTGGACGTGGTCGGCGAGTTGCCGATGTTGGCGTTGATCTTGACGGAAGCCACGGCCCCGATTGCCATCGGGTCGAGCCGTCCCGCGAGGTGGCGGACGTTGGCGGGGATCACGAGCCGGCCCACGGCGACTTCGTCGCGGATGGTCTCCGCGGGAACGGTCTCGCGCTCGGAAACGCGCTCCATCGCGGGGGTGACGTGCCCGGCCCGGGCGTACTGCATCTGCGTGACGTGTTCCATCTCGGTCTCCCTTCGCCGGTATGACCCGGATCAGGTTCAAAGGGTATGATCTCAGCCCGGAAGGTCCGGGCACCCCTGTGTGCTTTGTTCCGAGTATAGGCCTTCGGCAGGCTGGGGGCACCGACTGGACTGCGGCGTCGGGGCCGACAGGCACCAGTGACTCTCGGTCAGTCCTCGAACAGCATCTCCAGAGGGAGCTGGAATCCCGGTACCACATCGCCGCCGTACAGTGACTCCTCACCTCGAACGATGCGCACGTCCGCGGCGGGCCGCCACACTTCGACGGTGCGCGTGCGTGGCTGCGCCACCCACACCAGGCGGCTCCCGCATTCGAGGTACTGCAATATCTTCTCGTGAAGTTCGGCCGCGGAATTGGAAGGCGACACGACTTCCACCGCGAGGTCGGGCGCCATCCGCCAGAATCCGTCGGGCGACGGGCCATGGGGAAGGCGCTCGGCCGAAATGAACGCCACGTCCGGCCCGCGGACCGTCGGCGGATCGTCGGCCAGTAGAAACCCCGACTCGACGACGACGCGACCGAGAGCGTGTTCGCGAACGAACGGGCCCAACTGCAGCAGGATGTTCAGGACGATCACGCCGTGCCGACCTCCGGGGCGGGGTTCGCGCACCAGTCGTCCGCCCGAGAGCTCCAGTAGGTACTCGTTCTCGTCGGGTAGCTGCTCGTACTGATCCAGTGTGAGCGAAGAGTCTACAGTCCGGGCCGGCAGGCCGTGCATCTGATTCCTCCTGTTTCGAGCGTACGTCCGGTGCTCGGGCGCCTCGGGAAAAATATCCGGCGCCCCTTCATCCGGCTGTCATCCCGCTTCCGGCGATCAATCGGCGCCGGGTCCGCCTCCCGCCCGCCTCAGTTCTCTACATCTCAGAGGTGCGCGGCCCCTGCCACAGGATGCTCTTGATCATCCAGCGGCCGTCGACTTTTGCGAGGATCGTTCCGGAGACCGTTCCCGCCATCGTCCCACTCTTGTTAATTCCCCACCTCCTCGTTCGGTCCCGGTTCAGCCTGTCGTCACTCCGCCGCCGGTGCGCGATCGTTCTTTTCGATCTCGTCGGGCGCCAGCCTTCCGATGTACGGCAGGGCCCGATGCTGGTCGTCGTAGTCGAGCCCGTACCCGACCACCCATTCGTCCGCGATGTCGAACCCCAAGAAATCTACCTCGATCTCGACGGCAGGGTCCGGCTTACGGACGAGCACGCATGTTCGCAGCGAGGCAGGGCCCCGCGCGCCGAATA
>JBPCJZ010000130.1:0-17546 GCA_051004775.1 Gemmatimonadota bacterium
CGTCGAGGCGCGCCAACGCCGGAGATCGCCATGTGCCGCCGCAACCCTTCGGGCGAGTGGCGGTTACGCATCTGATCGTTCGTCTCTCCTCCTCGCCGTAGCGCTGCTACGACTCGTCGTCGTTCCTTCGCTGAGCCGCGTAAGCGCCACGCCGGCCTGCGGCCGGGGACCCACCACAGTTCTTCAACAGGCTTCAAAACAGCTTATCCCTCGCCGGCCTCTGCGTCGATCAGGTTCGCGTGCTGTGCGTACTCGGGGCGGCCCGACGCACGTTCCATCTCGAGTACGGAGAACAAGTGCCGGCGGGCCTCGGCGCGCGCGGCTTCGTCGCCCGCTCGCTCGGCGAGTCGCGCGCGCAGCACGAGAGCGAGCAGGTGATCGGGGGCTTCGGCAAGGATCGCGTCCGCCGCGCGGCCCGCCGCCGCGGTGTCGCCGCGCATCGCCTGCAGGAGGCCGACGTGGAAGAGGGCGTCCAGGTCGAGCTCGTCCTCTGGCAGGGCCTCGTAGGCCTCCACGCCCATCTGCGCGAAGAAATGGGCTCGCGTGGTATCGCCGGTCGCTTCCGTGCGGAGCGCGCGGTCGAACAGCCGATCCGCTGCCTCGCGCGGTTCCATCTGCGTCAGGTCGACCGACGCCGGATCGAGACCGACCTCTCCGTCCAAGGCGCTCGATCCGGTCGAAGCGCTCGATCCGTCCGGCCCGCTCGATCCGGTCGATCCGGTCGATCCGGCCGGTCCGCTCGATCCGCCCGTGATGATCCCGCCCGTCGAGGGTTCCCCCGGGGCGCGCACGCCCACGGACTTCCCGATCATCAGGCTGATCGCGACGGCGAACGCGACGAGGGCGAGCCCGGACAGAATCCATGGAAGGCGGGCGCGCAGGGGTTTCCGCGCGGTCGCGGCGAGGTCGTCGGATACGGGCGCCCCGCACTCGCCGCAGTACAGCGCCCCGGCGGCCACGGCCGTCCCGCAGGAAGCGCACGCGGGCCCGCCGGTGAGCGGCCGGCCGCAGCGGGTGCAGAACGCGCCGTCGCCCTCGTGACCGCAACCGGCGCAGGTGACGAGATTCACGCGCCGAACTTCGCGAGGCGGCCGGCGCGTGACATGGCGAGCGGCATCATCTCACAGCCTCTGATGAGGCCCAGCCGGCCGGCAGCACACGAAGACTCGCCGAATCCGCCGCCGGTCGCTCCGGGCGTCGAAGCGCGCGCAGACCCGCGCGTGGGGCCACCGTGCAGCAGAAACGGCACCGGATGCCAACTGTGGCTGCGCATCGTCGCGGGCGTGGAGTGGTCGCCCGTCACGAGTTGAACTCCCGGATAGGCCTCGAGGAGATCCGGGACCAGCGCGTCGACCGCCTCGATGGCCGCGACCTTGCCGTCGAAGTCACCGTCCTCGCCGGTCTTGTCCGTCGCCTTCACGTGCAGGAAGACGAAGTCGCGTTTCGCACCGTGCTCCCGCAGCGCGTCGAGGAGGTGGCCCGGGCCGTCGGGCACCTCGATCGCGTCCATCCCCACCAGGCGGGCGACGCCGCGGTACATCGGATAGGCCGCCACGGCGAGTGACCGAAGGCCGTATACGTCGGGGAACCGGGGCCAGTCCGGCTGCTGGGAAAAACCGCGGAGCAGGGCCATGTTCGCGCGTTCGCGTTCTCCGATCGCGCCCGGCACCTGGTCCAGCCAGGCGCGTACCACCCGGGCCGCCGGCTCGGAATCCTCGTCCTTCGCCTCTACCGGCAGCGGCAGTTCGTCGGGACGACCGGGATCCGTGTCGCCGATCGAGGCGCCGGTCGGCTCGTCGAGCCGGAGCACCAGGAGGAAGCGGTGCTCCTTGACCGCCTGGACGAACACCTGCCCCCCCGGCACGTCGATCGCGTCGAGGGCCTCGCACACCAGGACCGCCTCTTCGGTCGGAATGCGCCCCGCCCTGCGATCGATGACCCGGCCGTCGGGCGCCACCGTGCACAGGTTTCCGCGGACCGCCACGTCTCCCGGCCGTAGGTCGAATTCCACGCCCAGCGCCTCGAGCACGCCGCGGCCGATGCGATAGCGGAGGGGGTCGAACCCGAACAGTGAGAGGTGGCCGGGCCCGCTCCCCGGGGTCAGCGCCGGCGCCACGGGCCAGTGGAGCCCGCAACCGCCCGCGTCCGCGAGGGCATCGAGGTGAGGCGTCCGGGCGGCCTCGAGTTCGGTCGGTCCGCCGGGCTCGCGGGGAAGGCCCCCGAGTCCGTCGAGGACGAGGAGGAGGATCGACTCCCCCTCCGGAATCATCAAGTCCTGGATATCGCCGAGATCCACGGCACCTCGCTGGTTGTCAGATTCGTCCGGTTGCTTCCCACTCGCCGTCCGACGCTTCGGGCGGACCGCGCACCGCCTTCCGGGGTCGCATATCCGGAGGCGCGCGAAAATAGACGCGGCACGGCCCCCGGCCTATACTCGGGCTGCGTACACACCCGAACAGAGGATACTCGGATATGACCCGCAACGTGCGAATGCTGATGCTCGCGGCCCTCACGCCGATGCTGGGAATCGCCTGCGCTTCCGGCAGCTCCGGCGGCCTGGGTCGCGGCCCCTCGGGGCGGGCGGTCACGGCCGAGTACGGCGCCCCGCCGGACAGCGTGATGCAGGCGGCGTGGGAGGCGCTGCGGGACGACGGTATCATGGCCCGCTCGTTCCAGCGCTTCGCCGGCGATACGGCCAACATGGCGCGAATGGAATCCGACTGGATCCACGTTCCGACGGTCTTCCCTTCGGCGCCGCTCAACCAGGTCTCGCAGAGTGAACAGTTCATCAAGCTTCTGATGTGGGCCGAGCCGTTCCGCGGCGGCACCCGTCTGTACGTCGAGCCGCTGTTCAACCCGACGGACCTGCCCAGCGAGCCACCGCAATGGGCGCGGTTGCGGCCCCTTCCGCGCGCACACCCGAGCTGGTCGTACGTCGACGAGGTGGGCCGGGAGATCGCCCGACGGCTGAGCGACAGCTGACGAAGCCGGACATCGACGCGGCGACGGCCGTGGTCGAACTGCAGGATGTACATCGAAGGTTCGGACGGCGGCGGGTGCTGCGGGGCGTGGATCTTCGCGTCGCACCCGCATCGTCGCTCGTACTCACGGGCCCGAATGGCGCGGGTAAGACCACGCTGCTGCGGATCATCGCCACGCTCCTGCGCCCGTCCTCCGGCACGGGATCCGTCGCCGGGTTCGACCTGCGTGGCGGCGCCGAACGGATACGCGGCCGGGTCGGTTACCTGTCGGCGCGGGGGTTCCTGTACGATGAACTCGGCGGGGCGGAGAACCTCCGCTTCGCGGCGCGGATGACGGGCGTCGAGGCCGGACCTGCGCGGATCGCGGAGCTTCTCGAGGCGGCCGGCCTGGCCGACGCCGGCGAGCAGAGAGTCCGGACGTACTCCACCGGCATGCGGCGGAGGCTGGCCCTCGCCGCCCTGCGGATGCGCCCACTCGACGTCGCGCTGCTCGACGAGCCCTACGCCGGGCTCGACGCGGACGGAATCGGACAGGTCGACCGCATCGTGTCCCGGTTCCGGGAGTCCGGCACGGCCGTGATCATCGCCTCGCACCAGGCGGGGGAGGCCACGCGAACGGCAGACCAGGCGCTGCGCCTGGAGGCCGGAAGACTGCAGCCCGCCGGCCCCGTCTGATGTCGCTCCCGCGCCGCGTTGCCGCGATTGTCTGGAAGGATCTCCTCATCGAGGTGAGAACCCGGGCCAGCTTCTATTCCATGCTGGCCTTCGCCACCCTGGTCCTGTTCGTATTCTCCTTCGCCATCGGACCGGACACCCCGCTTTTGAAGCGTATATCCGCCGGTCTGGTGTGGGTCGCGATTGTCTTTACCGGCCTCCTGTCGCTCAGCCGTACCTACCAGGCGGAGGAAGCCGCGGGCGGCCTCGAGGGCCTGCGGATGTTCCCCGGCGACCCGCGGGCGATCTACCTGGGCAAGCTGGCCGGCAACGTGATCCTGCTGCTGGCCGTCGAAGCGGTCCTCTGGCCCGCGGCCGCCGTGCTGTTCCAGGCCGAACTGGCCCCGCATGCCCTCCCGCTCGCCGGCATCGCAGTCCTCGGTACGCTCGGGTTCTCGATCACCGGAACGTTCTATGCGGCGCTCACGTTGCACCTCCGAGCTCGCGAGATCATGCTCCCGCTCCTGCTCATTCCCGCGCTGGTTCCTCCCCTGCTCGGAGCGGTGAACGCGACCCAGCTCCTGGTCGATGGAAACCCGTTCGGAGAGGCGGCCGTCTGGGTTCGACTTCTCGTAGCGTACGACGTAGTCTTGTTCGTCGTCTGCACCTGGATTTTCCCTGTCGCGGTGGAGGAATAGTTGTCCCGCAACACACCCTGGGTCGGTTGGCTCGGAGTGGCGGCCCTGTTGCTCATGCTGGCCGGAAGCTTCGTCGGCCTCTTCGTGGTCGGCGCCGATGTCGAGCAGGGCGAGGTACAGCGCCTCATGTACGTTCACGTACCGGCGGCCTGGACGGCGTTCGTCTCGTTCTTCGTCGTGTTCGTGTGCAGCGTACTCTACCTGGTGCAGCGCGATCTCCGCGCCGACCGGATCGCCGCGAGCGCCGCGGCCGCGGGCGTCGTCTTCATCTCGTTGACGCTGGCGACCGGCATGCTGTGGGGGAAGCCCACGTGGGGAGTCTGGTGGACGTGGGATCCGCGGCTCACGACGACCGCGATCCTGCTCTCGATCTTCATCGGCTATCTCGCGGTCCGCGGGTTCGCGGACGAAGCCGAGCAGCGGGCCCGCTGGTCCGCGATCATCGGCATCCTCGGCTTCGTACAGGTTCCCATCGTCTATCTTTCCGTCATCTGGTGGCGGACCCTCCACCAGCCGCCCTCGAGCCCGCGTTCGGTGTCGAGCGAGATCCTGGCCGCGTGGATGCTGAACTTCGTCGCCTTCTTGTTCGTGTTCGCCTATCTCACGGCCCGCGGAGTGCGGCTCGCAAGGGTCGAGGCGGAGCTCGACGAGCGCATGGCGTACGACTGATGGTGTATTACTAATGGGTAACGAATATGTCATTGCGGGGTACGGTCTGATCTGGATCTCCCTGCTCGGCTACGCGTGGCGAATCCGGCGCCAGCTCGTGGTCGCCGAGCGCGACCTCGCCGCGGCGCTCGGGACGCGAAACGATGAGAGAAATGACGAGACGGAATAGATGAAGACTTCGAAGAAACTCTGGGCGGGCGTGGGTGCCCTGGCCGTGGCGGCGGCGATCGGCATGCTGCTGGCGGGTGGCCTCCAGGAGAACATCGTGTACTTCCTGACGCCTACCGAACTCGTCGCTCAGCGGACGGACTCCGTCGACCGCCCGCTCCGGCTCGGGGGCCAGGTGAAGCCCGGCTCGGTGGTGTGGGACGCCGAGGCGCTCGATCTGCAGTTCGTCGTCCAGGACAGCGCCGGCGAAGTGCCGGTCCACTCGACCGGCGCGATCCCCGCGATGTTCCGCGACGGAATCGGGGTGGTGGTGGAAGGGTCGTTGCGCGCCGACGGGACGTTCGAGTCCACCAACCTGATGGTGAAGCATTCAAACGAGTACAAGGCGCCGCACGGCGACTCCGTGCCGCCGTCCATGTACGAGTCACTGATCGAGACCGGAGCCGGGGAGTAGCCGGTTGACCGCACTCATCGGAAGTATCGCAGTCACCTCGGCGTGGCTCGGTTCGGCCGCGCTGGCGGTCGTCGGGCTGGCCGCCGGCTTCCGGCGAAGCCCCGATCTGCTGCGCGGCGCGCGGTACACGGCCGGATTCGTCTTCCTCGCGATGGCCACCGCGATCGGCGCAATGGAATATGCGCTCCTGACCCACGACTTCAGCGTGGACTACGTCGCGCAGGTCGGCAGCCGGGCCACGCCGGCCTACTATACGGCGATCTCGCTGTGGAGCAGCCTCGAAGGTTCGATCCTGTTCTGGGGGTTCATCCTCGCCTCCTATACGGCGCTCGTCGTGTGGGTCCAGCGGCGGTCGGACTCACGCCTGCTTCCCTTCGCGCTCGGCGTCCTCGGCATCGTGGGCGTGTTCTTCTACGGACTCGTCGCGACCGTGGCGAACCCGTTCGGGCTGACCTCGCCGGTCCCCGCCGATGGGCCCGGCCCGAACCCGCTGCTGCAGAATCACCCGCTCATGGGCCTGCACCCGCCGCTGCTCTACCTCGGCTACGTGGGGCTCGCCGTCCCGTTCTCGTTCGCGATCGCCGCGCTGCTGGCCGGCAAGGTCGACGACGAGTGGATCCGCACGACCCGCCGCTGGACGGTGACGCCGTGGGCGTTCCTCTCCCTCGGCATCGTCGCCGGCGCCTGGTGGTCGTACGAGGTACTCGGATGGGGGGGGTACTGGGCCTGGGATCCCGTGGAGAACGCCTCGTTCCTCCCCTGGCTCACGGCCACCGCCTTCCTGCACTCCGTGATGGTGCAGGAACGACGGGGGATGCTGAAGACCTGGAACATCACGCTCATCATCGGCACGTTCCTGCTCACGCTGTTCGGGACTTTCCTCACCCGCTCGGGCGTGCTCGACTCCGTGCACGCCTTCACCGAAGGCTCCATCGGGCCGTTGTTTCTCGGGTTCATCGCCTTCGTGACCATCGCGTCGCTGTCGCTCATCGCGTGGCGGGCCGACCGGCTGCACGCGCCCGGCTCGCTCGACGGCGTCGTGTCGCGAGAGAGCTCCTTCATCCTGAACAACCTGGTCTTCGCGGCGCTCACGTTCACGGTCCTGCTCGGCACGACGTTCCCGCTCGTCGTCGAGGCGATCAACGGGGACCGGGTGAGCGTCGGACCGCCCTATTTCAACATGGTCAGCGTGCCGCTCGGCCTGCTCCTGCTGTTCTTGATGGGCGTCGGTCCCGCGCTGCCGTGGCGCCGCACGACGCCCGAGAAGCTGCGCCGCGCGTTCCTGGCGCCGACCATGGTCGGCCTGGCCGTCGCGGCCCTCGCGCTGGCGCTCGGCATCCGCGAGGTATATCCGCTAATCACGTTCGGCTTCGCGGGCTTCGTGATGACGACGATCGTGGACGAGTTCGCCAAGGGGGTCGCGGCACGGCGGCGGATCGCCGGCGTGGGTCCGCTCCGCGGGCTGGCGCAGATCCTCACGCGCAACAACCGGCGCTACGGCGGCTACATCGTCCACACCGGCATCGTCGTGATCATCGTCGCCCTGTCCATCTCGGGGACGTGGCGGTTCGAGCGCGAAGCGACCCTCGCCGAAGGGCAGGAACTCGTACTCGGGGACTACGCCATCCGCTTCGACTCCGTGCGCGCCTGGAAGGAGGCGCATCGTGACGTGGTCGCCGCGAGCTTCACCGCCTCGCGGGGCGGCAAGCTCGTCGGCACGATCACCCCGCGGACCAACTTCTACCGCCAGGCCCGCACGCCCGAACCCGTGGCGACGCCCGCGGTGCGCTCGTTCATCGACGAGGATCTGTACATCACGCTGATGTCCTTCGACCCGGGCGGCACGCACGCCACGATCCGGGCGATCGTGAATCCGGGCGTGCCGTGGCTGTGGATCGGCGGGATGATCATCGCGCTCGGCGCCATCCTGGCCGTAGCGCCGCAAAACAGCCGTTCGCCCGCCGTCCGGGTGACGGCCGCCGAGCCCGGCGGCTTCTCATGACCGGCCGCCGAGCCCGGCGGCTTCTCATGACCGGCCGCCGGCGCTGGCTGCTGCCCCTCGCCGCCCTGCCCTTCCTGGCCCTGCTGGCGTTCGGGCTGACGCGGGACGCGGATTTCTTTCCGACCCCGCTGATCGATCGCGAGGCCCCCGACTGGCGCCTCGAGACGCTGGCGGAGCCCGGGGACTCGTTGTCGCTCGCCGACCTCCGGGGCCGGGTCGTCGTGCTGAATTTCTGGGCCTCGTGGTGCGTTCCGTGCCGGGCGGAGCACGGCGTCCTGATTCGCGCGGCGCAGACCTGGCCCGTGGAGGACGTGGAAGTGATCGGCGTCGTGTACGACGACTCCCGGCGCAACGCCCGGCGCTTCCTGGACGAGCTGGGTGACGAATGGCGGCACGTCATCGACACGGGCAGCCGAACGGCGATCGACTACGGAGTGCACGGCGTGCCGGAAACGTTCTTCCTGACGCGCGAGGGAACCATCGGGATGAAGCACATCGGCCCGGTGACGTGGGACGTCGTGCAGACCAACGTCGATTCCCTGCGGGCGCTGCCGACGCCGGTCGCCGGACGCGGCGCGCCGTGAGCCGCCGCCGCCGCACCGCTCGCCTGCCGGCTTCCCCGCTGCTGCCGTTGCTGCTCCTGCTTCTCGGTTCGGCGGGCCGGCTCGCCGCGCAGGAACCGATGCGCGTGGGCGAACCCCCGGCGGATCCCTCTGTGCTCTCGGATTCGGCCGCGGCCCGCCTCGACGCCCGCGCGGCCGAGATCGCGGCGAAACTTCGCTGTCCGGTGTGCACCGGCCAGTCGGTTCTCGAATCCAACTCGGGCATTGCCCAACAGATGCAGGCGGTCATCCGCGAGCGCCTGGCGACCGGTCGAACGGAGGACGAGATCCTCGACTACTTCGTCGGGTCCTACGGCGACTGGATCATCCTCAAGCCGCCCGCAACCGGATTGAACCTGCTGGTGTATATCCTACCAGCGGCGGTGCTCGTGGCGGGCGGCCTCTGGGTGTTCACCCGGGTGCGTGGCTGGAGCCGCGCGGCTTCGGCGGGCGGCGGAGGGTCGGCGGAAGACGCAGGCCTTACGCCGGATGACGAGGCCTGGCTCCGGGAGTCGCTCGGCGGCCGATGAGCCGGCGGCCCCCGGGGGGGGTGGAACAAAGGGTACTTCAGGTGGTATGATGTTGGTTTCGGTTCTCTGACCGGAGTTGCGGCACTCCGGGGTGGGGGCCGTCAAGCTTCAAAGCAAAGCAGGGAGTGACATGTTCTTCGATTCGCGAGCCCTCGACTCCTTCGACCAGTATCTGCAGGACGTCGAGCGTTATCCCCTGATCGTAGACCCGAAGGAAGAGCGCGAGATCGCTCGCCGGGCGCGTGAGGGTGACAAGCAGGCGGCGGAACGCCTCGTTACGGCGAACCTCCGTTTCGTGATTTCCTACGTCAAGAAGTATCAGGGCCGCGGCCTTAACCTCGCGGAGCTCGTGTGCATCGGGAACGAAGGCCTGCTGAAGGCCGTCAAGAAGTTCGATCCCGAGAAGGGCGTGAAGTTCATCTCCTACGCCGTGTGGTGGATCCGTCAGACGGTCCTCCAGGCGCTGGCCGAGCAGACGCGGTCTGTGCGGATTCCGCTGAACCAGAACTCGAATCTCGTGAAGCTGTCCCGCACGGAGACGGCGCTCACGCAGAAGCTCGGGCGCTCGCCGACGGATCGCGAGATCGCGGACGAGATGAAGGAACCGGTCGAGACGGTACGCGCGCTCCGGCGTGTGGCCTCGGCGGAGCTCAGCCTCGACGCGCCGCTGGACAAGTCGGACCGTGACAGCGCGTCGTTCGGGGAGCGGTTCTCCGGCGCCGACGAGGGCGACATCGAGGTGGATGTCGAGGCGCAGGCGCGGCGGGAGTTCCTCGAGCGGATGTTCGAGAGCTACCTGACCGAACGCGAGCGCAAGATCCTCGTCCTGTACTATGGGCTCGACGACGGTGAAGAGATGACGCTGGAGCAAATTGGTGAGCTGCTGGGCGTCACGCGCGAGCGGATCCGGCAGATCCGCAACCGCGCCTTCGACAAGCTGAAGAACTCGCTCGACGGCGACGCCCTGGAAGGCTTCTGGCGGGCGTCGGCCTGAGTCTCAGTCGCGCCGCAGGCTCCGCCAGGGGGCGACAAGCAGGAAGATCACGATGGTCAGCGCGGCGCTGACGAGGCACCACCGGCACCAGGCGTGGATCACGAACGCCTCGAGCGCCGACAGATAGATCGAAAAGGCCAGGCCGGCCGTCGCGAAGACCGCGATGAGCTTGCCTGGCCCGCTCGTTTGCGGGCGCCCCGCCGCCATGATCAGCGCCAGGACGAGCATCCCGGCATACCACGCGGCTCCCCAGCCGGGGACCGGCAGCCCGAGAAACACCGCGTACTTCGAGGTCTGGACGACCTCGCACGACCCCGTTCCGCACAGGATCATCCCGTAGTATCCGAGGCTGTACAGCAGCAGGTACGTCGAGATGAACGCGCCGGCGAGCGCGAGCACCGCGACACCGCGGTAGCGCGTCTCGGCCGACAGGGTCAACGCCGTGCCGATCTCGTCGGCACGCTCAGCGCGCCGGCGCTTCCGCCGGCTCCGCGGACTCGGTCGGCTCCGCCTCGCGCTCGCCGGCCTGCGCGGCCGCCTGCTGGATTAGCGCCGCCATACCCTCGTACGAGTAGTAGCGACGCTCGGGGGGAATCTTCTGCCCGTTGATGAACAACGTCGGCGTTAAACTGACCCCCAGGGTCTCGCCGTACTTCCGCGAGGCGCCGATGTCTTCCAGGCCGGACCGATCCTTGAGGCAGGCCTCGAACTCCTTCTTGTCGATGCCGACGGTCTCGGCGAAATCGACGAAGGTCCGGTTCATGTTCGACTCGGTGGCCCAGTCGTCGGCCCTGGCGTACAGGAGGTCGTGCATCTCCCAGTACTTGCCGCTCGGCTCGGCGCATCGCGCGGCGAGCGCCGGCTGCCAGGACTGCTCATGGAGCGGGAAGTCGTAGTTCACCCACTGCAGCGTCGCACCCTCGCCGACGGCGAAGTTCTGCCGAAGCAGCTTGCCCGTGACGGCGTTGAAGTTGCGGCACGCGGGGCAGAGGAAGTCGGCGAACTCGACGATGCGCACCGGCGCAGCGTCCGGTCCCATAGAGACGCCGAACGCGCCGCTCGGCGCTACGTCCGTCTGGGCCACGCTGACGGGTGGGAGGGATGAACTCCCGGACCCGCCGCGGTTGAGCAGCAGCAGGGCCACGACGCCGACGAGCGCCATCCCGCCGAGCACAAGGTAGAAGCCGGCCGAGCTCTTCTTCTTCGCGGGCGGCGCCGGTTTGGGCCGCGCCTGCTTCTTGTTCTTCTTCGCCACCGTCACACTCCTTGGTTTCTACCCATCCCGGTTCTACTTCAGGCCCCAGTCGGCGTCATACCACGAACACGACGACGAGTGCCACGACGATCACCAGCGTGATCGTTCCCAGTGCCGCGAGTTGTGCCCACTCCGGTATTCCCTTCCGGTCCTGCGTCGCCACGGCGACGAGTCGGGGCAGGAGATCCGTGGACCAGGTCTTCTCGATCTCCTCTACGAGCTCCCGCCACGCGCCGACATATCCGGCGTCGAGTCGGCCCAGCGTCGCCCGCCACTCGTCGGCGGCCTCGGAGACGTCCGTGTCGTCCTCGTCGGGCGGCCCGTCTTCGTAGCGATCCAGCACCTCCATCAGGTGCTGCACCTGGATGTCCAGGCCCTCGAAACGGGCCCACAGCCGATCAAACGGCGCCTGCATGCGGCGTCCGAGCCGTTCGCGCAGTTCGTCCGCGCCGATCGAGTCGGCCGACGCCGACGCGCCGACGCGCCCTTCGGCGAGGCGAACCGCCGCGCCCTGGAATACCGTGACGATGCGGTCGGCCGCCGCCGCCACGGCCGCCCGGGTGTCTTCCTGCAGTCCCGCGGCATCCATCGATTCCGCCGCCTTGCGCAGACTTCCCGCCGTCGAGGCGGCCGACTTGCGCAGGATCAAGGGGCCCAGCGCGATCTCCCCCAGCTCGAGGAAGTGGACCTCGAAGAACTCGGCCTCCAGCTCGGCCCGGGCGCGGAGTTCACCGGGAACGTTGACGGCGGCTCGACGGGCCACCTCGTGGAGCGCCCCGGCCGCGACGGAAAATTCCGGCAGTTCCGCGGGTGGAGGCGGTGAGACTTCCTTGCGGCTGAACAGTTCGAGGGTCGGGCCGTCACCGGAGCGGGCCGGCGGCGGCTGTTTCCGACAGGCGGTCGCGAGCGCCACGACTTCCTCGGGAAACAGGTACCGGAGGAGGATTTCGTCGTCACCGCGCGTCAGCATGAGGCCGTCGCCGCCGATCTCACCCGGCCGCGCCAGTTGCCGCTTCACGCGATCGACCGGCCATTCGATCGTGTGCTGCCCGTTCCCGGTCAGCAGATAGAGGGCACGCCGGGTGGCGGCCGCGAGGAACAGTCCCCTCAGCTTCCTGCCCTGGAAGCGCCCGTCCACCGCGCAGCCGGCGGCGAACAGGACGACCTCGTGGCCGAGCTGACGCACGAGACGGCGGCGCAGTTCCGTCTGATCGACCCCTTCGCCGAGCCAGTCCTCGAGGCGGCTCAGCGACCGTCCGGTCGCCTGGATCGCGAGGTTCAGGTTCGACGTGAACACGAGGATCATGCCCGAGCGGCGTGACACCCACAGGATGTCGCGCCACGGGACGGTCCGCGTACCGAACCGGATGCCGCGATCGATCCGCTCGACTTCGGCCTCCCGCTCCACGCCGGCGCCCTGCACGAATACGTCGAGAAGCATGGAATCAGCCATCGGCAGGATTCTCCTGGCTCTCGAGGAAGAACGCCACGACCCGATCCGCGTCGGTCAGGTCTTCCAGCACCGCGTCGGGCCGGTGCGCCTCGAGCTCGGCAACGGAGTGCCGACCGGTCGCGACCGCGAGCACCCGGACACCGGAGGCCCGCGCGCAACGGATGTCGGCCGGCGTGTCCCCGATCACGACCGCCTCCCGCGCACGAAACTCCCGGCCGAAGCGCTCCGCGGCGCGTGAAAGCGCCACCGGGGGGAGCTCGTCGCGCGCCTCCGCGTCCGAGCCATACGCCCCAAAGCCGAAGTGGCCGTCGCAGCCGACCGCCGCGAGCTTCAGCCGGGCGCCTTCCTTGAGGTTGCCCGTGACGAGCCCGCAGGCGAAGCGGTCGTCACCGGCCAGTCTCGCGAGGAGGCGCCGGACGCCGCCGAGCGTCGTCGCCCGGCCGGCAAGCGACTCGAGTTCGCTGGCGAGCCGTCGGAGGTAGGCGGGCCAGAGCGCGGCGAAGCCGTCATCGATGTCGCGATCGGACCGACCGGAATGACGCAGCAGGCCGCGGACGATCTCCGGGTCCGTGCGTCCGTGAAAATCGAAATCGTCCACGGGTCCGGTCTCGTCGTAGACTTCGCTCATCGCGGCGGACAGCGCTGCTTTTCCGGCGCCCAGCGTGTCAGCCAGCGTACCGTCGAAGTCGAACAGCAGCGCAACGCGATTCACGGCACCAGCCTGGGGCCGGCCGCCTGCCCGAGCCCGCGGGCCGCGTCGCCGAATGCCTCGAACAGCCGCCGGTTCACCCCGTCGTCCCGGTCGATCTTCCGCTCGGGGTGCCACTGTACGCCGACCGTCCAGGCGCCGCCGGGGCGCCTGAGCTCGACCGCCTCGACGAGGCCGTCGCTCGTATGTCCGACGGGCGTCAAAACGTCGGCGAGCCGGTCGATCCCCTGGTGATGGGCCGAGTTCTGGACCGTCGGGCCGTCGTCGAACACGCCGCCCAGGAGTACTGGATCCATCGGGGTGATCGGATGGATCGAGCCGTCGAAGTCTTTCCAGCTGTCGTGGACGATCGCGTCGTCGAAGTCCGTTTCGAGATCCTGGTGTAGCGTGCCCCCGAGCGCGACGTTGAGCACCTGCATCCCACGGCAGATCGCGAGCACCGGCATTCCGCGCTCGAGCGCCTGCTCGAGAAGATCGAACTCCATCGCGTCGCGTTCGGTCGAGAAGCGCCGCGTGCCCCGCACCGGTTCGCCGTAGCGCGCCGGATCCACGTCCTCGCCGCCCGTCAGGAGCAGCGCGTTGGCCGCGTCGAACATCCGCTGGTGCGTCATGTCGTCATCCAGCGGCGACGCGATCAGCGGCAGGAGGCCGGCCACGCGCAGACCGTGCAGGTAGCCCGCGTCGACGACGGCGCGCTCGAGGCCCGCTTCCGTGACGCGCGTCGGCGCGCTGACGGCCGCGAAGAGTTCAGCGCTCGGCATCGGCCGCCCCGTCGATCTGATCGCCTTCGCCGGCCTCCGCGATCCAGCGCTGCAGGAGCGCCGGGTCGAGGTTCCCGCCCGAGAGGACCGCTACCGTCTCGCCTTTCGCGGCCGGGGCGACACGGCCCGAGCGCAGGGCGGCGATCGTGGCGGCGCCGCTCGGCTCGACGACGAGCCGGCGACCGTAGCACCACAGCACCGCGGCGCGGATCGACGCATCCGTCAGCGTGACGACATCGTCGACGAGGGCGCGGGTGTGCTCGAAGGTGAGATCGCCGGGACGCACCGGTTTGAGGCCGTCGGCGATGGTGTCGATCGACGAAAGCGTGATCGGATGCCCTGCGTCGAGCGATCGGCGCATCTTGGGCGCGCCTTCGGGCTCCACCCCCACGATGCGGGTGGCGGGCGACAACCGTCGGACGGCGGCCGCGATGCCGGAAAGCAGGCCGCCCCCGCCGATCGGCACGAGCACGAGGCCGGGCGCGCCGACGGGCGGCGCGAGTCCCGGCTGTCGGGCGGCCGCGTCCGCGAGCTGGTCGAGGATCTCGAGGCCCGCCGTCGCCTGGCCGGCGATGATCCGCGGGTCGTCGAACGGCGGGACCATCGTGCCGCCCTCCTCGGCGACGATCTCCTCGGCACGGGCCTGTCGCTCCGGCGTCGTCGTGCCCACCCGCTCTACCCGCGCCCCCATCGCAATCACGGCGCGCCGCTTCACCTCGGGCGCGTCGACGGGCATGACGACGGTGGCGGCGATGCCGAACTCCCGCGCGCTCCACGCGACGCCCTGCGCGTGGTTGCCGGAGGAGTAGGTCACGACCCCGGCGTCGCGCTCGGCCTGCGTCAGGGACGCGATGAGGTTGTAGGCGCCCCGGAGCTTGAACGCGCCCGCGTGCTGCAGCGACTCGCACTTGAGCCACACCCGCGCGGCGCCGCCGCCCGGGAGGTCGACCTCGGATACCAGGAGCGGCGTCCGCACCGCGACGGGCGCGATGCGAGCCGCCGCCTCCCGGATGGCCTCTACCGAGACGAGGTCCGAGATGACATCCGAGACGGGGTCCGAGCCGAGGTTCGACGTTGGGTCAGTCAGCGGCATCCCCGGTCCCGGCCGTCTCCAGTTCGTCTTCCACTCCGGATTCGCCGTCTTGCAGGTCGTCCAGGCCGTTGCCGTCTTCGATGTCGCGCGCGACCCGGGCCAGGTCGATCAGCACGTCGCCCTTGTCCAGCTGGATGACGCGCACGCCCTGCGTGTTCCGCCCGATGACGCGGATCTCGGACGCGCCCTGCCGATTGATGACACCGTTGCGAGTGACGAGCATCAACTCGTCTTCGTCGATGACCTCCTTCGCGGCCACGACGTCGCCGGTCTTCTCGGTGAGCCGGAAGTTGATCAGGCCCTTCCCGCCGCGACGCTGGGTGCGGTACTCGGAGATAAGGGTCCGCTTTCCCATGCCGCGCTCGGTCACGGTGAGCACGGTGGCGTCGTCCTGGCGCTCGACGACCATCCCGACGACGGCATCGCCGTCGCGGAGCCGGACGCCGCGGACACCCTGCGTGGCGCGACCCATCTCCCGCGCGTCCGCCTCCTCGAACCGGATCGCCATTCCCTTCTTCGTGATCAGCAGGATGTCGTTGTCAGGGTCGATCAGCTGCACGTCGATCAATGAATCGTCATCAACGATGTTGATCGCGTTGAGGCCGACGGTCCGCACGTTGGAGTACGCGGCGAGCGACGTTTTCTTGATCTGGCCGCAGCGCGTCGCGAACAGGAGATACCGGTCCTCCGGGAACTCGCGGGTGCGGACGATCGAGGCGATCGTCTCGTCCTTCGCGACATTGAGGAGATTGATGATCGGCTTGCCGCGCGAGGCGCGGGAAGCGGGTGGGATCTGGTGCACCTTGAGCCAGTACACCTGCCCGCGCGCCGTGAAGAACATCAGGTAGTCGTGGGCCGAGGCCGTGAACAGGTGCTCGACCCAGTCCTCTTCCTTCGTGCCCATGCCGGCGATCCCCCGTCCACCGCGACGCTGCTGGCGGTACGTGTCGAGCGGGATGCGCTTGATGTAGCCCTGGTTCGAGACGGTGATCACCATTGGCTCGTCGGCGATCAGGTCCTCGGGGTCAAAGCTCGCGTTCTCGCCGATGATCTCCGTGCGGCGCTCGTCAGCGAAGCGCGTCGCAAGCTCGCTGAGCTCGTCGCGGATCGTCTGCATGCGGAGCTCGCGCGAGGCGAGCAGCTCGTCGAGCCGTGCGATCTCCGCGCGGACCTCGGCGAGTTCCGTCTCGAGTTTCTCGATCTCCAGTCCGGTAAGACGCGACAGGCGCATCGCGAGGATCGCGGACGCCTGCGTCTCGCTGAGCTCGAAGCGCTCCTGCAGGCGATTGGATGCGTGCTCGGCGTCATCCGAGGCGCGGATCATCGCGACGACCTCGTCGATGTTGTCGACGGCGATCTTCAGGCCCTCGAGGATGTGCTCGCGGTCGCGCGCGGCGCGGAGGTCGTACTCGCTGCGGCGGACGATCACTTCGTGCCGGTGATCGAGGAAGTGGACGAGCATTTCCTTCAGCGTCATCACCTTCGGTATCCCGTGGTCGAGCGCCAGCATGATGACGCCGAACGTCGACTGCATCTGCGTGTGCTTGAACAGGAGATTCAGCACGATCTGCGGGATCGCGTCGCGCTTGATGTCGATCACGACTCGGATCCCCTGGCGGGCCGACTCGTCGCGCAAGTCGGAGATACCGTCGATCTTCTTGTCGCGGACGAGCTGGGCGATCTGCTCGATCAGTCGGCTCTTGTTCACCATGAACGGGATCTCCGTCACGATGATCCGCTCGCCGCCCGACGCCTTCTCCTCGACGTGCGCCCGGCCGCGCATCACGACGCGGCCCCGTCCCTCGGTGTACGCGCCGCGGATGCCCTCGCGGCCGTAGACCAGCCCGCCGGTCGGGAAGTCGGGGCCGCGGATGTGCTCCATGAGATCTTCGACCGTCGCGTCGGGGTCGTCGATGAGGAGGTGACAGGCCGCGACCACCTCGCCGAGGTTGTGTGGCGGGATGTTGGTCGCCATGCCGACGGCGATGCCCGAGGACCCGTTGATCAACAAGTTGGGCGGACCCGCCGGCAGCACGACAGGTTCGAGCAGCCGATCGTCGAAGTTCGGGGAGTAGTCGACCGTCTCCTTCTCGATATCGGTCAGCATGTCGACCGAAATCCGCTGGAGCCGCGCCTCGGTGTACCGGTAAGCCGCCGCGCTGTCGCCGTCGATCGAGCCGAAGTTGCCCTGCCCGTCGATCAGCGGGTAGCGGAGCGAGAAGTCCTGCACCATACGGACGAGCGAGTCATAGACCGCGCTGTCGCCGTGCGGATGGTACTTACCGAGGACGTCGCCTACGACCGTCGCGCTCTTCTTGTACCCGCGGGTGGGGTTGAGGCCCGCCTCGTGCATGGCGTAGAGGATGCGGCGGTGGACCGGCTTGAGGCCGTCGCGCACGTCCGGGAGGGCCCGCTGGACGATCACGCTCATCGAGTAATCGATGAACGAATCCCGCATCTCGTCCTCGATCAGGCGCTGCTCGATACGGTCGGTTCTGTCTACGTTCTCCATAGGCTCCGGCG
>JBPCJZ010000131.1:0-4305 GCA_051004775.1 Gemmatimonadota bacterium
AGGCGAGGCAGGCGAGGCAGGCGCGGGTGCTCTCTCCGGAACTGCGCTGTCGTCGGGTGGGAAATTGGGAAATTGGGAAATTGCTGTGAGGTCGCCCGAACCACCGAGAACATCGTCGTTACAATCGTCCTCCGTGCGCGTCGCCTCAGCTCGAGGCGCCTCCGCCTCCGGCGCCTCCGCCTCCGCCTCCGGCGTCTCCGACGCTCCCGGCGCCCCCGACGGCGTCTCCTCCGGCTCGCCCCCGTCGTCGAACAGCGAGATCTGCGGCCGCGTCATCGGATCGGCTTCCGTCAGGACCCGGCGCTAAGCTGCGAACCCGACCGCGCACCCAACCGCGCGCCCGACCGCGAACCCGTACCGGCGCCCTGCCGTGCCGCCGCCGCCGCCGTGTTGCTGAGCAACATCGCGATCGTCATCGGGCCGACGCCCCCCGGCACGGGCGTGATCCATGACGCCTTCTCCCGCACGCCGTCGTAGTCGACGTCGCCGACCAGTCGATATCCCTTCGGCGTGGACGGGTCATCCACGCGGTTCACGCCCACGTCGATGACGACCGTACCCTCCGAGACCATGTCCGCCGTCACGGCCTCCGGCCGGCCGATCGCCACGATCAGTACGTCGGCCAGCCGCGTGACGGCGCCGAGGTCGGCCGTGCGGCTGTGCGCGATGGTGACGGTCGCGTTGGCGTAGGCCTCCTTCTGCGACAGGATCGCCGCCATCGGCCGGCCTACGATGTTCGAGCGGCCCACGATCACCGCGTGCTTTCCCGACGGATCGTAGCCGATGTGCTCGAGCAGGACCTGCACGCCGGCCGGCGTGCATGGACGGAAGGCGTCGGGGTCGCCGCTCGTCATTCGGCCAACGTTCACCGGGTGGAAGCCGTCCACGTCCTTCTCGGGGCGCAGGCGCTCCATGACCGTCCGCTCGTCGACCTGGTCCGGCAGGGGGAGCTGCACCAGGATGCCGTGCACGGACGGATCGGCGTTCCACTCGTCGAGGATCGCGAGGATCTCCTCCTGGGTCGCTGAAGCCGGCAGCCGCCGATCGATCGCCTTGATGCCCGCGGCGTCGGCGGCACGCTGCTTCATCCCGACGTACACGTTCGAGGCCGGGGCCTCCCCGACGAGCAGCACGGCCAGACACGGCTTGATCCCGTCCCGCGCGAGCTCGGACACCCGTTCGCGCACCCGTTCCCGCACCTTCGCGGCTATCGCTTTCCCATCGATGATCTGAGCCGGCACGTTTCCTCCCCTGGCGGGCCTCTAGGCGGGCCTCTAGCGGGCGAAGTTCACGGACCGCGACTCGCGGACGACCACGACCTTGATCTGGCCGGGATACTGCAGCTCGTCCTCGATCCGCCGGGCCGTCTGTTCGCTGATCTCCGACATCCTCGCGTCGTCTACCTGATCGGGCATGACCATCACCCGGATCTCACGGCCGGCCTGGATGGCGTAGACCTTCTGCACGCCCGTGTGGGACCTGGCGATCTCTTCCAGCTTCTCCAGCCGCTTCACGTAGAGCTCGAAGGACTCCCGTCGAGCGCCGGGGCGGGCGCCGCTGATCGCGTCGGCCGCCGTCACGAGGAACGTCTCCGGGTAGCGGGCCGGTTCGTCGCCGTGATGCGCCTTGATCCCGTTCAGGACGGCGTCCTTCTCGCCAGCGCGCTTGCAGAGCTCGTAGCCGATGTCGACGTGACTGCCCTCCTGCTCGTGCGTCAGGCCCTTCCCGATGTCGTGCAGGAGGCCCATCCGCTTGCACAGGGTCGCGTCCACGCCGAGCTCCGCGGCCATGTTGGCCGACAGGAGGGCGACCTCGCGCGCGTGCCGAAGCTGGTTCTGGCCGTAGCTCGTGCGGTACTTGAGGTTGCCGAGCACGTCGATCAACGAGTTCGGCAGGTCGTGGATCCCCAGCTCGTACAGCACCTCCTCCGCGGCCTCGCGCATCTCGGTCTTCACGTCCTCGGCCGCCTTCTCCACCATCTCCTCGATGCGCCCCGGATGGATGCGGCCGTCGCTCACCAGGCGCTCCATGGCGAGCCGCGCGATCTCCCGGCGGATCGGATCGAAGCTGGAGAGGATGACCGCCTCCGGCGTATCGTCGACCACGACGTCGACGCCCGTGGCCGCTTCGAAGGAGCGGATGTTGCGCCCTTCCCGGCCGATGATGCGGCCCTTCATGTCGTCGCTCGGCAGGGGGACGACGGAGACGGTGATTTCCGAGGAGTGGTCGACGCCGAGCCGCTGGACCGACATGGCGATGATCTTCTTGGCCTCGCGTTCCGCGTCGCGGCGCGAGCGTTCCCGGATCTCGCGGACAGTCTGAGCGGCCTGGGCGCGCGCCTCGTCCTCGATTCGTCCGATGAGCTGATCCTTCGCTTCGCGGGCGGTGATCCCGGCGAGCTTCTCCAACTCGAGATCGATCTGGCGTGAGCGGTCTTCGAGGGAGGAGTGCTGGGTCTCGAGTTCGCGGGATCGCTCGGAGAGAGCCTCCTCCCGCAAGGTCAGGCGTTCCTGCCGATCATCCAGCGTGGACGACTTGCGGTCCGCGCTCTCCTCGCGATCGGCGAGCCGCTTCTCGAGCTTCTCCAGTTCGGCGCGGCGCGCTTCTACTTCTTCGAGCTGCTCGTCACGGAGTCGGTATCCTTCTTCCTTGCCTTCGAGAGCCGCCGCGCGGCGGATGGTCTCCGCTTCCTTTCGCGCCCCGTCCAGCGTGCTCTCGATCTCGGCCCGGGCGCTGCTGCGCTGCCCGTCGATTCGCCTGCGCTCGGCGGCCCGTTCCACGCCGATCCCCACCATCAGCCCCAGAAATACCGCGCCCGCCACCACGCCCAGCGTCAGAAGGTCCATCTACCGACTCCAATGTATCTATCGTTACGAAAGTGCCCGCCGCCCGGCCGGGTCACCCCGGACCGCCGTTTGCTTCGTGGCACAAAAAAACCGGCGGGATCAAAAAATCCGCCGGTCGGAGCGACCGCTGGGCCCGCGTGCACCGGGACATCCCGCAGGTCTATTCAGGTTCTGGCAAATACCGCTCCCACAGCGTCACCCAGCGCCAACCTGCCCCAAGTTCCAACCCTTCGCAAGCCGTCACACGCGGGGTCGGGGCAGTCTCAAGACCCCAGTTCGGCCTGGGTCACGCCGCGGTCGAGCGAGGTCTCGATGCGCTTGCGGAGCTCGGTGATCCGATCCACCACGGAGCCGGCGAGGTCCGATTCGGCGCCCTTCACCTGGAACAACTCGTCGGTGATCTGCATGGCCGCCAGGATCGCCGCCTTGTGCGGCTCGGGCACGTGGCCCGTGATGTGGACCGCGTTCACCCGCTCGTCCACGTATTCGGCGCACGAACGGGTGTAGTCCTCGCCCATCTCGGAGCGGAGGGCGTACTCCTCCCCGAAAATCGTGACCCTGACCTGCGTCTTCTTCGAGTCGCTCACGCGGCTCTCCTCATGTCGCGGACTCGTCTTCCATCACGATCAGTCGACTGCGGAGTCGACCGGCCCTCTCCCGCGCCGCCTCGAGCACACCATGCAGGTGCTCGTTGTCCTTGACCAGCTCGTGCAGGCGCTTCTCCAGGTCCGCCGACTCGCCGGGCTTGACGCCGGACGCGGCCAGCGTGGCCTGCAGCCCCGTGCTCCGCTTCTCAGCCTCCGCCACGCGACGCCGCATGGTCTCGAGCTCTTCGAGCAGCTTGCCGACCGCCCGCTCCAGCGCCTCGAGTTCCCGGGCGACCGCGGGGGCGTCAGGATTCCCTGACTCTGACATCCAGTTCCTCCCTCAAGTACGTAACGATCTTCGCGACGTGCTTCTCGACCTCGCGATCCGTCAGCGTCCGGTCCTCGGCGCGGAAAACGAGTCGCCAGGCGACGCTGCGCCGCCCCTCGCCGAGGTCTTCGCCCTCGTACACGTCGAAGGGCCGCAGTCCGACGAGTTCACGCGGGGCCACCCCTCGCACGCCCGCCTCTATTTCGCCCGCGGCGATCCCGTCGGGCACGACGAGCGCCAGGTCGCGCGCCACGGACGGGAACGCGGGAAGCGCGACAAACTCCGGGCTCCGGGCCGGCCGCACCGCGCCCAGGCGGAACTCGGCGGCGAACACCGCGCCGGCCCACGGGGGCGCGTCCAGGGCGTCGCTCCGCACCGAACCGCCGACCCCGACCACCACGCCGTCATCGAACATGGCGAACGCCTCGCCGCCGAGCCAGCGCTCGACGCCGAAGGACGGGGTGCCCGGCGCGTGTAGCCCGGCGCCCGGCGATCCGACCTCGAGGTTCGTCGCCGTCAGGCGCGCGCCGACTTCCTCGAGCAG
>JBPCJZ010000132.1:0-17871 GCA_051004775.1 Gemmatimonadota bacterium
CGTCCCTGGCGATAGAGGTCCCCACGCAGTTCGCCCGAGACGTCGACGACACGCAATCCGGCCTGGTAATAGCCGATGTACAGCTTGTCGTTCTCCGCCCAGATATTGTGGGCGCCGGCCTCGGGCACGCGGTACCAGGCCACCTCGCGCGGATGCTCGATGTCGGACACGTCGATGGCGTGAATGTAGCCCCGGGGTCCGTTGAGGCACTCCGCGCACCCGAAGATCTCATCGCCGGTGAAGACGTAGTTGCCGTAGCGGATCGCATGGTGGGTGTTGCCGTACGCTTCCGCGCCGAGGCGGTACCGATAGGCATACTCCGACACGAGCTGGGGCTCGGTGGGTGTGCCTCCCTTGATCCCCGCGCCGACGTCGAGAATCACGAGCCCGTCGTTCCAGTAGCTGAGATAGGCGAGCCCGTCCTGGATCATGACGTCGTGCAGGAAGCGGTCTTCGTTCGGGAGCTGCCAGCGACCGACTTCGACCGGTGCCTCCGGGTCGGCGATGTCGATGATGTGAAGCGCCCGCGTGCCGTAGTGCACAGCATATACGAGATCGCCCACGATCCACGTGTTGTGAACCCCGCCCGTCAGGCCTTCGGCGTAGTGCGACAGTCGCCGCGGGTGCGCGGGCTCCGTGATGTCGAGCACGGTGAGGCCGTTCTGGCGATTCGCGGCATGCTCGCTCGTGACGATCGCGATCGACCGGGCTTCGTTGATCTTCACGTCGTTCACGCGGCGTCCGTCGAACACCACCGAGTCGACGATCACGGGCGCCGACGGATCCGTCACGTCCCAGGCGTACATCAGGTTGCCCGAGTAGGTGCCCGTGTAGACGTAGTCGCGACCGTCGAGACCCTCGAACACCCACAGATCGGTCGTCGCCTGGCCGACGGGCACGACGCCGTGCGCGATGCGCTCGATGTGCCGACGGGCCGGGCGCGGCTCGACGTCGATCTCCGACCACCCCTGCGCGTCGCCGACGCGACCGGTGATCCGGTAGCGCCCGGGCTCGTTGGCGACGAATGCCGCGGTGCCGGGGCCTTCGCTCTCGTGCCATGTCGCGTCGAACGGCTGTCCGTCGAGCGGATCGACGCTCCAGGTGACGAACGCACCGTCGACCGCGCGGTTCCCGCCGTCGACAGTCCGGGCCGTGATCCGAACCACGTCGCCGACGCGCGCCGACGGCGCGCCGGGCTGCAGCGCGGTGGCAAGGGAAAGCGCCTTCACGGGGTTGGGGGCCACGGTTACGTCGAGCGTTGCCGCTGCTCCGCCCGGGGCGGTCACCGTGAGACGAGCCGACCCTGGACGCACGGCCTGGGCGATGCCCGGCCAGGCGCGCAGGACGGTGGTATCGGACGACGTCCACTGGAGCTCGGCGGTCTCGTCCGCCGCGCCGCGTAGTTCCGGACCCGCGAATGCCTGCACCGCGAGCGGGACGCCCGTGCCGGCAAAGAATCTGTCCGTCCCCGGCGTGAGCACGAGCCGGTCGACCCGGGCGGGACGGACGTCGACCGTCGCCGTGGCGATCACGTCCGCGTAGCCGATCGGCCGGTCGTTTGGTACGCGGACCCGCACCATGATGCTGCTCCGACCGGGCGCGAGGCCGACGACCTCGCCGGCGTCCGGATCGTACCCGATCTCCGATCCACCCACGTAGACGCCGAGGTAGGCGTCGGGCACGGGCGCGCCATCCGCGTCGAGGGCCGTGAACGTCAGCGGTGCTCGCTCGCCGACGGTCACCTCCGCCGTATCCGGGGAGACCACGATGCGAGCCACGCGGGCATCCGGGTTGTCGGCCGCATCGGGAGACACCTGGGCCACGGCCGACGCCGCGGGCAGCAGGAGGAGCAAGAGGAGCAGGACGGGCTGTGAACCGAGGGCGGCAGCCGATCTTCGATCGCGCATCATGAATCTCCGGTCTGGAAAGTGAGCCATTGATCGTCCGAGCCCTGTTCGGGGGGATCGGGCGCGCCGCACAGTGGGATCACCGGCATCGGCCCGCGTCATCGGCCGCCGAGGGCTTCGAGGCGGGCGGGCGCATCGGACAGGAGGGGGATGTCCGCCACCCCCTGCTCCCAACCTCCCGCGAGGAGCTCGCGGTACGACTCGATCGCGGCCGTCGTGTCGCCCGCCAGTGCGACGCCGAGGTACAGGGCAACGATCTGGACGAGCTTTCGATCCCGCATCCGAGAGAAGAGCGACGTCGCGCCCTCGTTCATCCGGGTTGCCGGGCCGCGTTCATGCGTTGCGACCGTGACATTTCTTGAACTTCTTGCCGCTGCCGCAGGGACACGGGTCGTTCCGTCCGACGTCGGCGTACTCGTCATCCGCCACCGCCGTGCCGACGGCCTGGGCGTCGGGGATATCCCTGGCGGTGGCCGCCACGCCGGTCGGGCTCATCTCGGGCCTGGGCGCCTGGCGGCCTCCGGCGTCGCCGCCCGCGGCGTCGCCGAGCACCCCGGTCGGAGGCGAGTCCGACGGACCGCTCACCCGGGTGATCCGCGGCGCCTGTAGGGCTCTGGGCGGCTCGAGTTGCGCGCGGAACAGCCGATTCCCGACCGTGCGTCTCAGATCCTTCATGAGGTCTACGAACGCCTCGAACGCCTCCTTCTTGTACTCGATCAGCGGATCCCGCTGCCCGTAGGCGCGGTAACGGATCGAGTCGCGCAGGTGGTCGAGGTCGTAGAGATGATCCTTCCACTTCGAGTCGATCACCGAGAGCGCGATGAAACTGAGGATCCGCTCCTGCGCTTCGCCGAAGGAAGCGAGTTTGGCGTGGTAGGCGTCGTGCACGAAGGCGACGAGCGCGTCCGCGAGTTCTTCGGTGGTCGTCCAGGGGAAGTCGGCCGGCCCGCGGTCTCCCATCTCGAGGAACGTCGGCAGGACAAAGTAGCTGAGCATGATCCGCTCGCGCAGTGCGGCCAGATCCCAATCGTCGGACAGCGTGCCGACCGCGATCACCTGGTCGAAATCGGCCCGCACCGAGGCCTCGATCATCTCCCACACCTCGCCCTTCAGGTCCTCTCCCCCTTCGAGCGCGAACAGCCTGAGATCATAGACGACCTCCCGCTGCTGGTTCATCACGTCATCGTATTCGAGCAGCCGCTTCCGTGACTGGAAGTTCTGCAGCTCCACCCGGCGCTGGGCTCGCTCGATGGCCTTCGTCATCCACGGGTGCGTGATGACCTCGCCTTCCTCCGCGCCGAGCTTGTCCATCACCTTGGCGACGCGATCGGTCGCGAACAGGCGCATCAGGTCGTCTTCGAGCGACATGAAGAAGCGACTTGAGCCCGGGTCGCCCTGCCGGCCGGCGCGACCCCGCAACTGGCGGTCGATCCGGCGGGACTCGTGGCGCGCCGTTCCGAGGATCTGCAGTCCGCATGGCGGATCGACGTAGCAGCCGAGCGACTTCACCTCGTCCTGATTGAGGTCCGCCTGCTCGTCGAGCTGGCCGAAGGCGGGCTCGTTGGACAGGACGCCGCATACCTGGCACTTGACGATGCCCGCGCCGAGCTTGATGTCGGTTCCGCGGCCGGCCATGTTCGTCGCGATCGTGATCGCGCCCGGCTGTCCGGCGTTTGCCACGATCTGCGACTCACGCTCGTGCTGCTTCGCGTTCAACACCTCGTGCGTGAGTCCCCGCCGCTTGAGCATGCGCGCGACGGTCTCTGAGACGTCGACGCTCGTGGTGCCTACCAGGATCGGCAGGCCGCGCCTGTGCAGCCGTTCGATCTCGTCCAGCAACGCGGCGTACTTCTCACGTTTCGTGCGGTAGAGCATGTCGTCGTCGTCGAGGCGGCGGATCGGCCGGTTCGTCGGGATGACGACGACCTCCAGCCCGTAGATCTCGTGGAACTCCGACTCCTCCGTTTCCGCCGTACCCGTCATGCCCGAGAGCTTGTCGTACATGCGGAAGTAGTTCTGGATCGTGATCGTCGCGAGCGTTTGAGTTTCCCCGCGCACGCTCACTCCTTCCTTCGCCTCGACGGCCTGGTGCAGCCCGTCGCTCCAGCGGCGGCCGCTCATCTTGCGGCCGGTGAACTGGTCGACGATCAGGACGTCCCCGTTCTCGACCACGTACTCGACGTCCTTCTCGTACAGGGCGTGCGCTTTCACCAGCTGATGGATCACGTGGATCCGCTCGGACTTCTCCGCGTACTCCCGCTCGAGATCCTGGATCCGCTCGCGTTTCTCGTCGACGGAGAGCTCCTGCGCATCCTCGATCTTCTTCACGGCCTCGGAGATGTCCGGGACGATGAACGCGTCCGGCTCCCCGGGGTTCAGGATGTCGAGGCCCTGGTCGCTGAGCTGGATCGTATGGCCCTTCTCGTCGGTCGTGAACAGCAGTTCCTCGTCCACCTCGGCCATCGTCTTGTCCCGCATCAGCACGCCTTCGGTGCGCAGGACGAGCTGCTTCACGCCGGTCTCGTTGAGTAGCTTCAGCAGGCGCTTGTTCTTCGGACCGCCGCGCTGTGCCGCGAGGAGCTGCTTGCCCGTGAGGAACTCGTTGGCGTCTTCGTCCTCGTTCTCCAGCTTACGCCAGCCCACCTCGGCGCTTGCCACGAGATCGTTGACGACGTGCATCTGTTTCCGGACGAGCGAGGCGACCTGCGCGTTGTGCTTCTTATAGACCTGCTGATCGGCGTCGCGCCCCACCGGGCCGCTGATGATGAGCGGCGTGCGGGCCTCGTCGATCAGTACCGAGTCCACTTCGTCGATGATCGCGTAGGCGTGCGCCCGCTGGACCCGGTCCTCCATCCGGACGACCATGTTGTCGCGCAGGTAGTCGAAGCCGTACTCGTTGTTCGTGCCGTAGGTGATGTCAGCCCCGTAGGCCGCGCGGCGCTCCGGCGAGCCGGGGGTCGTGTTGTCGAGGCAGGCCACTGTGAGGCCGAGGTAGTCGAACACCGTGCCCATCCACTGCGAGTCGCGGCGGGCCAGGTAGTCGTTCACCGTTACCAGGTGCGCTCCCCTGCCCGGCAGCGCGTTGAGATAGAGCGGCAGGGTCGCGACCAGCGTCTTCCCCTCACCCGTGGCCATCTCGGCGATGTTCCCCTGGTGGAGGACGATCCCGCCGATCAGCTGCACGTCGTAGGGAACCATGTCCCAGGTCATGCGGTTGCCCGTGACCTCGATCTCGGTGCCGATCAGACGGCGGCAGGCCTCGCGCACCACGGCGAACGCCTCGGGGAGGATCTCCCCCAGGACCTCGGCGATCGCGTCGCGCAACTCGTCTTCGGCCTCGGCAATCTGCTGTGTCAGCGCCTCGCGTTGGGCAGGCTCTTCGCTGTGACGCCGCTCTTCGCGCAGGTCGGCGGCGAGTGTCTCGAACTGGGACGTCCGCTCCCTGATCCGGGCCCGGAAGACATCGGTGTGCCCGCGGAGTTCCTGCTCGGAAACGGCGGCGAGCGCCTCCTCGTGGCGTTTGATTTCGTTGACTATGGGCTGCAGCTTCTTCATTTCCCGCTGAAAGCGGCTGCCCACCACGCTATTGATGATCTGCTTCAGCATCTCGTTCCATGTCCAGTCGTTTGTTCAACTGCATTTACGTCTTCCCACGCGGATCGAACGTCGGCCACGATGGCCTCGGGCACCAGATAGCGGATTCCACGCCCCTCGGACAGGCGCCTTCGGATCTGCGTGGCGGAGACGTCGACCCGCGTGACGTCTACGGGTCGAAACGGAAATCGCGGATCCTGCGCGCCCGATCGTCCAGCGCGCCGCATGACGGCCAGCCGAGCCAGTTCCAGGATCCGTTCCGGCCGACGCCACGTCTTGAACGCCTCGTACTGATCGATTCCGATCACGAGCCACACGGGCTCCGCGGGTCGGACCTCGCGGATCCGCTCGAGGGTGTCGACCATGTAGGATGGCCCCTCCCGCCCGAACTCGACATCGCTCACCTCGATTCCGGGATCCCCCGCGAACGCCTTTCGCACGAGATCGAGGCGCACGGCGGCCGGCAGCACGGTCGACCGATGGGGTGGCCGGGCGGCCGGCACGATGATCAGGCGATCGAGACCGAGCGCTTCGCGGACGTCGAGGGCCGCGATGCGATGACCGACGTGCGGCGGATCGAAGGTCCCGCCCAGCACGCCGATTCCCCCCGTCGTGGTCACTGGCCGGCGGTGGCGGTCGCCGGCTCCTCCGGGCGCGCGAAGGAGCGGGCCTCGGGACTGTCCGGAAAGCGTTCGATCAGGGTGTTGCGGACCGCTTCCGCCTCCGCGCGGAAGCCGACCTGGGCGTAGCTGTCATGCAAGTGGTACAGCACCTCGGGAATCACCGGGGTATCCGGAAACTCCTGCACGGTCGATTCGAAGTAGATGATCGAGGACTCGTAGAGCTTCCTGTCGTAGTACCACAGTCCGACGCTCGCCTGCTTCGCCGCCAGCTTGACCCGCGCGGCTTCGATGAGCGCCCGCGCCTCGCCCTCGAGCGTGCTCCGCGGGAAGAACTCGATCAGGCGCGTACAGGCGTCGATCGTTCGGCGCGTGTACTCCTGGTCGCGGGGCATGCCGGGGGACAGCTCCCAATAGGAACGACACATGCCGAGCTGGGCGTCGTCGGCGACCGGGCTGTTGGGGCGGCTCGTCGCCAGCATGCGGAATTCGTTGGCCGCGAGGAGGTGCTGGTCCGTTTCCAGGTACGCCTCGGCAAGCAGGAAGCGTGCGCTGTCGGAGGTCGGGTGCAGCGGTTCGCGGAACAGCAGATCACGGAAGCCGCGGATCGCGTCGTGGTAGTTCTCCTGCGCGACTCGTTCCTTCGACCACTCGAATCGCTCGGTCGGGGTGGCGTCGGACGGCGGCAATGCGGTGGCGCAGGCTCCCGCCGCGACCGCGGCGGACGCGATCAGAGCGAGCTGCCGCAACCGGGCAACCCCATGACGACGAAACGATGACATCAGAGACGTATTCAACAGCTTTCAGGACTTTCCGTAGCGGATTTCGCGGAGGCGCTCTTCCGCCAGCCGAACCAGGGGGCCCGTCAGGGCCGGGTTCAACTGGCGCACCATCTCGTATTCGAGAGCCGCCGCGCCGGCATTTCCCCCCCGGCGCAGGATCTCACCGCGGGCGAAGTGAGCCCGATCGAGCAGGGTACGTGGAACCCCCTGGGCGATGAGGAGATCCAGCTTTTCGAGTGCGGCCGCCCCGTTGCCCGCATTCCGGTCCAGCTCGGCCACCTCGAACAGGCACTGTCCGTACTGAAAGCGCGCCGCCGAACCGGCGCCGAGATTCGATCCGGGCGTGTCGAGATAGCGCTCGAAGTAGCCCAGGGCTTCGCGGCATCCACCGACTTCCTGGAAGGCGATCGCCGTGGCCAGCCAGGTGCTCCCCTCGTCGTTGCCCGATTCGATCGCCGACAGATACAGCGGCAGCGCACGCCCGTAGTCGGACAACTCCGCGTAGTGGTTCGCGAGATCGAGCTGCAGATCCGTCGGCAAATACCCCATCCCCATGGGAATCACCATGTCGAGGGCCCGCGCCATGTTGTCCGGAGAGCCGTCGTCCCGCGCGACGCGCGCGGCCTCCGTGAGCTCGATCGCCACGACGTTTCGGTAGGAGGAATCCTGCTCCAGCGTTCGCCGAAGGTACTGCAGCGAGGCTTCTACCTCCCCCCGGCGGCCGTACGCGCTGCCGAGACGCACCAGTACGGCCGGATCCTCGCCCCGCGTGCGGAGTGCCAGCTTGTACTCGGCGATGGCCTCGTCCACGGCGCCGGCCGCCAGCAGCCGGTCCCCACGCTCGGCCGGGCTGTCACCTCCGCCGCACGCGGCCACCGCCACGGCACAACACGCGGAAATCCAGGCGGCGCGAGCCACGTCAGCCCGCCACCCTGTCGGGCCGCGACGGGCGCTGCGCGCGTCGACGGCGGAATGCCCCGTACTTGAAGATGCAGTAAATCGCACGAACTCCGTCCTTCCAGCCGATCTTCTTCCCCTCCGCGTACGTCCGGCCGCTGTAGGAGACGCCGACCTCATACACGCGCCAGCCGCCGGCCGCCACCTTGGCCGTCAATTCTGGTTCTACACCGAAGCCCCTCTCTTCGATCACGAGGTCCTCCAGCACCTCCCGGCGGAAACACTTGTAGCAGGTTTCCATGTCGGAGAGGTTGAGGTTCGTGACCATATTGGAGGCGAGCGTGAGGAAGCGATTCCCCAGGTAATGCCAGAAATAGAGGACGCGGTGAGGCTCGCCGCCCATGAACCTCGAGCCGTAGACGACGTCCGCCCGATCGTCGAGAATCGGCTGCAGCAGGCGTCGGTACTCCGAAGGGTCGTACTCGAGGTCGGCGTCCTGTACGATCACGAAATCGCCGGTGGCGGATGCGAAGCCCGTCGCGAGCGCCGCCCCCTTCCCGCGGTTCACGTCGTGCAGCAGCAGCAAGTCTATCAGGCCCTCGTCGCGCAGGCGCTCCAGGATGGCACGGGAGCCGTCACTCGAGCCGTCGTCGATCGCGACGAGCTCCGCTTTCAAGGTCGTGCCGGCAACTCGCCTGACGATCTCCTCGAGGGTGTCCTCCTCGTTGAACACCGGCATGACGACCGACAGGCGCCGGGAGGCCGTTCCCGAGTCCATGGCGAACGAACTCCTAGCCGGTCGCCGAGGGGCTCGGGCCGGCAGCCTTCGTGAGCACCGGCGGGGCTTCCAGCGGGTCGAGCTCGTGCAGGCGGGTGAAGTAGTCGATCGTTCGCTCCAGGCCGTCTCGGAGCGACGTCTTGGCCTCCCACCCGAGGAGCTCGACCGCGCGCGTCACATCGGGTTGGCGGACCTTCGGGTCGTCGGTCGGCAACGGCAGATACTGCACGCCGGGGTCCGAACCCACGAGTTCCGCAATGGTCTCGGCCAGTTGGCCGATCGTGTACTCCGTCGCGTTTCCGATGTTCACGGGATCATGCTCCCCGCTGTGGAAGAGGCGGAAGATTCCTTCGATCTCGTCGGCCACATAGCAGAAGCTACGCGATTGCGATCCGTCGCCGTAGACCGTCAGCGGTCGCTCGAGGATCGCCTGGACGATGAAGTTCGACACTACCCGGCCGTCGTAGGGCCGCATCCGGGGACCGTAGGTGTTGAAGATCCGCACGATCCGCGTGTCCACGCCGTGATAGCGGTGGTACGCCATGGTGATGGCTTCGGCGAAACGCTTCGCTTCGTCGTAGACGCCGCGAGGGCCGATCGGGTTCACGTTGCCCCAGTAGGATTCGGGCTGCGGGTGGATCAACGGGTCCCCGTAGACCTCCGACGTGGAGGCGAGCAGCAGGCGCGCCCCCTTCGCCTTGGCCAGCCCGAGGGCGTTATGGGTTCCGAGGCTCCCCACCTTGAGGGTCTGGATCGGCAGGTCCAGGTAGTCGACCGGGCTGGCGGGCGAAGCGAAGTGCAGGATCCCGTCCAGCTCGCCGGGCAGGTCGATGTAGCGGGTGATGTCGTGCTCGACGAACTCGAACCGCTCCTCTGACTGCAGGTGCTGGAGGTTGTCGAGGTTGCCCGTGATCAGGTTGTCCATGCCGACGACGGAATGGCCGTCCGCGAGGAATCGGTCGCTCAGGTGCGAGCCGAGAAAACCGGCTGCCCCGGTAATCAAGATTCTCATCGTACCTGCTCCCGCCCGATCGGATAATATTCGAATCCTTCGTCCCGCATACGGTCGGGTCGGAACAGGTTCCGGCCATCGAACACGATGGGTTTCGCCAGAGCCTCGGCGATCTTGCTCCAGTTCGGCCTTCGGTACTGCTGCCACTCGGTCACGATGAGCAATGCATCGGCGCCGGCGCACGCCTCGTATTCGTCGTCCGCGTACTCGATGCGCTCACCGAAATGCCAATCCCGCGCGACATCCGCGGCGACGGGGTCGTGCGCGACGATGCTGGCGCCTGCCTCCAGCAGGTCCTCGATGATCACGAGCGACGCCGCCTCGCGCATGTCGTCGGTTTCCGGCTTGAACGCGAGGCCCCACGTGGCAAAGCGCCGGCCCGCGAGGTCGTCGCCGAATCTCGCCTTCACCTTCGTGGCGAGGATCGACTTCTGATGCTCGTTCGCTTCGTGGACCTCACGCAGGATCGACAGATCCACGCCGAGCTCCTCGCCCGTGCGGATCAGCGCTCGGACATCTTTGGGAAAGCACGACCCCCCGTAGCCCGCGCCCGCGTAAAGAAATGCCTGGCCGATACGCGCGTCACTGCCGATGCCCTTCCGGATCTGATTCACGTCGCCACCGGCCGCTTCGCACAGCAGCGCGATCTGATTCATGAAGCTGATGCGGGTCGCGAGCATCGCGTTCGCGGCATACTTGGTGAGCTCCGCGGAAGCGATGTCCATGAAGATCAGCGGGTTGCCGCTACGGACAAACGGCTCGTACAGCTCCTCGAGCACGGCCCGGGCGTCGTCGTCCTCGACTCCGCAGACGACCCTGTCGGGCCGCATGAAGTCGTCCACGGCGGCGCCTTCCTTCAGAAACTCGGGGTTCGAACAGACATGGAACGGCGTGTCCGTCTGGCTCTCGATCTCCGCGCGAACCCTGGCGGCAGTACCCACCGGCACCGTGCTCTTGGTGATCACGACCTTCTCGTCCACCATGTTGCGGCCGATGACGCCCGCCACGCTGAGCACGTGCTTCAAATCGGCGGACCCGTCCTCGTCCGGCGGGGTGCCCACCGCGATGAAGATCACCCGGGCCGACTGCACCGCCTCGCCGACATCGGTGGTGAACGCGAGTCGGCCTTCGGAAAGGTTGCGACGGAGCAGTCGGTCGAGCCCGGGTTCGTAGATGGGAACTTCGCCCCGGGCGAGACGCGCGATCTTGTCGGCGTCGATGTCGGCGCAGATGACCTGGTTGCCCGTCTCCGCGAGGCAAGCGCCTACGACGAGGCCTACATAACCGCTACCGATGACGGTGACGTTCATGTCTTCGCCCTCTCAGGTGTCTGTTCCCCTGGATTCTGGCGCGCGTACCGCCGGGCGATCCACCGATACACTTCTCGCACGGACTGTTCGATGTCGCGCTCGGGGGCCCAGCCCGTGTCGCGCCTGAGCAGCCCCGCGTCTCCGCGGATGCGCCGGACTTCGCCGCGCCGGCACCTGCTCTCGTCCGTCACGATCTCCGGCCGGACATCCGCCTCGTCGAGAATCCACTCGACGATGCTGCGGATAGCGATCGATTCGCCCGTCGCGACGTTGTAGGCCCCCGCCGGTTCATCGAGCGCCATCACCATGCGGAACGCTCGCACCCCGTCGCGGACGTCCGTGAAATCGCGCTCGGCGTCGAGATTCCCAACGTGGAGAACCGGGTCGCGGCTGCGCCCGGACGCGATCTTCGCCACCTGGGTGCAAAAATCGGGCACGACGAACTGCGGGGCCTGCCCCGGTCCCACCAGGTTGAAGCTTCGCACGACGAGAATTCTGAGGCCCCTGGCGCGTCGGTAGGTATGCGCCGCAAGCTCCTGGGCCGCCTTGGACAGGCCGTAGGCCGATACCGGCCGCAGGTGCATCTGCTCGTTCAGCGGCACGTCGTCGCGGGCCGCGTCCCCATAGGAATCTCCCGACCCCATCACGAGCACCCTGGGGTCGAAGTCGGAAAACTCGTCGCGGACGGCCGCCACGGCTTCGCAGAGGTTGACCGTGCCGCCGGCGTTCGTCGCCAGCGCCTGGGACGACCGTTCGCGGGCCATCGCGCCAGACGCGAACCCCGCCAAATGGTAGATCTGGTCTGGCCGGACCGCGGCCACGAGTCGATGCAAGGCATCGTGGTCGCGGACGTCCGCGGCCTTCCACTCGGCCTGCGCCATCTGCCCGGGGGTCAGCGTGTCGCGCGTCGGAGGAAGCGTCAACACCGACGCCGACACCTCGTGGCCCGCGTCCAGGAGCGCCTCGACGAGATGCTCACCGACGAAGCCGTCCGCGCCCGTGACGAGAATCTTCAAACGTCCGCCTCGGAAGCCAGGGGGAAAAAGTCAGTAGCAGGTCGCTGAAGGAATGTGGCGGGCCTGCCAGATGTCACAAAGGCCCCGCCGTTGGGCAGAGCCTGTAGAGACTCGCAGCCACCGGGACGCCACTCCCGGAAATCCAGGGAGAACGTCAGGGCGCCTTGCTTATCTTGCCGGCCTTGATGCACCGCGTGCAGACGCGGACTTTCAGACGCCGTCCCCCCTCGAGGATCCGGATGGTCTGCAGGTTCGGCATGAAACGCCGCTTTACCCGGTTGTTCGCGTTGCTGACGCGATTGCCCGTCGCGGGACCTTTGTTGCATACGTAACAGAAATTCGCCATGAGTGCGCCGTCAGTTGTACGTGACCGAATCGGCGAGCACGAAACTCGTAGTCGCCGGAATTGCATCGCCCCTGCCCTGCTCCACCGCCCCCCCTTCGACCCACGCGGACCGGATCGAATCGTTCAGCGTATACACGCGACCGTAGAGTGTGACACGCTGGCCGTTGGCCAACTGCGTATTACGCTTGATCATGTCCGTCCCGAGGAGGACCGGGTAGGCGTTCGTGCCGTCCAGGTCCACCGTCACGACGCCGCGACCGAGCGTTTCCGTGACCGCGACATCCCGCAGGACGCCCGAGGTCCCCACGAGGCTGCCGGGCGCGTCCACGAGCTGCGCGGGAACGATGTCCCGGATCTCCCCGGACGCTTCGCCCTCCGTCACCGCTTCGACCTCCCGGTCGACGGCCTGGGCCTGCAGGTTGAGCCAGAACAGGAATCCGGCGACCGCGAGCACTGCCACGATCACCAGCAACGGCGACGCCCCCCTCGAACCCGAAGAACCCGACATCGGATTTTCCCTTTCCCGGCCAGCGGCCGATGGAACTCGAGCTACTCCGTCAGCTCGATGATCGCGAGTTCCGCCCCGTCACCCTTCCGCGCGCCCAGCTTCAATATGCGGGTGTACCCCCCCGGGCGCTCCCGGAAGCGCGGCCCCACCTCCGCGAACAGCTTCTGCAGAGCGGCCCGGTCCTGGATCATGCGGCGCGCCCGGCGGCGGCTGTGCACGTCATCCACGCCGCCGAGGGTGATCAGCTTCTCCACGACCGGACGCAGTTCCTTGGCCTTGGCCTCGGTCGTGCGAATCCGTTCGTGCGTGATCAGGCTCGTGGCGAGATTCCGCAACAGGGCCTTGCGGTGACTCGTGGTGCGGCTGAGAGCCCGCCCCTTTTTCCTATGCCTCATCGGAGTCCCCCGCGGCCTCTTCGACGATATAGAGTTCGCCGTCATCCTCGACGAAGTTCATCCCGAAGCGCAGGCCGTTCAGCGCCACGACCTCGGCTACCTCGTCCAGGGACTTCTCACCGAAGCTCGGCACGTTGAGAATATCATCGCGCGAGCGGATGACCACGTCGTGAAGCGTCCGAATGTCGGCCTTGTCCAGATTGTTGCGCGAACGGATCGAGATCCCTTCGAATTCCGACAGATCCGTGGCGAGGAGTTCGCCGAGGTCCGCCGGCACCGGGCGCCGGCCGTCGCCGTGGTCAGGCCGCTTCATCGGCATGCCGTTGGAGCCGGAGCCGGACCCGAACGTCGTCAGGTATCCGAGGTGCGCCTGGCCGAGCTCCGCCGCATACGCCACCGCGTCTCCGGGCTCGATCGAGCCGTTGGTCTCGACCTGCAAGGTGAGACGGTCGAAGTCAGTGCGCTGGCCTACGCGGGTCTCCTGTACGACGAAGTTCGCGCGCAGGACCGGATTGTAGATCGAATCCACCGCGATCAGGTCGACCGGCACGTCCTCCGGACGCTCGTGATTCTCGGCCGCGACGAAGCCGCGACCGCGATTGACCCAGAAGTCGAGGGTGAGCGGCCGATTCTCCGGAAGATCGTCCTGCAGCGTGAACAGGGTAAGCTCCGGGTTGACGATCGTCACGCCGGAAACCGGGACGATACCGGAGGCGCGCACGGTGCCCGCCTGGTGAATCGAAAGCTGAAGCTTCGCCTCGTCCACACCTTCGTCGAGGACGACGACCAGGCGCTTCAGGCTCTGGATGATCTGGTGCACATCCTCCACCACGCCCGGGATCGTCTGATGCTCGTGCTGCACGCTGTCCGCGCGGAACGCCCAGATGGCGGCCCCGGGCAGCGATGACAGGAGCAAACGGCGGATCGAGTTGCCGACCGTGTGGCCGAATCCCCGCTCCAGCGGCTGTAGCACATATTCGGCCCGCCGTCCGTCCGCGGAACGCTCTTGTTCCTCGACGGTGCTCGGCAGGACCAGTCCGGTAAGATCAAGCATTGTATAACGTGCCTCGGTTACTTGCTGTAAAGCTCGACGATCAGTTGTTCCTGCACGGCGAGCGGGATATCGGCCCGGGACGGAACTTCGAGCATTCGGCCCGTCAGGTTGCCGTAGTCGACACCGATCCAGGACAACGTGTCCTTGCCCTTGCGGTAGTCGACGGCTTCGCGAACGAGGGGCATGTCGGCGGCTTTTGGCGACACGGAGATCTCCTGGCCGGGACCGACCATGTAGCTCGGTACATCGACCGTAGAACCGTTGACCCGGACGTGGCGGTGCCGCACCAGCTGGCGCGCGGACTTGCGCGACGGGGCGAAGCCCATGCGGTATACCAGGTTGTCCAGGCGCGACTCGAGGGACACCAGGAGGTTCTCGCCGGTGACTCCCTTCACGCGCGCCGCCTTCTGGAACATCGTGCGGAACTGCTTCTCTCCGACGCCGTAGATGCGCTTGACCTTCTGCTTCTCACGCAGCTGCAGAGCGTACTCCGACGACCGGCGGCGACGGCGTCCGTTGCCGTGCATGCCGGGCGGATAGCCCTTACGTTCGATCGCGCACTTCTCGGTGAAGCAGCGCTTCCCCTTCAGGAAGAGCTTCTCGCCTTCGCGCCTGCACAGTCGGCAGACGGGCCCAGTATAACGTGACATCTATCTCTGGTTTCTCCTTCAAAGTTCCCCACGGGCGCCGCGAATCGGACGCCCGAAAACAATCAGACTCTGCGCTTCTTCGGCGGTCGGCAGCCGTTGTGCGGAATCGGCGTCACGTCGCGGATCGACCGAATGGTGAGCCCGGCAGCCTGCAAGGCCTGGATTGCCGACTCGCGACCGGAGCCCGGTCCCTGCACACGAACGTGGACCCGCTTCATCCCGGCCGACGCGGCCTCGCGACCGACGTTCTCGGCGGCGATCGTGGCGGCGAACGGCGTGGACTTCTTCGAGCCCTTGAACCCGGCCTTGCCGGCGCTCGCCCACGCGATCGTTCCGCCCTCCAGGTCGGTAATCGTGATGATCGTGTTGTTGAACGTGGCCTTGATGTGGGCCACACCTTCCGCGTCGACGACCTTCTTGCGTCGTCCCCCGCTCTTCGGCTTCGCCATTCTCTAGTCGTCCCCTACTTCTTAGGTGCTTTCTTCTTGCCGGCCACCGTGCGGCGCGGACCCTTCCGGGTGCGCGCGTTCGTGTGGGTCCGTTGCCCGCGCACGGGCAGGCCCCTGCGATGCCGGAGGCCGCGATAGCAGCCGATGTCCATCAGCCGCTTGATGTTCATGGACGTCTCGGTCCGCAGGGCGCCCTCGACCTTGTACCGATTGTCGATGACCCGGCGGAGCTTGTTCACGTCCTCGTCGGTCAGGTCCTGGACGCGCGTGTCGGGATCCACGGCGGCGTCCACCAGGATGCTCCGCGCCGTCGACCGCCCGATGCCGTAGATGTAGGTCAGACCGATCTCTACGCGCTTGCCCCGGGGTAGATCCACCCCCGCGATTCTCGCCATGCCTCAGCCTTGCCTTTGCTTGTGCTTCGGATTGCGGCTGCAGATCACCCGCACCACGCCGCGGCGCCGAATGATCTTGCAGTGCTCGCACATCCGCTTCACGCTTGATCGCACTTTCATTCCGTCTCGTCCCCTGTCTGCCGGTCGGTAAAGAGCTATCTATTATAGCCCTTTCCGCGACCGATTTCAATTCCCTACTTGAATCGGTAGGTGATTCGTCCCTTGGTCAGGTCATACGGCGACATCTCGACGGTGACCTCGTCGCCCGGGAGGATCCGGATGTAGTGCATTCGGATCTTTCCGGAGACATGACAGATGATCTCGTGGCCGTTCTCCAGGCACACGCGGAACATCGCATTGGGCAGCGCTTCGATGACGTTTCCCGCCATCTGTATCGGTTCTTCCTTCGCCAAGTCGTTCTCCTAGATTGTGACTCGTGGCCGCGAGCCGGTGAGGACTCGCGGGCCCTCCGCCATGACCGCGACCGTGTGTTCGAAATGCGCTGACAGGCTTCCATCCGCCGTGACGACGGTCCAGCCGTCGTCGAGCGTTCGGACCTCGCGCGAGCCCAGGTTCACCATGGGCTCGATCGCGATCACGAGCCCCTCATGCAGCGTCGGGCCGCTCCCCGAGCGGCCATAGTTCGGCACCTGGGGATCTTCGTGCGGGAGGTGGCCGACTCCGTGGCCGACGAGCTCCCGAACGATGCTGAATCCCTCGGCTTCCACCACCCGCTGGATCGCCGCCCCGACGTCGCCGATCGTCGCGCCCACCCGGGCGGCCTGAATGCCGGCCTCGAGGCCGCGGCGCGTCGCGTCGAGGAGCCGCTCGACTTCGGACGGCTGCGGTCCGATCGGCACCGTGATCGCCGCGTCGGCAAACAGGCCGTCGAGCCGCACTCCGACGTCCACGCTGAGCAGGTCTCCCTCCTTCAGGCCACGATCGTCGGACGGGATCCCGTGCACGACTTCGTTGTTCACGCTCGTGCAGAGCGTACCCGGAAAGTCGTACAGGCCCTTGAAAGACGGGACCGCTCCGTCGTGGGAGCGGATGAATGCCTCCGCCTGTCTGTCCAGTGCCCCGGTGCTCGTGCCCGGTTCCGCCAGCTCGGCGATGTGCGCGAGCGTGTCTGCCACAATCTGCCCCGCCCGACCGATCCGCTCGATCTCGGCGCCCGTCTTGAGCCGAATCATGCCGCCAGCGCCTCGACCACGCGCTCCTGCACATCCTCGACCGCCCCGCTTCCCGGGACCGACTGCACCGGCGTTTCCGACGCCCGGTACCAGGCGAGCACGGGCTCCGTCTGGTCGTGGTAGACCTGCAGCCGGCGCCGCACCGTCTCCGGGTCGTCGTCGGACCGTGTCCGCAGTTCTCCGCCGCACGCGCACGCCACCCCTTCGGGGGTACCCGCGGGTGCCATACCCTCGCAGTCCGCGCAGACTCGCCGGGACGACAGCCGCCGGATGATCTCGGCATCCGGCACTTCGAGATTCACCACGACGTCGAGGTCGCGGCCGATCTCGGACAGCAAGCGGTCGAGTCCCTCCGCCTGGGCGACCGTGCGCGGAAACCCGTCGAGCAGGAAGCCGTCCGCGGCCGAAACGGAGGACAGGGTTTCCCGCATCATTCCGAGGATGAGCTCGTCGGGCACCAGCTCGCCGGCATCCATGTACCGCTGCGCCTCGCGGCCGAGCTCAGTTCCGTCGCGGCGCGCGGCGCGCAGGATATCGCCGGTGGAGAATCGCGGCACGCCGTAGCGCTGCGCGAGGAGCTCTCCCTGCGTTCCCTTTCCCGCCCCGGGCGGGCCCATCAGCACGAGCCGCATTCAGAAGCCTGCTGAAGAACTGTGGCGGGTCGCGTTGCGGTGACACATGGAACAGATCCAAGGCGGCGCGGCAAAGGCATAGCCCTAGCTACGTCGAGGCGCGCCAACGCCGGAGATGGCCATGTGCCGCCGCAACCCTTCGGGCGAGTGGCGGTTACGCGTCTGATCGTTCGTCTCTCCTCCTCGCCGTAGCGCTGCTACGACTTGTCGTCGTTCCTGCCCTGAGCCGCGTAAGCGCCACTCGCGCGACCCACCACAGTTCTTCAACAGGCTTCGAGAATGTACACGGCATCGGGACCGATGGCTCCACCGGCGATGCGACCAGCTCCTAAC
>JBPCJZ010000133.1:0-10864 GCA_051004775.1 Gemmatimonadota bacterium
GCGTCTGCACGCCGGCCTGGCAAGAAGGGGCCTACCGGGCGCTGGAATAAGTAATGATCCGGCTTCCCCTCCCGGATTCCCCCGAAGCGCGACGGGGGGCTGCTCGGCCCACGCCCCCGTAATCCGAACAGCCCTCCCCCGTCGGTCACTTCATCCCTCTAATGCCGTTCGCTCCACTGTCGTTACAGCCCGGGTTCGGGCAGCTTTGCCTCGTACTGGTTCTGGAGGCCTCGAGGGCGTCGGAGGGTCCGTCTGTAACGCCTGACCCGCGGCGCGCATTAATGAACTGATGGACGGGTAGTGCCGCTCAACGATTTGCTGGAGGGCGTGCGAAACGGCGAGGAAGCCGCGTATCGGCGCGTGATGGCCGACTACGGGACGCTCGTGTACCGGGTCGCTCTCGGAATCACGGGTTCCGAAGCGGACGCCGCGGACATCCTCCAGGACGTATTCATCGGGCTTCCTGACGCATTGGGGAAGTTCGACGGCGCGAACTTCGAGGCCTGGATTCGGGTGGTCACGGCGCGACGCGCAAAGATGAAGCTCCGAAGCGAGCGCCGCCGGCGAGCGGCGGAAGGCGCCGCACCGGGAGCGCTCCATGTCCGGTCACACGAGGACGCCGTGCTCAGCCGGCACGTGATACAAACCGCGATGCGCGGGCTCGACCCGGATCCTGACCCTCCACCGACCGGCGGCGGCGCGATTAGCGTCTCCGCCGGTCTCAATCACCCCCCTGCGGCGTGCTCTGAGCTGATCTGTAACGCTCCAGTCATGAGCGGCATTACCCCATTGAGAGCAGCAAACGAACCGCGTGGGACAGAGTCCCGCCAACCGGAGGCGCCGATGAACACGAACAAGATCGTACTGGGGTCCGGAGCCGTCGCCGTCGCCTTGCTTTTCGGACTGAGCCAGGGGCGAGCCGATTCGAAGTTCGATCGCCTGGCGACGCGCGTCGACAGCCTGGCCGTATTCGCTGACCCAGGTGGTCGCGGCGGTCGATCGAGCCAACCCCGCGCCGCAACCGGACACGATCGAAATCGGTTCCGCCGGGCTGGCTCGCGGCAGCGACGACGCGCCGATCACCCTGGTCGAGTTCCTCGACTACGAGTGTCCGTTCTGCCAGAAGTTCCACGCCGAGACGATGCCGACTCTCGTCGACGAGTATGTCGAGACCGGGAAGGTCCGCGTGGTCCTGCGCGACAATCCCCTCCCATTCCATGAGAACGCATTGCCGGCTGCACTTGCCGCTCGCTGTGCAGGTGAGCAGGGGAACGCGGCCTTCTGGCGCTTCGCCGACGCGCAGGCCGCCGCCGGTGCGCCCCTCGATGGGCAGCGCATCGACGAGATCGTGCGGCAGGTGGGCCTGGACGGCGCGGCATTGTCGGACTGCGTGGAGTCCGGTCGCCACGAGGACGCCATCAAGGCAGATGCAGCGGCCGCCGCCGCGGCCGGCCTGAGTGGGACTCCGATGTTCATCGTCGGTCCGTCGAGTTCCGACGGGACGATTCGCGGTCGCGTGATTCGCGGCGCTTATCCGATCGAGACGTTCCGGTCCGCGATCGATGACGCCCTCGCGGCCATTTCTGAGTCGTAGTTCCCTCTCAAGAAGGAGGACACCATGCAGTGTAGAACCCAACTCCGAGCGATGCTGGTCGTCGCGATCGGGGCACTCGCCATGCTGGGCGCGTGTAGCGACAGTGGAGAGGACCTGGCGGGTCCGCCGATCCCGACGCTGGGTAGCGAGGTGTCGGATGGCGGGATCGAGACGGTGGCTGGCGGGTCGCTGGATGCGACGTGTGCGTGCGTTGCTTGGAGCTGCACAATCGGCGCTTGTGGCTACGATCCAGCGACAGACGGGCGCGGAGCGTGTTGCGTTGAGCATGACTGCAGCGCGCTGTGGGCTGAAGGAAAGCCAAGTTGCGAGTACAACCCAGGCTATGGGAACGTGCTCATTCCGAGTTGCACGGGTGCCGACCAGGGGTCGTGCGAGCGTGACTACGGAGAGTACTGCGATACTTACTGTTCTTGCTGCTACCACGACGGGCCTGCGTAGTACTCAACGTCGTCGCTTCGGTGCCCGGGTCTGAGGAAACTCGGGCACCAAGGAGGCAGACACTGCGCCTCGAAACGCGGTCGGATGGGAGAAGGGTTCATGATGCTTGTCAAACAGTGCGCGTTCGGAATCGGAGCAGTACTCGCAGCGACCCACATGGCGGCGGCTGCGCAGCAACGCGTCGATCCGATCCCAGCGGGGCCTGCGCCGATCGTCGCCCTACTCTCGCCGTTCGGCGGCGACCCCGACTCGAGCCGGGTTGCGGAGCTGCTCTCCAAGCAGGCTGCGACCTCGGCTTTCCCGTCAACCGACTACGATCGCATCCTTCTCAGTCGGCTTTGGCGACTAGCGGGAGAACCGAAACTGGCAATAGGCGTGCTTGCCGAGATCAGCGAAGGGAGCGATGTCGCCTCGCTAGCCCACTACGAGAACGCCCGTTTGCAGTTAGAGACAGGTCACACGACTGCCGGAAATCGGGCCTTCGAAAGAGCATGCGCCGGCGCGGGCAAGGAAGTTCGTGCCGAGATCGGCTGGGACTTGCTGCCTCTGATGACGCCGGAGGAAAGAGAAGCCTGGACTACGCTCGGCACCGGGCCAGAGCTGTGCGGGTGGTTGCGCAGCTTCTGGGACGAGCGCGCTCTGAGGTCGGCGATGTACCGCCCAGTGCGCATGGCGTCGCACTATCAGCGACTGGCCGAAGCTCGGCGATCCTTTTACTTGAAGAATCCGCGCAGTCTGAGCGGCATGTCGGACTCCTTCGGCCGAGCGGAAGGCCTAGCAATCGACGATCGCGGCCTGCTGCTGATTCGACTGGGACGGCCTGACCATGACCAGCCGTGTCCTGAGGAGTACGCGGTCGACTCCCCCCCGAATCTCGTCGGGCGTTGCTGGGTGTACTGGCGACCTGAGGGCTACTGGATTTTCTACCTGTCGACCCGAGATCGTTTCGGAGAGGATTGGCCGTACGGTGACTATCGCGTTCAGGAAGACTTGAGCCAGCAGGCTGAACCCGGAACAGTATTCTTCCAGCAGTACGTGATGAACGCGGATATTTCTGAAGAAACGAAACGGCGATTCGTTCGGCTGGGCCCCGTATTTCGGAACCGGAAGCTCGCCCTCGCCGGGGCGGCCACTGGCATCCGCACCGACCCCAACGACGAGTTCGATTTGAACGGTGGGCTCGACGGGGCCGAGGCACTCGCCCTCCAGCAAGAAGTCCGCGACGCGACGCGCAGGCACACAGCGGAGGTTCTCGAGCAGATCCCCGATGTCCCCAACGTGGCATCGGCCGTCAGTGTTCGATATGAGGCGCTCCGCTTTCTGGATCCGGGATCCGGTACCTGGCAGATTTGGCTGTTGACTTCACTGCGAGCAGGCGACCTGACACGGTCGTCTTCACGCGAGGATCCGACCCTCGACGCAAGCGGCCGTTTCGCGACGCTTGCTGGTGGGGAATTGACGGTTGGACAGATCGCTCAGCTGTCCGTGCCTGCTTCCGTTCCCGAATTCGCCGGGATCTTGCTCAAGGCCGCTCTCACTGCCAGGCCAGGGTCACTGCCCGTCACCGTCGCGATCGAAGACCTGAATGCTCCCGGTACCGGCGCTTGGATCCAGGACACGATCAACGTGCCCTCGATTGGGGGGCTTCCGCAGCTAAGCGACATCGCCGTGGCGCAAGGGGAGGGCGGAACTTGGACGCGCGATGGAGAGACCTTCTTGCGGTTGTCGCCAGCCCACATCACGAACACCGACGGTTCGATCGATACGTACTTCGAGGTCTACGGCCTCCGGCCCGGCAGCCTTTACGACGTCGAGCTCCGCCTCGCCCCGGTCGATGTCGCCGACCGCATCTGGCGGCTCGAGCCCGATGACCTGGGGTTCCGTCTGCAGTTCACCACCGAGATGCCGGGTGACATCGGCCGGCACCATCTGCGCCTCGATCTTAGTGGCACAGAGCCCGGCGAGTACACGCTCGCCGTCCGCATCCAGGACGAGCAGTCGAAGGCGTACAGCCTCCCCGCTGTGACGGATATCTTCGTGGCGGAGCGGTAGCATGACGTTCCTCGCCCGACGTTCGGTCTCCGCTCTGGTGGCCCTGCTGACTCTGTCCCAGCCCGCCGCGGCCCAGGAACGCGTCGATCCCATCCCGGCAGGACCCGAAGTAGTGGTCAAGGCGCTCTCGCCCTTCCGCGCCAATCCCGATTCCAGCAGGGTAGCGCGCGTTCTTGACGAGGCAACTGCTGACTCAAATTTTCCGTCGTCCGGCTATGACTACGTGCTGGTCGCTCGCCTGTGGCGTCGCGCTGGCCAGACGAACTTGGCCGTAGAGTGGCTCGATAGTGTTGCCCCGGAGAGTGCCGCGGGCGACCTGGCGACCTACGAACGTGCGCGGGTGCTGCTGGAGGCGGGCGGCCCGGACTCGGTAGGCCTCCGCGCCTTCTGGTCCGCCTGCGCGTCCTCCGATGACCGAGTGCGGGCGGAACTCGCGTGGGATCTACTTTCCGTCTCGACGCCCGAAGAGAGCGAAGAGTGGGCTACGCTCACGCCCGGCACGAGCACCTGCGATTGGCTGCGCGTGTTCTGGAATGAACGCGCCCGACGGATGGCCATTCCGACGCCGGAACGCATCGCGCTCCACTACTCGCGGCTGGCCCAAGCCAGGCGTCAGGCCTGGATGGTGCGCCCGCGGCGCTACCTGGAGACCGCCGATCGCCACGGTCGGCCACCGGGCCTCGCCTTCGATGACCGCGGTTTGATGCGGGTGCGCATGGGAGATCCGGATGTCTGGGAGGTTTGTGGATATGAGGAGGACCTGACGGCTGAGTGCTGGGCGTACTACCGTCCCGGCGGCTACCAACTCTTCCAGTTTTCAACCTACAAAGAGGCGCTGCGGGGTTTCAGCCCCGACGGAGATTTCAGCATCCAGGCGGGGATGCCCACGAGAGGTCCGGGGGACCCATGGTTCCACAAGTACACCATGAACGCGGACATCCCGGCAAGCGTGAAGGCGGCGCTGGTGCGCTCCGGTGGTCGCCTGGCGGTGCGCGACACGGCCGAGCGCCAGATGGACGCGGTCGAGGCGGGCAGCTACGGACAGATGCTGGAAATGGAAGGCCGGCGGTACGTCTCAGAAGCGCTCGAAGAGATACCGGATGTTCCGGATGTCGAGTCGACCGTCGCGCTCCGGTTCGAGCCACTGCGCTTCCTCAATCCTTCCGCGGGAACGTGGCAGGTTTGGTTGCTGGCATCCGCTCGGGCCGCCGACCTGACGCGGTCGACCGGAGAAATGGGCGCCACGCTGGATGTAAGAGGTCGATTCGCAATCGACCCGGAGCGCGGAGCTACAGATCAATCAATCGGAGTACTCCCGACTCGTTCGATATCGGTCGGGGGAGTCGGGAAGGACTCCGGACTCGGGCTCCGCGGGGTGTTCACCGCCTCACCGGGGCCTCTCCCACTGACCGTAGTCGTCGAGGACCTGAATGCTCCGGGCACCGGTGCGTGGATCCAGGACACGATCAACATCCCCGCCGTCGGCGGACTGCCGCAGCTCAGCGACATTGCGGTTGCCCAGGCCGAAGGAGGCACCTGGACGCGCGACGGTGAGACCTTCCTGCAGGTGTCGCCCGCCCACATTACGAATGCCGACGGTTCGATCCACGTCTATTTCGAGGCATACGGAGTCCGGCCCGGAAGTCGCTACGACATCGAGCTCCGCCTCGCGCCCGTCGACGTGGCGGACCGCATCTGGCGGCTAGAGCCGGATGATCTCGGCTTCCGCCTGCAGTTCGCCACCGAGATGCCGGGCGACATCGGTCGGCACCATCTGCGCCTCGATCTGAGCGACACCGAGCCGGGCGAGTACACGCTCGCAGTCCGTATCCAGGACGAGCAGTCGAAGGCCTACAGTCTGCCCGCCGTGACCGACATCTTCGTGGCGGAGTGATCCCGATGATGCCGCGCCTGCCGACGTTCCCGACGCGGTTGCCGCGCCTCACGCTCCTGGGAGCGGTGTTCCTTGTGCATCCAGTTCCCGCCGACGCCCAGCAGCGCGTCGATCCCATCCCGGCCGGCCCCGAGGCCGTCGTCGAAGCGCTCTCGCCTTTCTCCGCCAACCCGGACTCCAACCGCGTGGCGAGGATCGTGACCGACGCTGCCCGCGACTCTGGCTTTCCTGCCTCCGACTATGACCTCGTCCTGGTGGCACGTCTGTGGCGCCGCGCGGGCCAGACGGTCCTGGCTTTGAAGAGTCTCGAGAACGTCGTCGAGGGTGGTGAAGCCGAGAACCTGGTAAGGTATGAGGCGGCCCGCGTCCTGCTGGAGACAGCCGCCGACAGTCGCATCACTCGGGCGCTCGGCCTCTACTGGTCGGCCTGCGACGCGATGGACGAACCGACTCGCGCGGAGATTGTCTGGGATCTGTTGCCGGTCTCGACGCCGGAGGAACGCGAGCGGTGGGCCAGTTCCGGAACGCAGCTTCCGACCTGCACCGACGTTCACGAGTTCTGGAACGAGCGCGCCCAGCGGATGGCGATCTCCGCCGACGAGCGCATAGAGCTGCACTTTCGGCGCCTGGCCGACGCTCGCGAGCGATACTACTTGAACGCCCCGCGACACCTCGCGGGCATGGCGGATTCGTTCGGCCGCTCCCCCGGGCTCGCCGTCGATGATCGTGGCCTTCTGCTGATCAGAATGGGCGAGCCCGACTACGAGCAACCCTGTCCCGAGGAAAGCCCGAAGGCCGAGTTCGAGCGAAATCTTCTCGGTCAGTGCTGGGTCTACTGGCGTCCCGCGGGCTACCGGATCTACTACCTGGGGACACGCGATCGCTTCGGGGTCGAATGGCCCTACGGCGACTACCGAATCCAGGAGGACCTCGGTGACCAGGCGGAGCCGGGGAGTGAGTTCTTTCAGAAGTACGTCATGAACGCGGATATTCCAGACAGGTTGAAGCAGGATCTGGTGCGGCGTGGTTCGGTATCGCGGGAGGAGAAGCTCGCAGCAGGATACGAGGCCATACCCGGGATCTGGGATCTCGTGCATCGTCCGGATGAGCTTTTGGAGGACCTGGACGGTGCTGAGGCTCTGACCGTCGGCCGGCGCATCAAGCTCGCGACGCGCGCGAACGCCGCCGCGGCGCTGGAGCGTATTCCCGACGCTCCGGACATCGAATCCACCCTCCGCCAGCGGATGGAAGCGCTCCGTTTCCTCAATCCGTCCTCGGGTCTCTGGCAGGTTTGGCTGCTCGGTTCGGTACGCGCGGGCGATCTGACGCCGTCGTCCGACTCCGCCGGTGCCACGCTGGACATCTCGGGACGCTATTCCACCATTACAGGCGACAGCGTCGCGATCGGTCGCCTGACGCACCGATCCGTTTCGGCCGCTGCCGTGCCCGACGAAGCGGGCCTCGCGCTGCGCGGCGTGCTGACGGCATCCCCCGGAATCCTTCCCCTGACCTTCGTGGCGGAAGACTTGAATCGTCCCGGAACGGGCGCCTGGATCCAGGACACGATCCGTGTCCCTTCGGTGGGCGGCCTGCCGCAGATAAGCGACATTGCCGTGGCGCAGGCCGAGGGCGGTTCTTGGACCCGCGACGGTGAGACGTTCCTGCAGGTCTCGCCCGCGCACGTCACCAATGGCGATGGAAGCATCCACACGTACTTTGAGGTGTACGGAGTGCGCGGCGGTGCCCGCTATGACGTCGAGTTGCGCCTCGCGCCCGTCGACGTCGCCGATCGCATCTGGCGGCTCGAGCCGGATGACCTCGGGTTTCGCTTGCAGTTCACCACCGAGATGCCGGGTGACATCGGGCGGCACCATCTGCGCCTCGATCTCAGCGACACGGAGCCCGGCGAGTACACGCTCGCGGTCCGCATCCAGGACGAGCAGTCGAAGGCGTACAGCCTGCCGGCGGTGACGGACATCTTCGTGGCGGAGCGATGACGGCGGAAGCCCGGTGTGCATCGGTGCCAACGTGCGATTCGGTCGACTTTTCGCCACGTTATTCGCGTCGTCAGACAGTTCCATGGAAGATTCGCGGATGGTCTGCCGCCCCCGGACCCCGCGAGGGAGGGCGCATGCCGTTCCGTGACCCACGCTCGCTGGTTGTACTCGCAGCATCGCTCGTCTTGCCGTCGTCGTTGGCCGCCCAGGACCGCGTCGATCCCATCCCGACGGGTCCAGCGGCCGTGGTCGAGGCGCTGTCGCCGTTCTCGGGTCCCCCGGACTCGAGTCGCGTCGTCGAAGTTCTAAACGACGCAGCCCGGACCTCGAGCTTCCCCACTTCCGACCACGATCAGGTTCTGACCGCCCGACTCTGGCGGCTTGCCGGGCAGACCGACCTGGCGCTGGCCAGCCTCCAGCGCGTGCCCGAAGGAAGCGATGCCGCGCCACTGGCTCGGTACGAAGGGGCTCGGGTCCTGTTGGAGGCGGGTCATCACGCCGCGCCTGGCCTTCGGCTCTACTGGTCGGCGTGTGAGAGTATGGACCGGGCAACACGCGCGGAGATCGTTTGGGATCTGCTCGCCGTGTCGACGCCCGCCGAACGCGACCGCTGGAACGCCTCGGAAGGGATGCGCCCGGACTGCGACGATATCCGCGCCTTCTGGGACGAGCGCGCGTTCCTCATGGGGATTTCATCGGATGCTCGAACTGCGCTGCATCATCAGCGACTACGGGATGCGCGGACCCGGTTCCATCTGACCCGGCCACGGCGCCTGGATGGCATGGCCGATTCGTTCGGTCGACCGGCGGGTCTGGCGGTCGATGATCGCGGCCTCCTGCTCGTTCGCATGGGTGAGCCGGAGTACGACCAGAGTTGCCCCGAGGAAGTGGCTCCGGGGCTGGCGAACGACATGTTTCGCCAGCGCAATCTTCTCGGCCGCTGCTGGGTCTACTGGCGTTCGAGAGGATACCTGATCTTCAACCTGGCGACGGTCGACCGGGCCGGTGGAGATTGGCCCTACGGTGACTTTCGTATCCAGGAGAGCTTCAGTCCCCAGGCGGAGCCGGGGAGCGAGTTCTTCCAGAAGTATGTCATGAACGCGGACATCCCGGAGCAGGTGAAGCGGGATCTCGTCAACCGTGGGTCGGTGTCCCGGGAGGCGAAGCTCGCCGCGGGGTACGTGGCGATCCCGGGAATCTGGGAAGGCCGATATCAGCCAGACGCACTCTCGACCAGCCTGGACGTTGTGGAAGCGAGGGCCTTCGTGCGCCGGATCCAGCTTTCGACCCGGGCCACTGCGGCCGCGGTGCTCGAGCGAATCCCCGATGCCCCGGATATCGAATCCACCCTCCGACAGCAGGTGGAGATACTTCGTTTCTTGAATCCATCTGCGGGTCGGTGGCAGGTGTGGATCGTCGGGGCGGTGCGGGCGGGCGACCTGGCGTCGTCGTCGGATTCCGCCGACGCCACACTGGACGTTGCCGGTCGCTATTCGACCCTGGCCGAGGACGGTGTCACGATGGGCTCGCTCACGAGCCGATCCGTGCCCGTGACGCTCGTGTCCGACGACTCCGGCCTGGCCTTGCGCGGTGTTGTGACTGCGGACCCGGGCGAGCTGCCCCTTACCGTCGTGGTGGAAGACCTCAACCGACCCGGCACCGGCGCGTGGATCCAGGACACGATCAACATCCCGGCCGTCGGAGGGCTGCCCAGGGTCAGCGACATCGCCGTCGCTCAGGTCGAGGGTGGAAGCTGGACGCGCGACGGTCGTACTTACCTGCAAGTGACTCCGGCCCACGTCACGAACCCCGACGGCTCGATTCATACCTACTTCGAGGTGTACGGTGTTCGCCCCGGCGCTCCATACGAAGTCGAGTTGCGCCTCGCGCCGGTCGACGCGGCCGACCGCATCTGGCGGCTCGAGCCCGACGACCTCGGCTTTCGGCTGCAGTTCACGTCCCTGATGCCTGGTGACATCGGCCGGCACCACCTGCGTCTTGACCTCGGTGAGACCGAACCCGGCGCGTACGTGCTCGCGGTCCGCATCCAGGACGAGCAGTCGAAGGCATACAGCCTGCCGGCGGTGACGGATATCTTCGTGGCGGAGCGATGACCCGGATGCGAACTCGTCTGCTGGTCACGATCGTCGCGGTGGCCGCTGTAGTGCCTGCCTCTCCGTCACGGCTCTCGGCCCAGGATCGCGTCGATCCGATCCCGACGGGTCCAGCGGCCGTGGTCGAGGCTCTGTCGCCCTTCCGCGGAAACCCCGACTCCAGCAAGGTCGCGCGGATTCTAGCCGAGACCGCTTCGGAGTCGGGCTTTCCCGGCTCGGACGACGATCGCGTCCTGGCCGCCCGGCTGTGGCGGAGAGCCGGCGAAACAGAGCTGGCCCTGGCCGCCCTCGATGCGGTCGACCGCGATGGCGATGCGCGCGGCCTCGCGACCTACGAAGCGGCGCGCGTCGTGCTCGAATCCGGAAATGACCGGCACTCCGGGGCCGCTCTCTACTGGCGGGCATGCGCGGCAGCCGACGCGTCCACGCTGGCCCAGATCGGGTGGGACATCCTCGCCGTCGCGAACCCCGACGAGCGCGATGCGTGGAAGACGCTGGGACCGGGCGAGGCGGCCTGCGACTGGCTGCGTGAGTTCTGGGACGAGCGCGCGCAGGGGATGGCCATTTCACGCGACGAGCGCCTCGCACTGCACCACGAACGCCTTGCGCACGCGCGGGAGTGGTATTGGATTCCGCGTCCCCGCTTCCGGGTCGGACCGGCCGATTTCCACGGGCGGCCCGCGGGGCTCGGAATGGACGACCGAGGGCTGATCTTCGTCCGCATGGGATCGCCGCTCACGAGCGAAGGATTCAG
>JBPCJZ010000134.1:0-6565 GCA_051004775.1 Gemmatimonadota bacterium
GCGAAGTCGCCGTGCCGCCGCGACACCTCCTCGAACGCCCACCGGGTGGCCGATGTGCGAACCGGCACGTCGATCTCGGTCAGGATTTCGTCGGGCTCGAGCGCCGTCTCGAACAGCCCGGTGTAGAACTCGGCTGCCGGAATGCGCCGGGCGCCCGACGGGCCCTGCGCGGTCAGCGTCGCACCGAGGACGAGCATCACGGCGGGGAGTTCCGCCGCGGGGTCCGCGTGCGCCAGGCTGCCGCCGATGGTCCCGCGGTTGCGGATCTGCGGGTGCGCGATCCACGGCATGACCTCGGCGAGGAGCGGGGCGTGGTCGCGGACGACGACACTCCGCTCTACGTCGCGCTGCCGGGTCATGGCGCCGATCCGCAGCCGATCGCCGTCGAGCCGGATGCCGCGGAGGTCCTCCAGCGGACCGAGATCGACGAGCACCGACGGCTGGGCGAGCCGGAAGTTCATGGCCGGGATCAGGCTCTGGCCCCCCGCCAGCGCCCTGGCCGCGTACCCTCCCGAGGCGATCGCCTCGATCGCCTCCGCCACCGACGCGGGTCGGACGTACTCGAACGGTGCCGGCTTCATTCGATCACCCGATCATTCCGATCATCCGGTCGACGGCCTTCAGGCCCCGCTGGCTCATCGACTTGCCGACGGAATCGAGCAAGCGTTGGCCGACCGCGGCCACCCGGCCCCCGACGCCGAGGTCGGCGCGGTAGATCATCAGGCACTGCTCGCCGCGATCCTCGAGCCGGACGTCGGCCCGCCCGTCGACGAACCCGGCCTTTCCCTTGCCGCCGACGAGCATCGTGAAGCTCTCGGGCGGGACGAGGTCGTTCAGCTCGACGGTGATGTCGAAGCGGGCCGCCGTGACGGGCCCGACGCTGACCACCATCTCACCTTCGTAGCGGTTCTCGCCGACCAGGTCGAGCCGCTCCGTTCCCGGCAGCGCCTGCGCCAGGATCTTCGGGTCCTTGAGAGCTTCGTACACCGTATCGCGGTCGGCGGAGAACAGGTATTCAGATTCGATGAGCACGGATCAGGGCCTCTCACGCAGGAGTTCGAACAGGCGGTTGGGGCTCAGCGGCATTTCGAGGATCTCGGGGCCGTCCGGTCCGAGGGCGTCTTCGATCGCGCGAGCGAACAGCGCGGCGACGGGAATCGCCCCGGCCTCGCCGACGCCCTTCACGCCGAGCGGATTCAGCGGAGACGGAGTGCACAGATGCTCGGTGTCGATGTGCGGCACGTCCGTCGCAGTGGGCAACAGATAGTCCATGAACGAGGCGTTCAGGAGTTGGGCGTTGTCGTCGAACACGAGCTGTTCGTAGAACGAGTTGCCGATCCCATGCGCGACGCCGCCGTGAATCTGGCCCTCGACGATCATCGGATTGATCACCGTGCCGCAATCGTGCACGACGACGTACCGACGGACATCCAGCATCGCCGTCTCCCGATCCACTTCGAGGATCATCGCGTGGACGCCGCTGGCGGTGCAGCCGCGCTCGGGTCCGAAGTACGCCGTCGCCTCGAGACCGGGTTCCGTCCCTGGCTTAACCGCGCCGCGCAGCGGATTGGCCCGTGCCGCGAGTTCCCCGAGTGACAGCCGGCGCTCCGGTTCGGAGCGGACGTACGCCGCGCCGTCCCCCAGGTCGAGATCGGCCGCCTCGACGCTTAGCGCCTCCGCGGCCAGAGCCAGCACTTTTCCGCGCACGGCGATGGCCGCGGCGTGGCAGGCGTTGCCGGCGACGACGGCCCCGCGGCTCGCGAATGTCCCCGTGCCCCAGCCGAACCGCGCGGTGTCTCCCGTGATCACGTCGACATCGGCCGTGTTCACGCCGAGCGGTCCCGCGACGAGCTGGGCGAATGACGTGAAGTGTCCCTGTCCCTGGGTCCCCACGCCGGTCACGAGGCTCACCCGCCCATTCTTCTGCACACAGACCCGCGCCCCCTCGTACGGCCCGATCCCGGTGCCCTCGACGTAGCACACGACCGCGATCCCGACGTGGCGTCCCGCGGCCCGCAACGCGGGTTGTTCCTCCGCCTTGAACTCCTCGTAGCCGATCGTCGCGAGCGCCCGGTCGAGGGCCGGTTCGTAGTCGCCGCTATCGTAGACGAGCGGGGCGAAGTCCTGGTAGAGGATCTCGTGGTCGTGCGGGAAGTCCTCCGGGTGCAGGAAGTTCCGCCGCCGGATCTCCGTCGGGTCGATGGCGAGCTCCGCCGCCGCGAGGTCGAGCAGTCGCTCCATCACGAAGACGCCGTGCTGACGGCCGGCGCCCCGCACGGGGGTGACGGTGGGCTTGTTGGTGTAGACGAGGCGGAACTCGCTCTCGTAGTTCGGGACGCGGTACTGGCCGACCAGCGTGCACTGGCTGTTGATCGGAACCGTGAGCCCGTACGGGTTGTAGGCGCCCGAATCGCACAGGAAGTCGTCGCGCACGCCGATGATCCTGCCCTCGCCGTCGAGCGCGATCTCCGCGTCGTGGATCTGCTCGCGCTCCTGGGTGGTCGCGTAGAAGCTCTCCTGGCGGTCTTCGATCCATTTGACGGGCCGGCCGAGCCGCATCGAGGCCCACGGGAGGAGCACCTCTTCCGGGTAGAACATCATGATCTTCGGGCCGAAGCCGCCGCCGATGAACGGCGCGATCACACGAACCTGGGTCTCCGCGAGGCCCAGCATCGCCGCCAGCCCGTTGCGGATCGGGATCGGCGCCTGCGTGGTGTCCCATACCGTGAGTTCGCCCGCGCGCGCGTCCCAGTTCGCGACGATGCCGCGATTCTCGAGCGGTGCCGATGCGCCGCGATCGATGCGGAAGCGGCGCCGGATCCGCATCGCGGCGCCCGCCGCGGCCTCCTCGTAGTCACCCTTGGACTGCACCGCATGGGCCGCCAGGTTGGAATCGAACTGTTCGTGGATGCGCCCCGCGCCGTCCGCGAGCGCGTCCTCCGTCCGGGCGACGGGCGCGAGCGGCTGGATCTCCACCTCGACCAGCGCCGCGGCGTCCTCGGCCTCGTACCGCGAGCGGGCCACGACGAGCGCGATCGCCTCTCCGACGTGCCGCACCTTGTCGCGGGCAAGCGGCACCTGCGTCGCGGATCGGAACGTCAGACGCTCGATCGGCGGCGGCGAGACGAGCAGGGGTCCGGGAGCCCAGTAGTCCCCGAGATCCGCGGCGGCCCACGCGGCGACGACACCGGGGTGCGCGCGGGCCGCCTCGAGGTCCACGCCGATGAGCCTCCCGTGCGCGTAGTCGCTGCGGACGAACGCGACGTGGAGCATGCCGTCGAGCTGCACATCGTCGACGAACAGGGCGGTGCCCGTCAGCAGCTTTTCGTCCTCGTTGCGGCGCGGATCCGTGCCGAGCAGGGGACTGGCGTCCGTCATGCGCGCAGCCGCTCCGCGGCGAGCTTCACGGCGGCGACGATATTCTGATAGCCGGTGCAGCGGCAGAGGTTACCGGAGACCGCCTCCCGTATCTCGTCCTCGTCGGGGTCCGGATTGTCGCGCAGGAAGGGCACCAGTGTCGTCAGGATGCCGGGCGTGCAGAATCCGCATTGCAGTCCGTGCGCTTCGTGGAAAGCCTGCTGTATCGGGTGCAGTTCGCCGGACTCGGCTGCGAGACCCTCCACCGTTGTGATCGAGCATCCGTCGGCCTGCACGGCGAACAGAATGCACGAGCGTACCGACTCTCCGTCGATCAGAACGGTGCATGCCCCGCACACCCCGTGCTCGCACCCGACGTGCGTGCCGGTGAGCCGAAGCTCGTGGCGCAGGAAGTCGCTGAGCAGATGGCGAGGCTCGACTTCCCGCTCGTATCGCTTACCGTTCACCGTCACGGCGACCGTGGGTCGATCGTTCCGCTGCAAGGGCGTCGCTCCCGATGGGACAGGGTCCGCCGAAGATCCGGAAACCGCCTGTTAGACTAGAGTTGGGGACCGTGGGCGGGCAACCGGAGGACCGTCAGTCTACCCGGGCTGCTCGTCGATCGCCGTATCGGGAGTCAGTCACCATCGTGAAAGCCGAGTCCGTTCGCGCGCGACTCGACGTCGATCTGTCGATAGTCGCAGGTCAGCTCGTCGCCCGCCCGGATCTCCCGCAGAGTGATCGTGTGCTCTCCATCGGGATCCTCGCAGTTGGGCTCATCGGCGTGGTTCATGAACCTGGCATTGTCACCACACAACACGAACACACCCGTCTCGTCGAGATAGACATAGTGGCGGAGCCGCGTTCGATACGGCTCGGGAAAACGCTCCATGTCCTCCCGTGGCATCCGCCAGTCGACGCCCTCCGTGAACTCCCAGATGATCGTCCCGGCCGGGAGGTACGTACCCGCGAAGAGTCCCATGCCGGCGATACGGCTGGGGGCGACGAAGGTGGGTACTCGTAACATCGGTCCTCGATCGGTCCGGGTCGCCTCGCCTACCGGACGGCTGGGCCTGTTGGCCTGCTGGCTCAGACGCGACGTGCCGGCGAGGCGGGCGTCCCGGTCGACCCGAAACGGGGACGACGGAGTGAGTATATAGAGGATCGTCTCCGGGTACTCAAGGGGCCCGCGTTCACCCTATCGGAAGGATAGGCATCCTCGATACGCCGACCGCTCTCGCTACGCAGGAAACGAACGAGGCGGACGGAGATGTCCCCCGCGTCCGCCTCCTCGTGACCGGGCCGCTCGCAGCCTCCGGTAGGGAGCAGCGCGAGCGCGAACAGGCCCAACCCGAACCGCACGTCAGCCGCGGGCGGCCGCCAACCTCGACACCGCATCGGCCAGCATCGTGGCCTGCATCCTGGCCTTCGCCGGTCCGTCCTGCTGCCGGATCTCGGCGGCGAGCGCCGTGAGCGCCTGGCTGCGCGCCGACCCGGACTTCTTCTCCGCCTCGGCCAGCGCTTTCCGCACATCCATGATGCGCGAGGCGGTCATCGCCTTCGAGCGCTCGATCTGGTCGAGGTACGCGCCGGCGAGCGTGAAGGTGGCCGGCCATTCGAACTGAGGCTGTCCCTGGACGTTCAGGTAGTCGAGGTGAACCGAGTTCGCCGCGTCGATCTCGTTCTGGCTGATCCAGGCGCTGGGGGTCAGCTGGTAGATGTCGAGGCCGCGGGAAATCTCGGAGCTCACGATGTCTCCGTTGTACCAGTAGACGGACCACGACCCGCCACTCGCCATCTGATCGGCGTTCACGGGCCCGCGGTCGTAGTAAGCGATCTCCACGGGGTTGTCCGGATCCGTCCAGTCGAAGACCGAGATGCCGCCCTGGTACCAGGCCTGAACCATGACGTCACGCCCGGGAATCGGGATGAGCGAGCCGTTGTGGGCGACGCAGTTCTCCTGCGGAGTCTGGGCCGCGGGCAGCTTGTAATAACTGTGGAACGTCAGGTCCTCGCCGTCGATCGTGAAGATCGCATCCGCGCCCCATTCCTTCGGGTCCGTCGACCGGCACTTCGGCTGGCCGCCGCCGCCCCATTCGTCGGAGAACAGAATCTTGCTGCCGTCGTTGTTGAACGTCGCGGAGTGCCAGTAGGAGAAATTGGAGTCGGCGACGGCAGCGAGACGACGCGGATTCACCGGGTCGGAGATGTCGAGCAGCAGGCCGTAGCCGCCGCACGCCCCGCCTGCCAGGCCGATGGCGGGATAGACCGTGATGTCGTGGCACTGGGTGGGACCGGTCGGCCCGGTGGGTCCTCCACCGATCAGGCGGGCGATGATGCCGGGCAGGGCCTCGCGCAGCGCGGCGCTGTCGGCCGCCGTCGGCGTTCCGGTGCCGTCGCGCGCGGAGACCACGCTATCCAGCATCGGGTTGACGAACCCCGACGGGAGGGGCTGATCGTTGCCCTGGATCTCGACGATGAACGCGCCGGCCGCGCGCGCCTGCGCTTTGGCCTCGTTGGCCTTCCTGTCGACCTCCGTCTCGCCGTGGCTCGGGGCGGGCTCGAGGTCCTCGAAGATGCGCGGCGACGACACGATCGCGGCGGCCGCCGGATTCTTCAGGGGGACGCGGATGACCTCGATCCGGAACAGCGCCGTGTTCGGATCCTCGTCCGGCATGGCGCCGGAGCATCCTTCGAGCTCGCTCGGCGACCGCACGCCCGAGGAGCCGGAAATGTAGACGTAGACGTTCTGGCTGTCCTTCGGATCGACCAGCACGGTGTGCGTGTGGGACCCGCGGCACGTCTGCACGTTGCCGACGTTGACCGGGTTCTCGATATCGCTGATGTCGAAGATACGCAGACCCCGCAGCCGGTCGGCGCTGACCGTGTCCGCGACGCCCTCACCGCCGCAGTCGATACGGCCGCTCAGCCCCTCGCCCGATACGAACAGCAGGTTCCGGTACACGGACACGTCGCTCTGGGAGGCCGGGCAGAAATAGCCCGTCCGCAGGCTGGGCGCCGCCGGGTCGGTGATGTTCCACACCTGGAACCCGTTGTAGTTGCCCTGGATGGCGTAGTCGCCGAGGAAGGCGAGATCGGAATTCGTCACGCCCGCGAACGGCTCAGGGGAAGGCGTGTTGGAGACGAGCTGAAGATTCCAGCTCGCCTCGCCGGCGTCCGTCGCGCCGGCGGCGAGGCCGACCCGCGG
>JBPCJZ010000135.1:0-4608 GCA_051004775.1 Gemmatimonadota bacterium
TGGCCGAGCAGCACGAGATCTGGACCACCGGCCGACGCTGGCTCGGGATGGACACCTACTGGGACTGGAAGCAGAAACGAGAGGCCGAGGACCTGGAGCGCGCCGCCTGATGCGACGCGCCCTCAACTGGCGAAGGGCGAGTTACACAACTTTCCGGACTTGATCTTTCGGGCTGGCGGAGGCGGGTGGGGGGATGTGCCCCGCGCACCCGAACCCATGATCACGGCGGGGAACAGGCGTTGACATAGGGGGTAGGGGTATGATACAATACATACCCGCATGGGGTATCTACCGACATCATCCAGGAGTCCAGACCATGAACCGACGGGAAGCAACGCTGGCGATCGAGGGCATGTCGTGCGGCCACTGCGTGGCGGCCGTGACGACGGCGCTCGAAGAGATGGACGGCGTCGAAGTCCAGGATGTGGAGATCGGCTCGGCAAGGGTCGCGTACGATTCTGACGCCGTGACCCCGGAGGAGCTGGAAGTAGCCGTCCAGGCGAAAGGCTACGAAGCATATGCCACCGTGGAGGCCGAGGACGATGAACGGAACTGAGTGGCTCGTCGTCTTCGGCGGCCTCGCGGCGGTCGCGTGGGTGAACTGGTACTTCTTTCTGGCCGGGAGTCCCGCGGCGGAAGCGACCGTCGGCGCGGGCGGGGTGCAGGAAGTCGCGATCACCGTGGCCGGCGGCTACGACCCCTCGGGCGTCCGGGTAAAGAAAGGCCGCCCCGTCAGACTCGTGTTCGACCGTCGCGAGATTTCGAGCTGTTCGGAAGAGATCGTGCTTCCCGACTTCGGCATCCGGAAATTCCTGCCCGCCTTCGAGAAAACTTCGGTGGAATTCACCCCCGAGAAGGCCGGTACATACGACTTCACGTGTGGAATGAGCATGCTTCACGGCAAGCTCACCGTGGAGGACTGAGATGAACGACGTAGTTGCGCCTCCGGTCCAACCGGAGGGCTCCGCCCGGGCGGCGGATGGCGAGAGCGCTGAGGAAGCGAGCCTGGACGAGAAGATCACGGTACCCGTGTCGGGCATGACCTGCGCGGCGTGTTCTTCGCGTGTCCAGAGCACGCTCGAGAAGCAGCCAGGCGTGCGGTCCGCCTCCGTCAACCTGATGACCGGGGACGCCGTGATCGCGTTCGACGAACAGGAGACATCCCCGGACCGGCTCGTCGAAGTGATACGCGGCACGGGGTATGGCGCCGAACTTCCGAGCGGCGAGCGGTCGGCGTTCGCCGAGCAGGAGGCGCAGGACCGGGCCCGATCGGAGGAGTTCAAAGACCTGCGGTTCAAGGCGATCGTCAGCCTGGTGGCGGCGGCGATCGGGATGCTGATCTCGATGCCGGTCATGGGGCGCCTCGGCATGGGGATGAACGCGGCGCGCGGCGCGGCGGGCGAAGCCGGAGGTCATGCCACCGAGGTGGCCGACCCGTTCCTGCGGTTCACCCACCGGGTGATCGACCCCTGGCTACAGGGTGTGATGCCGTGGCTCTACCAGGTCGACACGCGAATTCTCGTGTATTCGCTGCTCGCCCTGACGGTCGTCATCATGGCCTGGGCCGGGCGGCATTTCTATACCGGCGCGTGGGCCTCCTTCCAGCACCACGCCGCGGACATGAACACCCTCGTCGCGGTCGGGACGGGGGCCGCCTTCCTGTTCTCGCTCGTGGCTACCTTCTTTCCGGGCTTCTTCCTGAGCCGGGGAGTCAATCCGGAAGTCTACTACGAGGCGGTCCTGTTCATCATTGGGCTGATCCTCGTCGGCAACATGTTCGAGGCCCGCGCGAAACAGCAGACGTCTCAGGCGCTCCGAGCGCTGGTCGATCTGCAGCCCGACGGCGCGCGGGTCCTGCGCGACGGGACCGAGACTGAAGTCCCCGTCGGCGAGGTGGCCGGCGGTGACATCGTGCTCGTGCGCCCGGGCGAACGGATCCCGGTCGACGGCGAGGTCGTTTCCGGCGCGTCCGCGGTCGACGAGTCGATGCTGACGGGGGAGTCGATGCCCGTCGAGAAGGCCGAGGGCGACGCCGTGATCGGCGGCACGATCAACCGCACCGGCGCCTTCCGGTATCGCGCGACGAATCTGGGCGCGGACAGCGTGCTGAGCCAGATCGTCCGGCTCATGCGGGACGCCCAGGGGTCGCGCGCGCCCATCCAGCGGCTCGTAGACCGTGTCACCGGCGTCTTCGTTCCGGTCGTGATCTCGCTCGCGATCGTCACCTTCGTCGTGTGGTTCGTCGTACAGCCGACGGCGCCGCTGATCCCGGCCTTCGCCGCGGCGGTGTCCGTACTGATCATCGCGTGCCCCTGCGCGATGGGGCTCGCCGTGCCGACGGCCGTGATGGTCTCGACGGGCAAGGGCGCCGAGCTCGGCGTGCTGATCAAGGGCGGCGAGGCGCTGCAACGGGCGCGTGACGTGGACACCGTCGTGCTCGACAAGACAGGTACCGTGACCGAGGGCCGACCGTCCGTCACCGACATCCGCCTCGCCCCGGACTCTTCGGTCGACGAACCGGAGCTCCTGCGGCTCGTCGCGTCGCTCGAGCGCTCCTCCGAGCACCCGCTGGCCGAGGCGATCGTGCGCTCGGCCGAGGAGCGGGATCTCGACCTGGTCGACGCCTCCGGGTTCGACGCCCCGACAGGCCGAGGGGCGACCGGGACGGTCGAAGGACGGGCGGTGGCGGTCGGCAACGCGCGCCTGATGTCCGACGAGGGGGTCGACACTGGTTCCCTTGCCGCGGCCGTCGAGGAACTGGCCGCCGAAGGCCGGACGGCGATGTTCGCCGCGATTGACGGCGCGCTGGCGGGCGTGATCGCGGTCGCCGATCCGCTGAAGGAGTCGTCGCGACAGGCGATCGAGCGGATGCACGAGATGGGCCTGACGGTGGTCATGCTGACGGGCGACAATCGGCGCACCGCCGAGGCGGTGGCGCGGGAAGCCGGCATCGACCGCGTGGTCGCGGAGGTGCTCCCCGAGCAAAAGGTGGCGGAGATCAAGCGTCTGCAGGAAGACGGGGCGGTCGTCGCCATGGTGGGAGACGGCATCAACGACGCGCCCGCGCTGGCCCAGGCGGACGTCGGTATCGCGATCGGCACCGGGACGGACATCGCGATCGAGGCGAGCGACATCACGTTGATGCGAGGCGAGCTACCCGGCGTCGTGCAGGCAATCGCGCTTTCCCGTCGCACGATGCGGACGATGAAGCAGAACCTGTTCTGGGCGTTCATCTACAACGCGATCGGGATTCCGATCGCGGCCGGCGCGCTGTATCCGGCGTTCGGGCTGCTATTGAGCCCGATCCTCGCGAGCGCCGCGATGGCGTTCAGCTCGGTGAGCGTCGTGAGCAACTCGCTGCGGCTACGCGCGGCGCGGATCTGAGGCGGCGAGGCGCGGCGTGCGAGCGCGAGGCGGTGGCGGACGTGTCACCAACCCGTCGCGACCATGGGAAGGATTTGGGAAAATGGGAAAATGGGAAAATGAAGGCATGAGCGAAAAAGCACCGAACACACCCGTGATCGACGAAACCGAACCCCGTGTCGGCTGCGGCTGCGACGCCGGCGGCCTTCGCAGCGGCGACGGCAGCGACGGCAGCGACGGCGACGGCGACGGCCGCAAAGCCCTCGGGGTCGACCCCGAACTCAAGGAGCGCAACCTCAAGCGGCTCCGGCGGATCGAGGGCCAGACGCGCGGCCTCCAGCGCATGGTCGAGGAGGAGCGGTACTGCGCCGACATCCTCACCCAGATCTCGTCAGTACACGAGGCCCTGCGAAGCGTCGGCCGCGAGCTCTTCCGCAATCACTTGAAGCACTGCGGCGCGGCCGCGATCCGCGCGGGAGGCGACGAGGCGGAGGAGATGTACGACGAGCTCGTCCGCCTCATGTACAAGCACGCGCGCTAACGCTTTCGCGACAACTCGCGCGGGCGCTCGGCTCGCACTCGCGCCCGCGCTCAAGTCCGCAGCGTCGCGAACTCCTTGAGGCCCATCGCTTCCAGCACGCCGGCGTCATGCGGCTCGATGAACTCGTTCCGGGCCCGAACGCCGAAGTCCTCCCCAACTACCGAACGGAATGGCCGGGTCCCGGGCTCCATGTCGATGAGTTCGATCATGCGGTCGACGACCAGGATCGGCTCCGTCGGCACATCGGGACTCGCAAAGAGACCCTCGAACGCGTCATCCATATCGCTCCAGGCCTTCGGTGCCGCCTCCGGGTACGTCGCGGCCCGTCCGTCCTCGTCCGCCGGTTTCGGACCCTGCCCGAAGAGTTCGGTGGTGAAGGGACCCGGCTCCACGGAAACCACGTCGACGCCAGACGAAGCCAGTTCGGCCCGCAGCCCGAGAGAGTAGCCCTCCAGCGCCCACTTGCTCGCGTGATAAACGGAGAAGAAAGGGACGGCCATGCGCCCGGCTATGGAACTGACGTTGATGACGAGTCCGCGGCCCGCCCCCCGCATCGACGGGAGGAATGCGCGGAGCACCCGGTGCGGACCGACGACGTTGATGTCGAGCTGGCGGGCGAGCTCATCCGAGGTGAACGCCTCCGTGATGCCCATGAACATCTGGCCCGCGTTGTTGATGACGACGTCGGGCGCGCCGGACTCGGC
>JBPCJZ010000136.1:0-2808 GCA_051004775.1 Gemmatimonadota bacterium
CCTCCAGGAACGCTTCGCCGTAGCGCTCCAGCTTGGCTTCCCCGACGCCGTGCACGTCAAGCATCCGGCCGAGGGACGTGGGGCGCTGGTCCACCATGTCCCACAGCGTCCTGTCGCTGAACACGACATAGGCCGGCACGTCCTGCCGGTCGGCCAATTGTTTGCGGAGGGTGCGGAGTCGCTGGAACAGCGGATGCGACGGATCCCGCTCGCGTGCGCCCGTGTCGGCCGTCGCGACGCGAACACCGCCCACCCCCGCGGGCCGGCCTCCACGCTGCGCGTCGGGTCCAGACCGCCCCGCGACCCCGGCGGGAAGGAGTTCCTCGATGCCTGTGCCGCGACACACGTCGCACGCGTCGCCGCAGGCGTCCAGCTCCTCGTCGAAGTGGGCGAGGAGGCCGCGATGGCGGCAGACTCCCCGGTCGGCGAGGCGGAACAGCTCGATGGTCGCCTGGCGTCTCAGCTCGCGCTGCTCCGGGTCCTCGATCTCGGACAGGAACCGCTCCCGCACCTTCACGTCGGCCCAGGAATAGAACAGCACGCACTCGGAGGGCAGACCGTCGCGCCCCGCCCGGCCGACCTCCTGGTACCACGACTCGATGTCGGGCGGCATGTCGCGGTGGATGACGAATCGCACGTTCGATTTGTCGATGCCCATCCCGAACGCCACGGTCGCGACCACGACATCGACCTCGTCGCGCGCGAAGGCGTCCTGCGCCGCGGCGCGGGCCTCGTCGTCGAGCCCCGCGTGGTAGGACACCGCGCCGATGCCTCGCCGCGACAGGAATTCCGTCGTCTGTTCCACGGACTTCCGCGAGAGGCAGTAGACGATGCCGCTCTCGCCCTCGTGGCGCCGGACCAGGCCGAGGATCTCCTTCCGCGTGTTGCCCGTGCCCTTCTTGCGGCAGTACAGCTTGAGATTCGAGCGGAAGAACGAGCCCTTGAAGCCGTCGGGTTTCCGCATGCCGAGCTGGCGGACGATGTCGCGGGCCACCGGCCGTGTCGCCGTCGCGGTGAGCGCGAGGACGGGAAGGTCGCCGATCTCGTCCTTCAGGCCGCGGAGGCGACGGTACGACGGGCGGAAATCGTGACCCCACTGGGAAATGCAGTGGGCTTCGTCGACGACCAGCAGGGAGATCGGCGCCGCGGCGAGGCGGCGGCGCATCGAGGGGCCAAGCGCCTCGGGAGCCAGGTAGACCAGCTCCAGTTCGCCGCGCTCGAGGGCCTCCAGGTGGGCGCGTCGCTCGCCGGCCGGCAGGCTGGAGTTGATGGCGGCTGCGCGGAAACCGAGCTCGCGCAGGGCATCCACCTGGTCCTTCATGAGACTGATCAGGGGGGACAGCACGACCACGGTGCCCGATAGGATGCGGGCGGGCAGTTGATACGTGAGCGATTTTCCGGCGCCGGTCGGCATCACACCGATGCAGTCGTCGCCGCGCAGGACGGCGTCGATGATCCGGCGCTGTCCGGGGCGAAAGCTGTCGTAGCCGAAGACTTCGCGCAGGACTTCGAGCGGATCGCGGGTCGTAGTCGTATCGCGGGTCGCATTCATCGGGTGCAACCTAGGCCCGACGCTCAACCGGGCGCCAACTCCGGTTCCCGGTCGGGCGTACTTCCGTCAGTAGGATGCCCGGCTCTCGGGGAGCGCCAGCACCTGGCCCGGGTAGATGCGGCTGTCGCGCAGGTGATTTTCGGCCCGGATCCGCTGGATCGTCGTATCGTGGAGCCGGGCGATCCTCCAGAGCGTGTCGCCGCGGCGGACCTTGTAGCGCGCGACGCGGCCCGGCGTGAGGCCGTCGCCGCCCCCTCCGTCGCCGCCGAAGGCGACCAGCGAATCGACGTACGCCCGGTATGGTTTCGGAAACACCGCGACGTGGTAGTGGGGCGGCCGCTTCTCGCGCACCGCCTCGATGACGCCCTGGCCTTCCAGAAGCAGGAGGACGCTCTCCAGCCACTGCCGGCAGGAGTCTTTGCCGCTGCGACGCAGATCAACGGCCATGCCGGTCGGATGCACGGACCGTGATGAGGCGTTGCGCGGCTGGCGGGTCGTCGGGCGCGTGAGGCTGGTCACGACGAGTCGCTCACCGCAGGCGGCCCGATACTGCTTGCCGAGTCGGCGGACGAACATCTCCACCTCGGGCCGCGCGTAGGGAAAACCGATGCGTTTCACCCGGTAGTCCGCGTTGCCCGGCACGGAGATCAGATAGCCCGCATCGACGAACTTGTAGACCTGGGCGGGCGTGACGAGGAAGGTGAAGTCGTGGGCTTCGGCGGCGGCGTTCTGCCGCTCGATCGTGCCGGGGGCGCCGTGGAGGCTCTGGGCTCCGAGCGGAGCCGCGAAGACGAACGACGCGGCGGCAGCGGCCAGCCCCCATCGCCTCCCCCGCATCTTCACCCGTGGCGGCCAGTGGCTGACGTTCGGCGTAATCATCCCTGCCTGTAACACCGATATGAGACGCAGGATCCGACCGCTCTGGAGACAAAAAAACCGGCGGCGGGCCTGAGCCCGCCGCCGATCACACTACGGGATGAGGGGGCTGCGCTACCGCAGCGCCTCCAGTGCGCTCACCTGGCCGCGGCCGAAGAACGCCGTCCGGCCGTTCTGTCCCTCGGCACCACCGTCATCGAAATTCACCGCCTTCCGAAGCGCGGCCTCGACACGGGCAGGGCTCATTTGCCCGCCGTTCTTCGAAACGATGAGAGCAGCTACGCCCGCGACCGCGGGCGAGGCCATGCTCGTTCCCGCCGTCCAGGCGTAGGAGAAGGGAGACGAATTCGACGTGCTGAACACCAGGTCCAGCACCCAGC
>JBPCJZ010000137.1:0-3585 GCA_051004775.1 Gemmatimonadota bacterium
AGCAGCGCTGAGAATATCACCGTCGCGAGTGCGGGAAGGAGAAAACTTTCCGCCGGCGCCGGGACGCCGCCGAGCAGCCCGACCCACACCTCGTGGACGGGCCGCAGCGGACTCCACGCTTCGAGGACGGCTCCGACGGATCCGGACGCCGGGGTCCGGAACACCCCGGAGAAATGCAGCGCGAACAAAGACAGGACGGCACACCCGAGGGCGGCCTCGCCGAGGGCACGCACGCCCGCGGCCACCAGGGTTCCGATCAGGTTGGCGAACAGCAGGGCCAGCGCCGTCGCGGCGAGGAGCGGAAGCAGGCGGTCGCCGAGCGGCGCGCCGAGAAGGACGAGGAGCAGCAGGTTGACCGGCAGGAGCTCCACGAAATCGATGCTGGCCCCGGCCAGGAGCCGCTCCACCAGCCAGCGCCGTCCGCCGTAGCCGGTGAGCAGCACTTTCTCGGTCCAGCCGGACATCCCGTCGCGGAGGAGCGGGATGCAACTGCCGTAAACCCCGAAGAAGGTGACGAACACGGCGACGACGACCGCCCGGTGCATCGCCGCGGCGCCGCTGGTGACGACGGGCACGAGCAGCAGGACCGGGACGAGGACGTTCCACGCGAGGAGCCGGCGGCGGCGCAGCGCCAGGCGCCAGCTCAGCCGCCAGATCGTACCCGTCAATCGGGACCCCCGGACGGCGGCTCGGACAGTTCCTCGCCCGTGTGGGCACGGAACACGTCGCCGAGGTCGGGCTCCCGGATCTTCACTTCCCGCACGGGACAGCCAGCAGACTCGAGCCACGCCCAGACCTCGGGCAGCCGGCGTGAGGCGTCGACGCCGGACAGCGAAAGGTCATTCACCCCCCGCGCGACGAGGGCGAGCCCGTCGGGCGGCGGTCCGGCGGGCGGCACGGAGGCAGTCGTCACCTCGAGCACGGTCGGGGCGCCGAGAGCCGCCACGAGAATCGACGGCGTACCCTGCGCGGCGATCCGGCCCGCGTGCAGGAGTAGAACACGGTCGCAGGCCGCCTCGGCGAACGCCGCGTCGTTCGTCGCCAGGACCGCGGTGAGACCCTCGTTCGAGTGGTCCCCCAGCATCGCGATGAGACGTTCGCGTCCCGCCGGATCGAGACCCAGGGTAGGCTCGTCGAGCAGGACCAGCTCCTGGTTCGACGCGAAGCCTTCGGCGAGAGCCAGCCGGCGCCGCATCCCGAGCGAGAACTCGCTCACGGGCCGGTCCGCGTCGGTGGCGAGGCCGTAGCACCGCAGGAAGAATTCCGTCGCATGCGCGGCTTCGTCCGCGGGCACGCCGCGAAGGGCCAGCGTTCCGAGCAGGTTGTCCCGGGCGGAGAGTGGCTCGAGAAACGGGGTCCGGTCCGACACCACGCCGGGGAAGCTCGCCGTCTCGACCGTCCCGCTCGTCGGCCGCAGGAGGCCCGAGAGCAGGCGGAGCAGCGTCGTCTTTCCGGAACCATTGCGGCCGAGGAGGCCGACGACGTCGCCGGACCAGGCCTCGAGGTCGATCGCCTCGATCACCGGTCGGTCGGCCCGATACCCGAACCTCAGTCCCTCCGCCCGCACGCGCCGCTCGCCCATCCGGGGAATCAAGCTTCGGGAACGATCTGCCGGCCGTCCTCGTCCACGATCGTGATCGCGTCGACCGGGCAGATCTCGCACGCGTGGAGCAGGCGCTCGCGGTCGACTTCGGCTGGATTGGTGAGGATCGCGATGCCCTCGTCGTCGAACTCGAACGCCTCCGGGGCCTCTTCGATGCAGTCGCCGAAGCCCACGCACAGCAGGCGATCGACCGTGATCGTGAGACGCCCGACTTTTCGGGTGATCGTCGGGTCGCCGGGCGGATCCGCGCCGGGGGCCGCGTTACCAGCGTCTTCCAGATCGCTCACATGCCCTCGAGGCCCAGGTCGGAGCGGGCCCTGTCCATCACGGCGGGGGTGATCTCCGCGATGCCGTTCTCCTTCGCATAGTCGGCGTAGATTCGCTTCACCATTCCGCGCACGAAGCGGGGAACTCCCTCCAGGCGCTCGACCGCCGCGAGGCTCCACACGACGCCCGGGGCCGAAGCCGCCCTGGGCGCCGTGGGCGCCCGGTCGTTCGCCGGACCAGCGGCTGACGAAGGCGCGGACGCCGCGGACGCCGCGGAGGCACGGGCGACGCCTGCGCTCGTTTCGTCCTCGACATCCACGAAGGCGTCCTCGCGACCGCCCACGACGCCGCTTCGGACCAGTTGCAGCGGCTGCTCGGGCACCTCGGTTCCGCCGATCTTGATCCCGAGAGACGAGACGAGCTGCGTCTCCATGGGGTTCGTCAGCATGGCGACGAGCCGATCGCAGCCCGGGCAGCGGAACGCGGCCGCCAGCGTGCCGTCCCCGGGCAACTGGCGCTGCTCGAAGATCATTTTCTCGTCGCATTCGATGCACAGGAATTTCATACGATTTCATCCAGGCCTTCGAGGCCCTCGAGCAGATCGAGCAACTCGTCCGCCGTTCGCGAGATCGCGCGTCCGGCGTCCGTCGAGCTCAGCATCGCCGCCAGCGATCCGGCCTCGGCCAGCGTCGCTGCCGCCGGATCGAACGCCACGCGGGACAGAAGCGGGGCGGCGTGCCGCTCCGCCAAACGCTCGCCCGCGTTCCCGGGAAACAGCGGACGCGTTTCGCCGCACGTCTCGCAGGCGTAACCGGCCATGTTCTCGACCACGCCGAGGATCGGGATGCCGCGATCGCGCGCGAGCTTCATCGAGCGATCGACGGCGGCCTCGGAGGCGGCCGACGGGATCGTGAGCACGATCACGCCGTCGAGACGCGGCAGCATTTCGGCGAGGTCGATGAGCCGCTGGGTGCCGGGCGGCAGATCCACGATCAGCAGATCGAGCACGCCCCAATCTATGTCGCTGACAAACTCGCGCAGGGCCGTCCGTTCCTGGGCGCTCCGCCAGACGAAGCTCTCCGAAGCGGGTTCGCGCCACGCCAGCGGCGCCCCCTCTTCGAGCAGCAGTTCCATCGACATGACCTTCACGCCCGATGCGGAGACGGCCGGCTCGATGCGGTCTTCGAAGACCAGGAGCCCCGCGGCGTTCACCCCCGACATGCGGGCAGCGCTGGCCCCCACCAGGTCCGCGTCCAACAGGCCGACGCGGCGGCCACGCGCCGCGCAGGCTGCGGCGAGACCCGCCGTCGTAAGGCTCTTGCCCACTCCACCCTTGCCGCTCATCACGGCGACGCAGGCACGCACGCCCTTCATACGCTCGGCGACCTTCTCGGCCTGGCCGACGACCTGCTCGATCATCCCGGACGTATCGCCGTCCGCCACTTCCGAATACGTACGATGTTTCAGCATGCGTCCAAGCTCAGGCGAGCCGCACGGTTTGGCAACGTTCGACGCGTGCGCGTAGCTTGGGCGTCTCGACTCGCATCCGGCATTCCAGGAGGACCAGTGGGCGTCATCGGGTTCCACCGCTTTCTCATCTCGGCCGCGATCCTGTTCTGTCTCGGATACGCCGCCTGGGAGTTCGTACAGTACGATCGAGGCGCGGGCACCGGGGCGCTCGTGATCGCCGCGGTCTTCGTCGCCCTCGCCGCCGG
>JBPCJZ010000138.1:0-3439 GCA_051004775.1 Gemmatimonadota bacterium
CGCGCGTGCTTGAGCTTTGGAAGGATCTCCTGCAGGCGGTCGCTATCGTCCTGCAGGTCCGCCACGATCCGCCGGACGAGCGGCAGCGTGGCCGTCGCCTGCTCGTGGTCGAACATCCGCGCGGTCGCCTTCGAGGACCCGGTTCTGGTCGTGGTCATGATTCCCCGCTGGAGCTCTTCTGTGCATCGCCGGGCTTCTTTCGCGGGCCTCTGCCCGAGCGCAGTTCGACGCGCAGCCCGCCGACGACGGAGGTCACGGTGTTGTACAGAGCCGCCGAGATCGCGGTGATCAGCCCGGCCCCGAGCCCGAACACGAGCGGGACCACGACGATCGCCCAGATGCCGAGTGCCTCGACGAAGCTGGGTTCGGTGCCCGCCGGAACCTCGAGACCGGCGACGACGACGAGAACGATTCCCACGAGGAAACCGATCAGGCCATAGAGGGCCATCCCGACGAGAAAGGCAGACGATGTACTGATCCGGCGAATCTGCACCTGCATGCCAGACAGCATAGCAGTATCGTTCGCGCATGAGCAACCACGAAACCGGCCCGCTCCTCGATCCGTGGAAGGCCGACGCCGTCGAGGCCGAAGACCGCCGCTCCCCCATCCCGGGCGGCGAACCGCACTGCCCCGAGTGCCAGGCGCTCATGCTTCGGCTGGTCGAGAAGCACCCCGCGCCGCGCGCCGGATCCTCGCCGTTCCGGGTCCGCCTGGTGTGTGGGTCCGAGGAATGCGGCGCGTGGACGGTGTACGACTGGTAGGCGAAACGTCACCGGGTGGATCATAGTCGGTTGATACACGAGGGCACCCTCCAGAACGGACCCGAAACCCCGTTCCCAGGAGGATCAAATGCTTCGCCGTTGCCTGCCGTTGCTCATGCTCGCCCCGCTCACCCTCGCGCTCACGGGATGCGAAACGACGACCGACCCCTCGAACCCCTCGAGCGCCTCGAACGCTCCGCAGACCGACCGCGCGCGGGCCGGCGCCACGCCGTTCATGGCGACATCGGAGTACGTCGAGATGGTCTCCACCCTCCGCGACCTGTACGACCGGGCGCTCGCGCGTGGCTACTCGCAGGCGGACATCGTGCGGGCGGCGTCGGCGGGAGACGCCGAACTCGATACGCGAATGCTCGGCCTGACCGCGGAGAAGGCGGCCCGGCTCACCGGCCGGCTCGAGGGTCTCCGCGGAAGCCTGGAAGTGAAGTACCCGGAGCTCGCGGAATCGACGGATCCGTCGCGCGGATTGGATCGATCAGCCGGATCGGGCGGAAGCGACACATCGGCCGGAATCGCCGGATTCAGCGGAATCGAGACGATCGCCGGAACGGACATGAACGCCACGGCGGCGGCCGGGTGCCGGTGGCTCCCCGCCACCTCGTACCTGTTCAGCTGCGCCCGGAACGGCGGGCTGACCACCTACATCGCCTGCGCCATGGTCACCTGGGCGAACTACTGTGACGACATCGAGTTCACCGACTTCCTCGAAGGCGTCGGGCCAGCCAGTGATGCGCTGGGAGGCGGTGGCGGCGGAGCGCACTGAACGGGCCGCGTGGACGCCCCCCGGCCGGCGGTCGCCGCCGGGGGGGGGCGCGGCACGTCCGCGGATTCAGGGACGCTCGAACTCCTGCGCGCGGAACCGCTCGCCGCTTACGGCGCTGGAGGCGTCCGACACGAGATACAGGAAGACGTCGGTCACCTCGTCGGGCGTCGGCAGGGTCATCGGATCTTCGTCCGGGTACGCTGCCGCCCGCATCTCCGTGCGCATCTTGCCGGGATCGACGGCGTTGGAGCGGATGCCGGCCTCCTCGAGTTCGCCGGCCATCATCTGCGACAGCGCCTCGACCCCGTTCTTCGATGCGGAGTAGGCCCCCCAGTACGGGCGGCCATGGTCTCCGACGCCCGAGGAGACATGCACGATCGAGCCCTTCGTCTCGCGCAGGGCCGGGGCGACCGCGCGAGCGCAGATGAACGCTCCCGTCAGGTTCACGTCGATCACCTTTCGCCAGTCATCGAGCGGGTACTCCTCGATGCCGACCCGCGGGCCCAGGAGCGATGCGTTGTTGACGAAGGCGTCGATGCGGCCGAACTCCGCCCGCGTGTCCTCGATCCACGAGGCGATCTCCTCCTCGGAAGTGACATCGGCGGAGCGCACGAACACGTCGGCGCCGTCAATCTCCGCCACGAGCTCGTCCGCGATCTCACGCAGGTCGTCCTCGCCCCGCGCGCAGAGCGATACCTTCGCCCCTTCCTTCGCAAAGCGGCGGGCCAGCGCGGCCCCGAGTCCCTTCGAGCCGCCCGATATCATTACGACCTTGCCGTCGAGCTCCATGATTCTCCGTTCCTGGTGTACATGTCTCGTTGAGCTTCCGGCGCGGGCGGGTTAGCCTCACGCGATGAAGCAACCGGCTCACGGCGACCTGCCGCCGCACATCGTCTCGTCCCCTCCGGGCCCGGCCTCCCGCGCACTCGCGGAGCGCCTGGCCGGCGTGGAATCGCGCAACATCACGTATCGGTCGCGCGAGTTTCCCATCTTCTGGAGGAAGGCCCGCGGCAGCAACGTCTGGGACCCCGACGGGAACCGGTACGTCGACCTGACGGCCGGGTTCGGCGTCGCGGCTGCGGGGCACGGGAACCGCCGCGTGGTCGCCGCGATCAGGAAGCAGCTCGCCCATCAGCTCCACGGACTGGGCGACGTGCACCCTCCGGTGGCGAAGGTGCGTCTGCTCGAGACGCTCGCCGCGCGGAGCCCGTGGGTGGACGGCGACACGCGCACGGTCCTCACGAACTCCGGCAGCGAGGCGGTCGAGGTCGCGCTCAAGACGGCGCGTCTGGCGACCGGGAAGCCGGGCGTTCTCGCGTTCACGGGGGCCTATCACGGGCTGACCTACGGGGCACTCGCCCTCACACATCGGGCGCACTTCCGGGCCCCGTTCGCCGATCAGCTCAACCCGCACGTGTTGCGGGCCCCGTTCCCGGCGGCAGAAGCGACGGGAGCGATGGACGCGGCAGACACGCACACGGCGTCCGCTCTCGCGGCGGTCGAAGCCACTCTCGACGGCCCCGGCGGCGAGCAGGTCGGGTGCGTGATCGTCGAGCCGATCCAGGGGCGCGGCGGGATCGTCGTGCCGCCCGCCGGATTCCTGTCCGGGCTAGGCGACCTGTGCCGCCGCCGCGGACTCCTCGTCATCCACGACGAGATCTACACCGGGTGCGGCCGCACGGGCGCCTGGTTCGCCGCCACGTTCGACGATGCCGTGCCGGACCTGCTCTGCCTCGGCAAGGCGATGTCGGGCGCGCTGCCGATCTCGGCCTGTCTCGGCTCGGCCAGCACGATGGACGCCTGGCCCGCGTCCGAGGGCGAGGCGATCCACACGTCGACCTTTCTCGGCAATCCGCTCGCGTGCGCGGGGGCGGCGGCCTCGCTTCACGAGGTGCA
>JBPCJZ010000139.1:0-22688 GCA_051004775.1 Gemmatimonadota bacterium
CCTGGTCGTCCTTCATCTCCTCGTGCTGCTTCTTCATCTCGTCGTGCTTCTCCATCATCGCGTCGTGCTTCTTCTCCATCTCGCCGTGCTTCTTCTCCATCTCGCCGTGCTCTTCCATCATCGCGTCGCCGGCCTCGGCTTCCGGCGGCGCCATGCTGCTGTTCCAGATGTCGCGCTTGATCTTCAGGCCGTCGTCGGTCCGGGCAAAGACCACCATGTACTTGCCGTGATCGAGATGCGCGCCGTCTGCAGTGGTGATCGTGTAACCGCCGATCGACACGACTGCGTCACCCATCGCGTGGGTCTCCCACGTCTCGAAACTCATCTGGGCCCCGCCCATCGCGGCAATACCGGCCGCAAAGTACTCCTTGATCGGCTCTCGCCCTTCGAGGGCAGGGGCCCCCGGCGGCAGGGCGTGCGCGTCCTCGGTGTAGGTCGCGGCCATGGCGGCGGCGTCACCCGAATTGAACGCCGCCAGGAACGCGGCATCGGCCGCTTCGACCTGCGCGCGAACCTCGGCCTCCGACGGCATTTCGTCGGATACCTGCTGCATCTCCTGCGCCGTGGCCGTCGCGGGCATCGCGAGTAAGGCCAGCCCCAGCAGGGCGTTGCGTGTGTTCATTGTGTTCCTCCGGTCCGTTGGACTGCAAGGCCGGCCCGTAGCCGGCCGCGGTTGGTGGCGGGACAAGCGCCTACCCTCAAGATCACCGCGAAACCGCCCGAGTCAAGTTTGGAGCGACGCGTCAAGGCCAGATGACGAGGGATCCGCCGCCCGTCGTGGCGATGACGAAGGCACAGACGAGGTAGAGCACGTCGTAGAACCATCCGCCGTTGTCCTCGCCCCAGAAGCCGGTCTTCCAGGCGAACAGCTTCTTGTAGATCGCGCCGAACATCACGCCCATGATCACGAACGCCGAGATCTGCGGGAGCAGGCCGACGGCGATTCCGATACCCGCCGCGAACTCGGCGAATCCGAGCACTCGCGTGAACCCGGGCGAGAAGCCGATCGATTCGCCCCGCTCCTCGGGCTTCTGAAGGTGACTCCAGCCGCTCTTCGCGAACAGGAGGCCGATGAGCAGTCGGAGGAGAAGAAGCGCGATATCAGTGAGTTCCGCGAGTTCGGGAAACAGCATCGTGGTCCCTTCTTTCGGTCAGGATTCCGGTAGGATTCCGTCAGGATTTTCCTTCGCCGTCGGTTTCTGGGCCGGGCGCGGAGACGTGTCCGAATTTTATCAGCGCGACGAACACGGTGCCGCCGAACACGTTGCCGAGGGTCGACCAGAGGAGAAAATGACCGAAGTCTGGCAGGGTGACGGTGTCGCCCGCAAAGACCGCCGTCATGACCTCCGCCGTCCCCACGATGCAGTGGTGCAGTCCGAGCATGCCGATCGCCGAGGTCACGAGCCAGACGATGGCGAGCTGACCCATGGTGTCGCGTGCCGCGGCGACGAGCCAGGACAGCAGCCCCATGAGCCACCCCGCGAGAACGGCGCTCCCGAGAATGAGGTACCACGAGGGCTCGACCAGCTCGACCGCGAGCGTGTCGAAGGCATGGACTTCCGCGAACCCGAGCGTTGGCCCGAGTGCGGCGGCGAAGGAGGCGAAGAGGGTGGCCCCGACGAGATTGGAAAGCCAGATGATCCCCCACAGCCGCGCGAGTTGGCCCAGGCCGGCCTTTCCGGCCAGGATCGGAAACACGGCACGCGTGGTGTGCTCCGTGAACAGTTCGGATCGGCCCACGATGACGAAGATGAACCCGATCGCATAGAGGTTGCCGACGATCAGGCGCAGCGCCCCTTCGGGCACAACGCCGTCGAGGCGGGTGAGCGCGGTCGCCATCAGCAGCACGCCGAAGCTCACGTCGAGGCCGGCCGAAAGGCCGGATACGCTGAGCCCCTGGAACGGACGCCGGAGCTCGGAGAGACCCTGCTCGATCTCGCGCTCCATGATGGCGGAGGCGCTGCGTGCCTCGTCGGCCTGGGGTTCCTTCTCGGGACTGCTGCGCTTGGGGCTCAAGTCTGCTCTCCGGCAAACGGTTCGAAGTGGCCGGGGATCTCAGGTACGGGATCACCCGCGGACCAGCCGGTCTCCTCCAGGTGGGCCAGCAGTTCGGTCACACGACCGCGCTCGACCTGGATCGGAAACACGAGCACGTCGTCCGGGGCCGCCCATTCGAGCGCCGCGCGGACGGCAGCGGTTTCGCCATCGATCCGTGAGACCCGGACGCCGCTCCCCGCGGCGGCGAGCTCCCCGCAGATCAGGTCGGGCACCTCGCCCGGCTCGCGGCCCCTCAAGTATCTTACCAGTTCCTTCACGATGACGTGGTCGGGTCGCATGCCCAGCGCGGCTCGCGTGAGCGCGCGGATCGAGTCGTCGTCGCGATCGCCCGCCTGCCCGATCACGACCAGCCGCCGGCCAGCCGGCAGCCGGCGCACCAGGGAGGCAAGCGCGTCCATGCCGTGCGGGTTGTGCGCGAAGTCCACGATGGCCGTCACGCCGCCGAAGCGGAAGACGTTGGTCCGGCCGGGCAGATCCTCCGCCCCCGGTAGAAAAGCCGCCAGCGCACGCGCGATCGCTTCGTCGGCGATCCCTAGCGACGGGGCGAGCGCGACGGCACCCAGCACGTTGGACACGTTGTAAGTGGCGAGGCCCCCGAGCGTCACGGGCACTTCGTCGACCGGGATCAAACCCGTCTCGTTCGATCCGATGCGGCGGACGAACGCGTCATCCTCCACGACGACGGCCGTTCCGCCGGAAGCAAGGTGCTCCTGCACGGGTCCGGCCCCCGGCTCACGCGATATCCACACGAGACGGGCCTCGCCCGGCGCCCGCCTTCCCGCCAGCACCGGATCGTCCGCATTCAGCACGAGGACGCCGCCCCGCTCCACGGCGCGGGCGATGACCATCTTCGCGTCGGCCAGTTGCTGGATGTCGTGCAGTCCGTACTCCCCGAGGTGGTCCACGCCGACGTTGGTCACGAGGACGCCGTCGGCACGGGGGGCGCCCAGGCCGCGGCGCAACATTCCGCCCCGGGCGACCTCGAGGACGGCCGCCTCCACACGGCGGTCCCGCAATACGGTCCGCGCGCCCCCCGGACCAGAGTAGTCACCGGCGTCGAGCAGGTCGCCGCCGACGAACACCCCGTCGGTCGAGGAGAACCCCGGCGTCCGCCCGGCCGCCGTGACCATGGCGGCCAGCAGGCGAACGGTCGTCGTTTTACCGTTGGTCCCCGTCACCATGACCAGGGGGACATCGTGCACGTCGTCCCACGGCACGGCCTCGGGATCCGGGAGAAGACCGACGGGCCAGGTAAGCGACCCCGCGCCCATCCCTACCGACGCGAACTCGTCGTCGGACAGGAACATGACGCCGCGTCGATCGGCCGCGTCGCGCAGGCGGAGAAGCGGCGGGTTGGACTCGGACTCGATGGCAGAGCGGAGCCGTGCGGCCGCCGCCGCCGCCGATTCATCGGGGGCCTCGCCACGCAGGTCGGACAGGGCGGCGGCAAGCGCCCATTCGTTGATCTCGGTCGCCGCGTAGAGAGCGTCGATCGGGGCCGACACGGCGAGGGAAGCGCCGGTGGCGTGCCGGCGGCTGAAGTGTCGACGGTCGTCCCATCCGACGGCCCCTAGCATCTCGCGAAGCCGCACGCTCCACGTCTCGACCAGGCGCTCCGGCAGATCCGGATCGGCCGCGCCTATGGCGACGTCCAGCACCGCGCCCGGCTCGCCCAGCAGCAGGCTCGGCCCGGTGAGCCGCCGGGAATCGGATAGCTGCACTGGCACCGGCGGCGTCAGTCTTCGGTCTCCCGGGCCAGGCGGACGCCTCGCGCGTCCCGGATCAATTCCTGTCCGCCCGCGAAGTCCACCTCCGGCAGGTCGAGCAGCGCGGCCGGGCCGGCCGGCGGCGGCCGGGTCGCCGCGCTGGCCCGGGCGCCGTTCCCATCGGGGGAGAACTCGATGATCTGGTCCCAGGTGCGCTGCAGGGCATCGGCGAACAGCACCACGAGATCGCCAGCGGCGGCCGCCTCGAGGGCCGCCTCGACGGCCATCTGCTCGTCGGGCACCTTCGAGATGGCCGCGGCGTCGACACCGGCGCCCAGCAGCGCCCGTTCGAGGAGGTCCGGCACTTCGTCGGGTTCGCGCCCGCGCAGCACGTCGTCGCGTCGACATATGTAGTGGTCGAACACCCCGGCCGCGGCCACCGCGATCGCGGCGATGTCCTCGTCGCGTCTGTCGCCGGGCGCCGAGAGGACGCAGATCCGCCGCCCGGCTACCTCCAGTCGGCCGACGACCTCGCCCACCTGCTTCATCGCGTGGGCGTTGTGAGCGTAGTCCAGTAGCACCCTGAACGGCAGCTCATCATAGAAATTGAGGCGCCCGGGGGCCTGGAAGAAGGTGGCGTCGAACGTCCGCAGGCCGTGCCGGATGTCCTCCAGCTTCACGCCGTGGCTGAACGCCATCGCCGCCGCGAACATGGCGTTCTGGACGTTGTGAAGCGCCTTGCCCTGCACCGTCGCGGGGATGAGGTGCGACCACAGAAGCGGAATGTGGTGGCCCTTGTCGTAGATCGTGATCATGTGGCCGGCGATGCCTTCTTCGAGCACGATCGCCCGACCGCCGGCCCGGATGTGCTCGCGCACGAGCGAATGCTGCGGGCTCATCGTCACGTAGCACACATGCTCGGCCTGGGCGTAGTCGGCCATCTTGAGGACGAGCGGATCGTCCGCGTTGAGCACCGCGGTGTCCGTCGCGATATCCACCACGACGCGCTTCACCTCCGCCAGCTGTTCGATCGTCTCGATGTCGCGCAGCCCGAGGTGATCGGAGGCCACGTTCAGGCAGGCGCTCACGTCCGCGCGCCGAAATCCGAGACCGGCGCGCAGAATTCCCCCCCGCGCGGTCTCGAGCACCGCGACGTCCACTGTGGGGTCCCGCAGGATGAGCCGCGCTGACGCCGGCCCCGTCATGTCGCCGGGCACGGTGAGCTGGCCATCGACGTAGATCCCGTCGGTGGTGGCGAGCCCCACCGTCGCGCCGGCCAGCTTGTGGATGTGGGCCAGCATGCGGACGGTCGTCGTCTTCCCGTTCGTACCCGTGACGGCGTAGATCGGGATCCGCTTCGGCGTGCCGGTCGGAAACAGCATGTCCATCACCGCCCCGGCGACGTCGCGCGGCGTCCCCTCGCTCGGATGCGCGTGCATCCGGAAGCCCGGGGCCGCATTCACCTCGCAGATCGCGCCGCCGAATTCCTTGTACGACTCGGAGATGTCCTCCGTGATGAAATCGACGCCGGCCACGTCGAGGCCGATCGCCGCCGTGGCACGCACCGCCATCTCGATGTTGTCGGGGTGCATGAGGTCGGTGACGTCGACCGCGGTGCCGCCGGTCGACAGATTACCAGTCGAACGGAGGAAGACCATCTCGTCCGGCGCCGGCACCGTCTCCAGCGTGTAGTCGAGCAGCTCGAGGAGCCGCTCGGCCTGGTAGTCGATCTCGATGCGTGTGAGGACCTTCTCGTGGCCGATTCCACGTCGCGGATCGCGGTTGACCTCCTCGACCAGCTCTCCGATCGTCTGCCTGCCGTCGCCCACCACGTGACCCGGCACCCGCTGGGCCGCCGCCACGACGCTGCCATCGACGACCAGGATCCGGTGATCGTGGCCGGTGACGAACTTCTCGACGATCACGCCGCGCGAGTGCTCCCGCGCGCGCTCGAAACCGATCCGCACGTGCTCCGAGTCGGTGAGGTGGAGCGACACGCCGCGCCCGTGGTTCGCGTTGAACGGTTTCACGACCACGGGAAAACCGATCCGCTCGGCAAAGCGCACCGCGTCGGAACTGCTGTAGACGAGCCGCTGCACCGGGACGGGCAGGCCGAGATCTTCGAGGATCCGGTTCGTCTCTTCCTTGTCCGAGGCGACGTCAACGGCGATGTGGGACGTCCGGCTCGTGATGGTCGCCTGGATCCGCTGCTGATACTTCCCGTGCCCGAGCTGCACGAGGCTGTACTCGTTGAGCCGCAGCCATGGGATGTCGCGTTCCTCGGCGGCGCGGACGAGAGAAGCCGTGCTCGGCCCGAGCGCCGTCCGTTGCGCAAAGCGGATGAACTCTTCGTGCTGTACCGCGAAGTCGAACTCCGAGGACAGGACGCCATCGGCGCGCAGTTCTTCGGGCAAGAGGCTCTGCAGGAGCTGGATGCCGAGGCGGCCGGCCTCCACGCCCACGCGCTCGGCCTCGTATTCGTACACGATGTCGTACACGCCGGGGACGCCGGCGGAGCGGGTCTTTCCGAAGGTGATCTCCTCGCCGGCGGCCGCCTGGAGCTCGATCGCGACGTGCTCGAGAATGTGACCCGCCCACGTACCCTCGTCCTCCGTCATTCGGCGGACAAAGCCGCCCGGTTCGCGGTACGAGCATCCATGCTCCCGGAGGCCCGGCAGCGCATCGAGGAGACCTTCGATGAACGGTTCACCGAGCCGCACGCTCGGCCAGTTCTCCAGTTCTCCGATATCGACCCGCAGCCGGATGACGGGGAACCTGGCGTACAGGCTGGGACCCAGATAGACGGCCCGCTCGATCACGTTCACATGCGGCTCCCCGCCTCGAGACATGTCAGGTGCTTCAACGCTCCACGGGCTCCCGGACGGGTCCACTCGCTCGGCGTGTCGCGAGATCGAACGACCATCCCGCCGTAAGGACGTGCAACTTGAGTCCCACGAGGCAGACGGGCTGGGCCTGGAAGGCCGAGTCCATCGACGAATACTCTACTTCAGAAGGATCGACGAGGGTAACGGAACCGCTACCGGCGACCTCGAGGACATCGTCCGGCCCGATGAACGCGGCGGTGTCTTCGTCCAGCCCGAGACCGATCGCGAACGGATTGTAGGCGACAGCCGTCATCAGGCGGCCGATCCGATCGCGTTCCCGGAAGTGGTGGTCGACGATGACCGCGTTCGTGAGGCCGAGACCCGGGGCCAGCGTCACCATATTGGCACGCGGAGAGGAGCCCTCGCTGCCGAAGGCGATCATGTGTTCCGACAGGAAACCCGCGCCGGCCGACGTTCCGGCGATGTGCGTGCCCGTCTCGACCAGGGCGCGCAGCATGTGCCCGACCCGCGTACCGCCGAGTGTGGTCGAGAGTCGAAGCTGGTTCCCCCCGGTCATGAACACTCCGGTCGAGCGCCCGAGGTCGTCGAGCCACTCCTCGCTGTCGCAGTCGACCCGTGTCCTGAACGGGAAGTTGCGAACGTACGCGACGCCGAGCTCGCCGAAGAGCTTCTCGTAGCGAGGGCCCGTTTCTTCGAGTTCCGATGCCGTGGGAATGACGGCGATGCGGGCGTTCCCTCCGCCGCTCAACTCGACGAAACGGGTCAGGATCCCCCGGTCGCGCACCTTCTCCTCGGCGCCTCCGATCGGGATGATGTAGCCGCGGCGCTCGCCGTCGCGCGTACGGGCGGAGCTGGGTTCCATGCTCGACTCTTTGATCATTGGGAAAACCGGGCCGGAAGCTCGTACGTGGCCGGAAGCGATGCCCGGGAGAATATCAGCCGACGCACGCCCGACGCTACTTCTAACGGAAGCCCCGGAACGTGTCCGCGGGCTCGAAAGCGGAAGCGGCGCCCGACCGAAGCCGGACGCCGCTCATCCGATGCTGGCAGCCGGGACGCGAACGCCCGCGGCCAGCCGAGGGCGCAGCCTAGAAGAGCAGGCCGAACGCCAGTACCACCTGGTCGGAACCCTCGATCACGACGCGCACTTCCGCAAACGGCGTGAGCGACCCGGCGGTGAACTTCGTTCCGCCGAACAGGTTAATACCGAGATCCGTGTCGTCGAAGTCACCGTCGCCCGGCGTGTCCACGGACACGTGGAAGATGTTCAGGCCCGCGCCGACGTACGGAAAGATCGAATTCACGTCCTCGATCAGGAAGTTGTAGGCGAGGTTGGCGTTGCCTTCCCAGGCGCTCACGTCCGCGCCGTTGTCGTCCGGAAACCAGACGTTGAACGAAGCGAGAAAGTCCCAGTTCGGGAGCGATTCGAGATTTACGATCAATCGTCCTCCGACGCCGAGGTCCGTGTCTCCCCCGTAGAGGATCTGTGGTCCGAGATCGACCCCTCTTCCCTCCCGGGCGGAGCCCTGGGCGTGAGCCGTCACGGGGATCGCGAGCGCCGATAAAGCCAGAACCGTCAATAACGAGCGAATGCGCATCTCTGGGTACTCCTTTGTAGTAGAAATCGTTGGATCGAGAGTCTCGCCGACCGCCAGCGAGGCGATCGTACTTCTCCGGTCGCCTACTTCATGGCGTCCGGCACCTTCTTCTTCAGAACGTTGTCGAGCGAATCGATGACCGAATCCATCAGCGTGTTCGGCTGCTCGCCACGATCGCCGAGGACGGCCCCCTTGGCCAGACCCGTGCTCGACTCGGCGAATATCACTTCCCCACTCTTACTGTCGAATACGGTCCAATCTACGGTCACCCTGACTTCGTAGCGGGTCTTGCCGCGGATGTCTATGCGGTTCAGCACGCCCCCCATGCGATAGCGGTTGGGGTTGAACATGCCTTCCTCGAGCTCGACCGTCTTCCCGCGGACCATCGGGATGCCCGCCCGCGCCAGGTCCTCGACCGCAATCTTGTGTTCCGCGGAGACCTTGTCCGCCGCCGACGCCATCGCGTCCCAGGCGTAGAGCACCCGTCCCGACGGGCTGGCGCGATCGCCGGATTCCCGTGCGTCGCCACGCTCGTCGAGGTTGCGCTCTCCGAGGATCTGCCCGTCGGGCAGATCCGCCGCGACGCCCACCAGATCGATGTCGAGCTTCTCGAGGTTCTTCATGATCTTCTGGGCGTTCTGGGCACTCGACGCTCGGGGAAGCGCGAGAGACGCCAGTACTAGCAGCGACAGGTGAGTCGGGACGCCGATGAAGGCTCGGCGGCGGAAACGTCTGTTCATCACAAGCACCCTCGATGTTGAATGGCGCCGCTACTTCTCTCCCGAAGCGGCGAATTCTCCAGACCGAAACGTCTGGTTCCCATAATAGCCGAAAACAGCAACCGCCGGCTACCCGGAAGGGCAGGCGGCGGTCGCGGTTAACTCCGGACGCGTCCGGGTTCTACGCAGCGCGATCAGACCGATCGCGCACCGCGGGCAAAGAATGAGATCACAGCCAGGACCAGGAACACGACGAACGCGATCTTGGCGAAGCCGGCCGCGGTCCCGGCGATGCCGCCGAAGCCGAGCACGGCCGCGACGAGCGCGATCAGAAGAAGTGTAATTGCGAGACCCATCATCAGAACCTCCTGCCAAATGTCAACGTGTCAACGCGCCGTCAAGCGCGAAGCCGAAAATCGGTGCCTCGTCTACTGGCCGTCGCCGTCCTCCGGCAAATTGACATCAACGGTCGGAGTCTCCACCACTACCGTGTCTTTCTTCGTGCCGACTTCCACTTCGGGTGCATCCACGTCGTACTCGGGAAGCTCGCCGCCCTCGACCTCTATGTCGGGCATCCGGCCCTCTTCCGTCTGATCGACATCGCACGCACCAAGCAGAAATATTCCGAAACCAGCAGCCAGGAGTCGCACCTGCCACGCCATCGTTTTCATGAATCCAGCCTCCTATGGGGCAATGATTTCTATTTCGATTGGCCGAAACGGATCGCGTCTGCAAATACGTCTCGGGAATTGCTGTGGAGACGTTCCGCCGACCGCCAACGGTTAGAGCAAGCGATGTGCCCCGATCGGCCGAGTGAGGGGCACCGCCTTCGGCAGCGCCGGTCTTTCGGGGGTCGGTGGGAATCGGACCGTCCTTCGCCGGCAGGGTCCCGCACCCAAAGATCCCCCTGTCATTGTGTCACATGATCGACTCGTGAACGACGCGAGGGGTACGGGCGCCGGGTCGGCGACTCGGCCGATCCTACTTCGTAGCGTAGTTATGCGGCCTTCCGCCATCAGGTCTCATTTGGATTCGGAATTGCGTTGTCTCCATGGTGAACCCACACCCGGAACTCGACGTGCGGTAGGGACATAGGAATCTCGGTTTGAAGGAAGGGCAGCGTACCATATTCATGCTACCAAGAACCGTCCTCGTCGCGGACGATCACCGTGCGACTCGCCAGGTGCTGCGAGAGCTGCTGGAGATCGACGGCTGGGCCGTCATCGAAGCGCGCGATGGGGTCGAGGCCGTGCGGAAGGCGGCGGAGGGCCACCCCACGGCCATCATTACCGATCTCGGGATGCCCAGGATGGATGGGTTGAGCGCGGCGCGTGCGCTGCGCAGCGATCCGAGCACGGCCGACATCTATCTGATCGCAGTGACCGCGCAGGAACTGACCGACGAGCAGTGGGAGGGACTGGGCGCACTCTTCGACCAAGTGCTCCAGAAGCCGGTCCGGCCGCAGATGCTCCGGCGACGGTTGGCCCAGGCCGTCGCGTGAGGCGTACGCGCCGGATGCCAGGCTGCGAAGCCCCGGGCTCCGCGCCTTCTGGCCGAGTCTCCATCGTTCAAATCTGACGCGGGCGACACACGAAGGTGGCCTTCCGGATCGAGTTCTCGACCGGATGATGTCCCCACGGGAAGCGGATTGCCGCGTGGTTGCCGATTGCGGCACGACGGTTGCCCTTCAAGTCAAGGCGTTGGACAACGAATCAGGAATGCCACGCGAAACGTCCGCCAACAGGAGGCCACGTGCTCGGTCTGACCATCGCACTAGTCGTCGTCGCTCTCATTGCCGGATTCTTCGGATTCGGCGGAGTCGCCGGCACGGCAGCCGGACTCGCAAAGATAGTATTCGTGGTGTTCTTGATCCTGGCCGTGCTCTCTTTCTTCCTGTAGCGGGCGCCCCCAAATCCGGGAAGCGGTGCTGAGGAGGAGCGTGCGCAGTGCGCAGCACAACGCGCAGTGAAACTCGAAATCAACTGCGGGAACTTTATCACGGCCCGGCGGATCCGGCCGCAACCCGAACCCGAGAGGAGATTCACATGAATTGGGACAAGATCGAAGGAAACTGGAAGCAGTTCCGAGGTCGCGCGAAAGAGGAGTGGGGTGAACTGACCAACGACGACCTGGACGTGGTCGAGGGAAAGCGCACCGCTCTCGTTGGTCGTATCCAGGAGCGGTACGGCAAGAAGCGCGACGAGGCCGAGAGAGAAGTCGACGATTGGTTCGACCGCGTCGCGGACTGATCCGCCTACCCCTAAGCGGTAGCTGGATTGGATGTTGGATGTACGAAGGGCCCGCCCACGCGGGCCCTTCGTTTTCGTTCGAGATTACTCGTCCGATTCCAGCTTTCATATCGAGCGCCCGGAAGCTACGTTTTGCCAGCGGTGGGACGTCCCTGTCCGCCGTTTCGACTCGGGGCGCTGTAACGCGCGCCGACACGTCCGCCAATTCGGCATCGCCGACACACCAGGCAAGGCATGCTAGCTTCAGAAGTCCGGCTGCGAGCCCGTATCGCTGCGACATTGCGGGACAATGCACAGGAAGTTACCGCCCGCTGGGTCGAGATTCTCCAGGAGCGGCTGGACGTCGATCCGCGCGGCGTCCTCCCGAGCGACTCCTTGCTGAACCACATCCCGACCACGCTGCAGCGAATCGCGGACTTCGTCGCGGATCCGGAGGCGGGCTTCTCGCGGGAGCTCGTGCAGAGCGAGATGGGCCGACTTGCCCATCTGCGGCGCTCGCAGGGCTTCGGGGTGAACGAAGTGCTGGCCGAGTACGAGATCCTTACGACGCTCCTGCAGTCGCTGATCGAGGACGCGGTCGCGGGGCTCGACGACCCGATCGACCCGGTCGAACTGGTGTCGGTCGTCGGCCGGTTCAAGGACGCCATCGCATTGCTCGGCGTCGAAACCGCTCGCTCGTACCGCATGTGGATGGCCCGCGAAAGACGAGAACGCGCGCTGCAGACGACCAGCTTCGCCCAGATGCTCCGTCATGAACTGCGGAACCAGCTCGGCTCGGCGCAGACGGCAGGGGAGTTGCTTGCCGAGGACGGTATCGACGCCGAGCGAAGAGTGCGCCTGGCGAAGCTCGTCGTTCGCAGCCTCGACCGGGCCCTCGAGACGATCGATGTGGTTCGGGCCATCGTGTCCGACGACCTTCCTACCGGCGAGGAGCACATCTGGCTTCCGCTGATCGATGTCGTCCAGAACGTCCGGCGCCAGAGCACGCTCGGCGAATTCAGGCCAACCCTCGATCTGAACCTCGATGCCGCCAACGTCCCGGACGTGCGCGTATCCGCCGCGCGGGTCAGCATGATCGTCCTCAATCTCCTCGACAACGCATACAAGTATCACGATCCGGAGAAACAGGATCATCAGGTCGGACTCGATATCGAGGAGCTGGAGGCCGACGAGGACGGGCAGAGGCGCGTGCGCATCGTGGTGTCGGACAACGGTCGGGGGATCGATCCGTCACTCCACGACGCGGTGTTCGAGTTCTCCGTCCGCGGCGACGATGCGGAAGATGGCTCGGGCCTTGGCCTGGCCCTGTCGCGCGACGTCGTCCGACAGCTCGGGGGAAGCATCGAGCTGGAGAGCGAGCCGGGCATCGGCACGCGCGTGTCGATCGTCGTCCCGGTTCGCGCTGCCGATTCCGACGAGGTATCGGACGAGAGCCAGACGTGACACCGTCCCGGCGTACCATGGACCATATTCCCGCGAGTCAGATGAAACGACCCCAACGAGCGACCGACCACGTCGAGATCCTCGTCCTCGACGATGACGTTGGCATCCGCGAATCGATCGAGGAATGCTTCGCGACGAGCGAACACGTGGTCACGACGACGGGCGACGTCGAGGAGGCCAAGCGTCTCGCGCAGAACGGTGTCTTCGATCTGCTGTTCATCGACCTCTTCCTGGGGGACCACTCCGGCATCGCCCTGGTTCCCGACTTCGCGCGTCTGTCCCCCTGGTTGAAGATCGTGCTGATTACCGGGCACGGGACGATCGAGGCGGCGGTGAAGGCGATGCGCGAGGGTGCGTTCGATTTCATCACGAAGCCGCTGAAACCCATCGAATTGCGGGCCGTGGCGGAGCGCGTGGCGGCCCAGCGGCGTCTCGAACGCAAGGTGCAGTCGCTGGAGGCCCAGGTGAAGCGCTGGAGCCCCAGTCCCATGCTCACGAGCCAGTCGCCGCGTATGCGGAGAGTCATCGACTCCTCGCGCAACGCGGCGCGGACGGACGCGACCGTGCTCCTGCATGGCGAGAGTGGAACCGGGAAAGGCGTGCTCGCCCGGGCGATTCACGACTGGAGCGACCGAGCGAAGCACCCGTTCGTCGTCGTCAACTGCCCGGCCCTGTCGCCCGAATTGCTGCGAAGCGAGTTGTTCGGTCACGTTCGGGGCGCATTCACGGGGGCCGTGAAGACGGAAACCGGGAAGATCGCCCTGGCCGACGGGGGCACGCTGCTCCTCGACGAGATCGGCGACCTCGACCTGGGAATCCAGGCGAAGCTGCTGCGTTTCCTTCAGGATCGGGAGTACGAGCGGCTGGGCGAGGCCACGACGCGCCAGGCCAACGTTCGTATCATCGCAGCCACGAACGCTGACCTTGAGGACAACATCCGTGACGGTAGCTTCCGCGAGGATCTCTACTATCGGCTGAACGTCGTCAACCTGGAACTGCCGCCTCTGCGCGATCGGCGGCAGGACATCGAAGCGCTTGCGGATCACTTCATCCTCCACTACGCCGCCCGGTACGACCGCCAGCTCGTATTCACGGACGACGCGCGCGAACTGCTGGGCAAGCACGACTGGCCGGGGAACGCGCGCGAGCTGGACAACGCGATCGAACGCGCCGTCGTCCTCTCGAAGGCGGACACCATCGGAGCCGAGGAATTCTCGGCCGCGACCGGCGCGACGGGCGGCGGGCTGTCGGGCCTCGTGGCGGGCGGGGAACTCGTGAGCCTCGAGGAGATGGAGAAGACGTATATCCGGCACGTGCTGAGCCAGATGCCGACGATCGAGGATGCCTCCGAGGTCCTGGAGATCTCGCCGTCGACGCTCTGGCGTCGGCGCCGCAAGTACGGGATCTAGGCGGGAAGGAACTCAGGGCCCCGGGCAGTCGAAGAAGCGCGGCAAGAACCGCAGAAAGAAACGCTCCTCCCGTGCCTGCGGCGGCACGGAAGGAGCGTTGTCGGTTACGGCCGGTGCGGGGCCCGTAACTTCTTCCTAGAGAGTACGGCCCCGCTTGTATCCTTCACGGATGTACGGGCGCATCTCGTCGTACTCGTAGTCCCAGTCGTAATCGTCGGCGTCGAACCCGCGACGCAGATCGTTCTCGACGGCGTCGAACTCCCGGTCGCTATAGCCCGGATTCTGACCCGCCGCGTGGCCCACGGCGTAGCCGACGCGAGCGTCATCCCATTCGTGGACGGTTCCGTCGTTCGACTTGTAGTGGTCGCGGTAATACTTCTCGTCCTTGTCCGTCATGCCGTCGATCGCCCGGCCAGCCTTCTCTCCGGCCCACCAGCCGCCGACCGCGCCGGCGATGCCGCCGATGATCGTGCCGATGGGACCGGCCAGGGAGCCAATTCCGGCGCCCGCGAGGGCTCCGCCGACACCACCAACGGCCTCACCGACCTTCTCCTCGGTGCTCTCTGTCCGGTTCTCTGCTCCGGGTTCGATAATCTTGCGATCCTTGTTCATTTGTCGTCCTCGTGTTGCAGGGTGATTCTCTCGTGCGACGAACGGAGCGTCTCCCTCCGTCGGTCATTAGAGAATGCACGTTGCGGACCGCTGACGACGCCTCGGTGGCCTCTGCTCGGCAAGGCAGGCATCGCCTGTATCATGCCCGTGGAGGACGGCCTTCCGTGGTCCGCCAGCCCGCCGCCTTCGTTGTGTCAATTGCCGCCGGCGTGAACGCCGTCCACCACCCGATAGCGTGCCTTGATCCCCTGAAACAGTCCATACGCGATGAGGCCGGCCGCGGTGGCCGCGAGGAGCCATGGACCCGAACTCACTCCCGCAACGGTTTCGAGCGTGCCCTCGAGGCCACGGGCGTGGCGAGCGTCCGAATCGATCGCCGCCCAGACGAGAAAACCGGCGAACATCACGAACACGATGCCTCGCGCGGCCAGTCCGATCCGGCCGATGCCCCGCATCGTGCCCCGGGAGATCGTTCCGGACCCGCCCAGCTTCTTCATGAAGTCCGCCGTCCAGGCCGTCCGGATCTGCGAGAAGCCGCGGAAGGCGACGCCGAGAGCGACGATCGCGACCAGCCATGGGCCAAAGGGCTGTGAGAGCAGACGCTCCGTCATCATCTGCGTCTCGTCCCCCCCGCCGCCTCCGCCGCTGGAGGTGAGCAGTTGGAACGCCTTGAGCGCGAGAGCGCCGTACGCCACGCCGCTCGCCAGGTACATTCCGCGCTTGAGCCAGCCCCAATCGCCTGTCGTCTCGTTCTCCGGATCGACGAACGCCTGGATCACTCTCCAGAGCACGTAGCCAACGAGCCCCACGAGCAACAACGCGAGCAGGACGGTGCCGAAGGGCCCACCCTCGAGAATCCGCAGGGCGCCGTCACTGCCTGTCGTCGCGCCCCCCGCGGCGAGTGCCGCCTTCAACGCCAGCGCGCCGATCAGCACATACACGAACCCCTTGGCCGCGTATCCGGCTCGGGCGAGCTTCGAGATCGTCTCCTTCGAAGCGACGTCGTGCATCGTTTTCTCCGCGCCGTGCGCCGCGTCGTGCAGATTCGCGCCGATCCGGTCTCCGATCCGCGGTGCCTGGAACTCGGTCATGTCGGGATCCGCCTTCGAGTAGCTGTGACGTGCCTCGTGCGCTTGCGGAGCACGGGCGACTCGCGACCGAGAGGGGGTGCACGATCCGATCCCCTATAGAGGTGCAGAAATCCGCCGAAGATGCGAAGTGGGGGATGCCGACATTGCCTCAGACCATCGGAACCTGACCGATCAGCGTCCGAGGAAGGCTCCGAGGGGAGAGAGAATCTCGACGTTGTCCGCGATGATCTTCGTCATGGTGAGCAGCGGGATGGCGAGCAGGGCGCCCGGTATCCCCCAGATCCATCCCCAGAAGATGAGCCACGCGAAGATCATCACCGGATTGAGGGTGAGTTCCCTGCCGAGGATGGCGGGGGTGATGATGTTGCCCTCGATGATGTTCAGCAGGAAGTAGACGCCCGGGGCCATCAGGGCACGGCCCGTCGTGTCGAACACGGTGAGTGCGACGAACCCGACGATGATGTAGCCGACCAGGCCGCCGAGGTACGGGACGTAGTTGAGCACCCCGGCCAGGATTCCCCACAGGATGGGGTTGGGCATGCCCACCAGCCACAGCCCGCTGCCGACCGCGATCCCGAATCCCACGTTCACGATGGTTCGGACGAAGACGTAGCGCGACAGGTCGTGCTCGGTCCCTCGAGCGATGAGCACCGCTTTGCGGCGCTGCGACATGGTCGGCAGGACGCCCGCCAGCTTCCGCAGGAACAGGTCGTCGAGGGCCAGCAGGAAGTAGAGCAGGAAGAAGGCGACGGTCCCGCCCAGGAAGAACGACGTCGTCTGGTTCAGGAAGGTCTGGCTCAGGCTCTGCTCGGCGGGCGCCGGGGCGGGTTCCTGCCGTCGCTGCTGCCCGTCGCCGCGGGCGATGGCCTCGACCTGCTGACCCGCTTCCCGGATCGCCTCCACGGGCTCGCGCAGCGAACGGAGCTTCTCCTCCACCTGGCTGAAACTGCGTGGGGCCTGCTCCAGCCAGTCCATGGCGGGCGTCCATACCCGCCAGGCGCCGAAGCCTACGACGCCGAGGAAGGCGACCAGGATCACAGCGGCTCCCACCGGCGGCGGGATACCGATGCCCTTGAGCCCGCGCACGGCCGGCGTCAGCAGGAAGTTCAGGAGAATGGCGACGGTCATCGGCAGAAAGAACTCGCGACCGAAGTACAGGGTGTAGAACATGGCGAGGAGAAACAGCCCCACGGTCGCGATGGCGATCGCGCCCAGCGGACCCCGGATGTTCCCGGTGATCCGCGTGATGTCGGGCCCGTCTCGGCGCTCGTCTCCGGCCCATTTCTCAAGCCCGCCGTCGTCGTTGTGCATACCTCTGCATATACCGCGAGGAACCGGCCGCGGCCAGTCATGCCCTCGGGGCCGGCCGGGCGCGGCGGCGGCGCATTCGCCGAGAAACCGGTGCCGCGTGTGGCGAATCCGTTGCCGCGGCTGTGGTTGACGTGCCGTGCCGCCGCGTGGATTGTTCGAAGATGTCGGCGTCTCTTTCTTTCCGAACTTACTCACGCCGACGCGCGCTCATCCCGCTAGTCGCCTGCGCGATCGGCATCCCGACCGCCGCGTCCGCACAGGAGAGCCGGGAGGCGGTCTCCACGGTGTGCCCCCGGCCCCTCGAGCTTCTGCTCGAGCGCGGGTTCGCGGAGGAATCGAACCTGTCGGTCGGCGACCGGATCCCGGTGGGTCCGGTGCCCGGAGCGTCGTGTCCGGCGACGATCGTGGGCGTATTCGAACCCCCGCCCGACCCGGCGACCCTCACCCGGGGGCGCCCCCGGATCCTCCTGCACCTGCCGGACCTCGCGCGCCTCGCCGGGCGGGAGGACGATGTCGACCGGTTCACCCTCGTCCTTCGTTCGGGCGCAGGCGTCGACTCCGTGGCGCGGCGCATCGAGGCTCTGATGCCGGGGATCCAGGCGCTTTCGGCCGACCGCCTCGCCGCCGAGTCCTCCGCGACGTTCGAGGTGATCCAGCGTTTCCATCGCGCGATTGCCTGGATCACGCTCGGCGCGACGGGCGTGTTCCTGGTGTGCGTGATGACCCTGCGGATCCAGCAGCGGCGCACGCCCATCGCGGCGCTTCGGCTTTCCGGCGTGTCGAGGGCGACGATCGCCGGCTGGCTGCTGCTCGAGTCCACCCTGGTCGCCGTCGTCGGGGGGGCCGCCGGGCTGGTCATCGGCCTTCTCGCCTCCGGTGCGATCAATCGCTTCTACCAGGCACGCTACGACACGGCGCTCCGGTTCTCGATCGTCGGGTCCGAGTCGCTGGTGCCGGCCCTGGTGCTCGCCGTCGTGCTCGGACTGGGCGCCGGCGGCGCCGCACTCGCGTTCATCTTCCGGACGGACCCGCTCCGGGAGGTCGGGCGATGATCGTGCGATTCGCGCTGCGTGAGCTCCGGCGACATCGGGTGCGGACCGCGCTCGGCGTGGCCGGGGTGGCGATTGCCGCCGCCATGCTGCTCGACATGCTCATGCTGTCGCGTGGCCTGCAGATCAGCTTCCGCGGGCTGCTCGAAGGGGCGGGCTACGAGTTGCGAGTCGCGCCGTCAGGAACGCTGCCGCTCGAGACGGGCGCGACGCTTACGTTCGCCGACGCCCTGATCGGTGATCTCACGTCCGAGGACGGCGTTCGGGCCGTGGCGCCCGTGCTGGCGGCCAACCTGGCGGCGGGCGGGTCGGGCCTGCGCGTCTTCGCCCTGGGCGTAGACGCGAGGAACCAGGGCGTGTACCGGATGCGCACGGGCGATCCGCCGACCGGGGCGCAGGACGTCATCGTGAGCGAGGCGGCCCGCGACGCCCTGGCGGCGGCCGGCCAGGTGATCGCCGTCGGCGACTCATTGAATCTCGCTCCGTACGCACCCTTCGGCCGTGCGGCCGCAGGCACGGCGGCACGATTCCGGATCACCGGTATCGCAGACTTCGTCTATTCGTCCGCCTCCGAACGGCCGATCGCGCTCGGGCTCGACGGCCTGCGGGAGCTCACCGGCCGCGAGGACGAGGCCTCGTTCCTCATGCTGTCTGCCGAGAGCGGGACGCCGATCGAGACCCTCGCGCGCCGCCTTGCCGAGCGGTACCCCGCCGTCGAGGTCGCATCCGTTTCCGACCTGGTCGAGCGGGCGGAGACACGGCTCAGCTATTTCCGGCAGCTCGCGTTCATCCTCGGCAGCGTCAGCCTCGTCGTCACCGCGCTGCTCGTCGGCACCATCGCCGCGGTGTCGACCAACGACCGGGTCGGCACGATCGCGGCGGTGCGGGCGATCGGCATCTCGCGCCGCAGCATCCTCCTGGCGCTCATCGGGGAGAGCGTCGCGAGCGCGTCGCTCGCCGGCGCGATCGGGATCGGACTCGGCTACGCGGTAGCCGGCTACCTCGACGGCATCCTGTCGGATTTCCCCGGGCTCCCCGCCGCCGTGCGCTTTTTCGTACTCGAACCCCGCATGGTCGTAGTGGCGGCGGCCGCGATCCTCGGAACCGCCGTGGTCGCCGCGGGCTTCCCGGCGTGGCTCGCCACGCGCCTTCCGATCGCGACGACGCTGCACCGGGAGGAACCATGAGCGGGAACGTCGGCAAAAGCGTCAGCGAGGGCGTCGGCGAGGACGTAGGCGCGGGCGCCGCCGGCGAGCGTCCCGTCGGCGAGCGCCCCGCCGTCGAGGCACGGGGCCTCGAACGCACCTACGAGTTGCAGGGAGAGCCGATCCGCGCCGTGCGGGGCGTGTCCCTCGACATCGCGCCCTGCGACTTCGTGGCGATCGTCGGGCCGAGCGGGTCGGGGAAATCGACTCTCCTCCACCTTCTCGGCGGGGTCGATCGACCGACGGCGGGGACCGTGCGTATGGACGGTGTCGTCGTGTCGGAGCTCGGAGAGACGGAGCGAGCTCGCCATCGCCTGCTCCACGTTGGCCTGGTCTTCCAGCGCTTTCACCTCCTGCCGATGCTGACCGCGCTCGAGAACGTCGAGCTCCCGATGGCGGAGGCGCGCGTCGGGCGTGCGGAGCGCCGCGACCGGGCGGCCGACCTGCTCACCCGAGTCGGCCTCGCGGACCGTCTCCGCCACCGGCCGGGCGAATTGTCCGGCGGACAGCGGCAGCGGGTGGCGGTGGCGCGCGCACTGGCTAACCGCCCGCAGCTTCTGCTCGCCGACGAGCCGACCGGCGAACTCGACAGCACGACTTCGGCCGGACTGCACGATCTGTTCGAGGAACTCCGCCGCGACGGCACCGCGATCGTCGTGGCCACGCACGACCTGCGGCTCGCGGCGCGGGCGGCGCGCGTCATCGAGATGGTGGACGGCCGGCTCGACACCGATCGGGATGGGAACACCGCGTGATCCTTCGGCTCGTGTGGCAGTCGCTCCGCTTCGCACCGGGCCGGTCTCTGTTCATGCTCGCGGGCTATGCGCTCGGGGTCGGCGTGATGGTCGCCCTGCTGTCGATCGGCGACGCGCTCGTCGAACAATCGCGCGATCGAGACCTCGTCGGCGGGGGCGACGTCGCGGTGATGCCGGCCGGCATCGACCTCGAAACGATGCGAACGGGCGGGGTGAGCTCGCTGTACTTCCGGATCGAGCTGGCCCCGTTCTTCTATCGCGAGGTGCTCGCCGGTCCGCGGCTGGCTGCCGTCGTCGCGCGGGCGGCCCCCTGGATCGACGACGAACTCCTGTACCTCGAGCTGCCCGGCGGCGCCGTCCCTGTCAGCGCCGGTGGATCGATTCCGTCGGCAGCCAGGGTCCTTGGCGCTGGACCGGATGTGCTGCGCGGCGCGTGGGAGGACAACGACGCCGATCGACGCTGGCTCGCTCCCGACCCGGCCGAACGGCTGGCGCAGATCGACGGCTTCCACGCGCCGCCCGCCGCGGCGCTCGGCGATTCGACGTGGGCGGAGTGGCACTACTTCAACGTCGTGTCACCGTCGGAGGACGCCTGGATCTACCTCACGTTCCTGGTCGGCGGTAACGTGACCGGTGAGCGCTGGGGCGGACAGGTACTCGCGACGTACGTACCGGCCGGCGGCGCGGAACGGGCCTTCGAGCGCGGCGTGCCTGGCGAGGACGTGCGCTGGTCGCCCGGCGCCGTGAACGTGGCGCTCGGCGACGCGACGGTCGAGTTGTCGGGGGACGGCACGTACCGAGTGAGCGCGCGTCTCCCGGCCGACGGCGGAGCCCTGGCCGGTGCCGAGGGCGAGCCCGGTGCCGAAGCAGACGCCGCAACCGGCTCAACCGGCTCGCTCGCGGTCGACCTCGTCGTGCGCCCGGAGCCGCGACGGTATCTGCCGGCGATCGACGTCTCGCCCGGTGGCTTCCCTTCCGGGTACGCCGTGCCCGTCCTCCGGGGAGACGCGTCCGGCTCCGTCTGCGTCGACGACCGCTGCGAAGACTGGAGCGGCGGCCGGGCCTATCACGACCACAACTGGGGCGTGTGGCGAGACGTCACCTGGGACTGGGGTCAGTTTCAGGTGGGGAGCTGGTCGATCCTGTATGGCGGGGTGCAGGCGGTGGCCCCGGGCGACTCCGACCGGGCCGGCGCCCGCCGGGGACCGCCCGCCCGCTTTCTGTTTGCCGTCGACAGCCTGGGGCTGGCGGCCGTCCTTCCGATCGAATCGATAGAGTACGAGTGGTCGGCCGGGGCGCCTGCGGCGATGCGGATCGCGGCCTCGCGCGGTGACGACCGGCTCGAGGTCGTCGCGAACGTCGGCCACGTGCAGTCGTCGCGTCGCGATCGGCGCAGTGCCGTGGGCGATCTCTTCTTCCAGATGCGCGGTCCGGTCGAGATGATGGGCGAGATCGGTGGCGAAGCCGTGCGGGCGACGGGCTCCGGTTTCTTCGAGACCTGGACGCGTGACGGAAACCCTCCGGCCGGCCCCGACCGTTAGCTTGACGGATGAACCAGAACAATACGAAGCACGAGGGAGGCAAGCGCGTCGCGGTCACCGGCATCGGGTGTGTCACGCCGGTCGGCGAGGGCGTCGAGGGCCTGTGGGCGGGCCTCGGCCGCGCGCGATCCGGGGTCCGGCGCATCCGCAGCTTCGACCCCGCACCGTTTCGCACCCACGTCGCGGCGGAGATCGACGGGTTTGACCCCGCGGACCGACTCGGCGCGAAGCGGGCCCGCCGCCTGGACCGGTTCGGAGCGCTCGCTGTGTGCTCCGCTGCCCAGGCGCTCGAAGACGCCGCGCTCGACCCGGGCACCCTGGACGGCGATCGCGTGGCGGTGCAGATGGGCTCCGCGCTCGGCGGTGTGGCGCTCGCCGAGCACCAGCACACGGTGTACCTCGAGCAGGGGGTGCGGAACATCGATCCGATGCTGGCGCTCACGGTCTTCGGCGGCGCGGCGAGCTGCAACATCGCGATCGAATTCGGCTTCACCGGTCCCAACAACACGAACTCGATGAGCTGCGCGTCGGGATCGATCGCGGTTGGCCAGGCCTTCCGCCTCATCCGATCGGGCGAGGTCGACGTCGCGCTCGCGGGGGCATCCGAAGCGCCTCTCGCCCCGCTCTCGTTCGGGGCGTTTGCGATCATCCGGGCCATGTCGACGCGCAACGACGATCCGGGCCATGCGTGCCGTCCGTTCGACGCGGGGCGCGACGGCTTCGTGATGGGGGAAGGCGCGGCCGTGCTCGTCCTCGAGGAATGGGGACGGGCGGTCCGCCGGGGCGCGCGCATCTATGCCGAGATCTGCGGCTACGGAACGACGAACGACGCGTACCACATGACGGCGCCCCTGCCCGACGGCAGGCAGGCGAAGCGGGCGATGGCCCTTTCGCTGGACGACGCCGGGGTCGGATCGGCGTCGATCGACTACGTGAACGCGCACGGTTCCTCTACGTCGCTGAACGATTCGACGGAAGCGGGCGCGATCCGTTCCATGCTGGGCGATCGGGCCACCGAGGTCAGGGTCAGCGGAACCAAGGCCTACTACGGGCACGCCCTTGGCGCGTCCGGCGCGATCGAGGCGGCGATCACCTC
>JBPCJZ010000140.1:0-10330 GCA_051004775.1 Gemmatimonadota bacterium
CGCAGTCGAGGTGATCCCGGCCGATGACGATCGGCGCCGACACTTCCCCGTTCGCCACGAGCTCGTTGAACCGCTTGCCCGCCGCGGCGCGCGCGCCGTACCCGAGCCAGCAGATGCGCGCCGGCAGGCCCTGGAAGTGGACCCTCTCCCGGGCCATCTCGATCCAGCGGCGCAGGTGCGCATCATCGGGGAACAGTTCGAGGACGGCGGCGTCCGTGCGGTAGATGTCCTCGGGATCGCCGGAGAGCGCGACCCAGCGGAACGGCCCCTTCCCTTCACAGAACAGGGGCCGGATGTAGGCGGGGACGAAGCCGGGAAACTCGAAGGCGCGTTCCACGCCGGCGTCGAGCGCCCGCTGGCGCAGGTTGTTGCCATAGTCGAACACTTCCGCGCCGGCATCCATGAACGCCAGCATGGCCTCGACGTGACGGGCCATCGAGGCCGTCGAGCGACGCGCGTACTCGGCGGGGTCGGCCTCGCGCAGGGACGCCGCCGCGTCCACCGACAGGCCTTCGGGCACGTACATCAGGACGTCGTGTGCAGACGTCTGGTCCGTCACGACGTCGGGCGCGAAGCCGCTCCCGGCGAGCGCCGGGAGAACCGTGGCCGCGTTGCCGATCAGCCCGACTGACAGGGGCTGCCGCGCCTCGCGCGCCTCCTCGCATCGGCGTACGGCTTCCTCGACATCGTCCGTCAGCTCGTCGATGTACCGGTGCTCGAGCCGGCGCCGGGCCTTGGCGGGATCGACTTCGACGCACAGCGCGACCCCGCCGTTCATGGTCACCGCGAGCGGTTGGGCGCCCCCCATGCCGCCGAGGCCCGCCGTCAAGACGATCCGGCCGGAGAGACCGTCTGTCCAACCGCGCTTCGCGGCGAGCGCGCCGAGCGTTTCGTAGGTCCCCTGCAGGATCCCCTGCGTGCCGATGTAGATCCAGCTGCCCGCGGTCATCTGGCCGAACATGATGAGCCCGCGTGCGGCCAAGTCGTCGAAGTGCGCCTGCGTCGCCCAGTGCGGCACGAGGTTGGAGTTGGCGATGAGCACCCGCGGGGCGTCGGGGTGCGTGCGGAAGACGCCGACCGGCTTGCCCGATTGGACGAGCAGGGTCTCGTCGTCCTCGAGGTCGCGCAGGGACGAGATGATCGCGTCGTACGCTTCCCAGCTCCTCGCCGCCTGTCCTCGACCGCCGTACACGATCAGGCGCTCCGGATCCTCCGCCACCTCCGGGTCGAGATTGTTCATCAGCATCCGCAGGGCCGCCTCCTGGAGCCAGCCCTTGCAACTGAGCTCGGCCCCGCGCGGTGCGCGGATCGGTCCGCGGGTTCCCTCGCCCATCGCGTGTCCTCCGAATTGCCGTGACATTCCGTGGTGCCGCCTTCGGCTTCGCCGTCGCCGACGCGCCGCGGCACCCGATGCGCCGCGGCACCCGACGAGCCATCGCCGCCGGATCGATGATCTCCCACCGACGGGCCGGCCGCAACGCGCGGGTTCCTGAACGCGGGGGACCGCGGATAGATTGCCGCCGACCGCCGCGGAATGGTCGCGGCCTTGCTGCCGAACAGGAGTCCATCGATGAGGCTCGTCGCTCGATTCGTCGTTCGATTCACCACCCTGCCGGTCGCCGCCGTGTTGCTGGTTCTGTCCGCGCCGGGGGCCTCGCTCATGGCGCAGGACGTCGGCGAGCCCGAGCCGAACAACGCGGGACGCCGGGTGCTGGCGGCCGCGCGTCAGCCAGCCGTCGAGGAGGAATTTCTCCGCCTGCAGTGGTGGCACCCGTTCGTAGCCGGCGCGGGAATCGCCGCGGTCTTCCTCGTCGACGAGCCAGTCCAGGAGTTCATGCAGGACCACCAGTCCGGCTTCCGGGACGATGTCGCGGACGTGGCCAAGCAGTTCCACAAGCCGAACGTGTTCCTCGTCGCGGGGGCCGGTTCCATGGCGCTCGGCCTCGTGGCCCGCGAGCCGAAGCTCGCCGAAGCGGGTGTGCAAATCGTCACGGCGTACGGGCTCTCGTCCGGCATGATGCTCGCCACGAAGTGGGCCTTCGGGCGTACCCGACCGAGTGAAACGCCCGACGAGGTCACCGACTTCGACTGGTTCGGCGGAGGGTCGAGCAGCTCGTTCCCCTCTGGCGCCGCCGCCGTGTCGTTCAGCCTCGCCACGACCATCGCCGACGCGGTCGATCGCACACCGGTGACGATCGCCGTCTACACGCTCGCGACGCTCAACTCGTGGGCACGGGTGTACGCCGACCGGCACTGGCTGAGCGACGTCGCCCTCGGTGCGCTGTATGGCGTCACGGCCGCCAAGATCGTCAACGGCAACTGGCGCGTGTTCGGCCTGCGCCCGCCGACCGTCGGGATCGCCGCCGACGGCGGCGTGGGAGTGTCCTACAGCATTCGGCACTGAGGGAGACCGCCGGCAGCCAACTCCCTCAAGCGCCCACTACGACCCGGCCCGACTTGACGACGTACGGCACCGGCGGATGGCCGATGCGGTAGACGAGTTCCTCGAGACTCGGCACGGCGATCACGACGGCGTCGGCCAGGCTCCCGACCTCGAGCACGCCGCGGTCCTCGCGTCGCACGGCCCGAGCCGCCCCGGCGGTCGCAGCCCAGAGCGCCTCCTCCGGCGTCAGGCGGCTCACACGGCAGGCAAACTGGATCGCGAGCGGCATCGAGACGGCCCAGCCGCCGGGGCAAAGATCGGTCGCGAGCGCCACGGTCAGCCCCGCACCGACCCAGCGGCGGGCGTTGACCGGCGCCGAGTGGGCAACCGCGAAATCGATCAGCGGCATCAGCACGCCGACCACCCCCGCCGCCGCGAGCCGGTGAAGGTCTTCGTCGTCCGTGAAATTGAGATGGTCCGCCGAGACGACCTTCAGTTCGGCCGCGAGCCCCGCGGCCCCGATCGCGGAGTACTGGTCGGCGTGGATCTTCGCAGCCAGGCCCTGCCGTTGCCCCGCCTCGAGGATTCGGCGCGCCTGGTCCACCGTGAAGTAGCCCTCGTCGCAGTAGACGTCGTTGAACTCGGCGCCCCGTTCAGCCGCCGCCGGAATGATCTCGTTCACGATCTCGTCGACATACGAGCGGCGCTCCCACATCGAGAGCCCCGCCGGAAACGCGTGTGCCGCCATCAGCGTGGAGACCAGGTCGACCGCGTGGTCGGCGGCCAACCGGCCGTTGAGGTCGAGCAGGCGGAGCTCCTGCTCTGCGTTCAGGCCATAACCGGTCTTGCTCTCAGCCGTCGTCGTCCCCTGCGCGAGCATGGCGTCGAGGCGCGCGCCCGCGTCCGCCAGCAGTTCGTCGTCGGTGGCCGCCCGGGTCATGCCGACTGACGCGGTGATGCCGGTCTCGATCCCGAGGGCCTCCAGCGCGGCCCGGCTGCGGGTCAGTCGGGCGGCGTACTCCCGGGAACGCGAACCGCCGAACAGCAGATGCGTGTGGCAGTCGATGAAGCCGGGCAGCACGATGCCGCCGGCCGCGTCGACGGTCACGGCGGAGGACAGATCGACCGACCCGGCCACCTCGTCCGCCGGCCCGGCGGCGAGGATCCGGTCGCCGGCGCAGGCGAGCACGCCGCCCGGCACCCTGCGAACGGCGCCCGGGACGTCGGGATCCGGGGCGAGCAGCTCGGCCGCCCCGCTGACCACCAGGTCCGCGGCGGGACGGTCGGCGCCCGGTGGGCCACCGGCGGGCCGATCCGCGTCATCCGGCGGATCCCCTTTCCGCCGGGCGCCCTTCCCGCGCCCGCGAAGCTTCACGGCAGGAGGGCCGTCTCCACGATCTGCTCGGTCTTGAACTCGTGCGTCTGCAGATAGTGGCGGACGACTTCCTCGAGCGCCCCGAGCGGCACCGGCCCGATCAGCTCGGTGCCCGCGACCAGGACGCCGTAGCGCGCGGCCTCGGACCGAACCGTCTCGAGCACCCGGGGGATCGGGGTCTCCAGGTAGTTCACGAGGTTCATCGACACCTGAACCATTCCCTTAGCTTCGAGCGCGAACCCCATGCCGCGTACGTGCTTATAGCCACCGCTGATGTGCCGCACGGCACGGGCGATTGTTTGCGCGACGACGAGATCGTCGGTGCGCAGATTGACGTTGAACGCGATGAGCGGGAAGCGGGCGCCCGTGACGGTCGCGCCCGACTTCGCGTTGAACTTCGCCGGCCCCGCATCCGGCGCCCAGTCCGGATCGGCCAGCTTCTGTTCCAGGGCCTCGTACTGCCCTTTGCGGATCTTCGGCAGGCTGCGTCGGTCCTCGCGCGTCGCGGCGTCCTCGTAGTAGTAGACGGGCACGTCCCGCTTGCCCAGCCACTCGCCGAACCGGCGGGCGATCGCGACGGCCTGCTCCGTCTCGAGATCGCGCAGCGGGATGAACGGCACGACGTCGAGCGCCCCCTGCCGCGGGTGCTCGCCCGCATGCTCGCGCATGTCGACGGCTTCGAGCACCGCCGCGGCCAGCCGCTTCGCGGCCTCGAGAACCTGCTCGGGCGGCCCGAGAAAGGTGATGACAGATCGGTGGTGGTCGGCGTCGGAGGAGTAGTCCGCGATCGACACGCCGTCGACGGTCCGCACCGCGTCGACGAACGTCTCGACCACGTCGTGCCGCCGGCCTTCGCTGACGTTCGCCTCGCACATCAGGACCTCAGACATCGGCCGCCCCTTCCGTCGCCCCCGCCATCACCGCCGCCGTCACCGCCTCGGCCGCGGCGCGGAGGCCCTCGAGACGCCGCATGAAGCCTTCGCGGGCCGCCTCGTTCTTCAGGCTGCCGAGGTTGATCTCCACGTTGTCGATGCACCCCGCCAGCGCCGCGGCGGCGAGCCGGCGACCCACGTCGAGATCCGACGCCGCATTGGGATTGTGCTTCGGCGTGAGCCGGCCGACCAGGCCGAGCACTTCCACGCAGCGCTCGCCGTTGACGAGCGGCACCGTGGTCGCGCCCTCCATCCCGAGCTGGATCGCCGCGGAGCGTTTCTCCTTCTCCCCGTCGCTCGCCTTCGGCATGCGGTAGGCCGCCATCACGCGCTCGAACGCGGCCGAATCGTCGCGGGCGCCCGTCATGAGCAGTTTCGACAGGCGCCGGGCCGATTCGTCGATGCCCTCGTAGAAGTCGTCCGGTTCCATGTCGGGCTTCCCTTTCGACACGCGCGCCACCATGCCCGCCAGCCCGGCGGCCATCGCCCCGGCCACGGCGGAGGCGGCGCCCCCGCCCGTCGCGTTGTCCTCGGGATCGAGCACCTTCAGGAAGGCGTCGACCCCGGCGTCTCCGGCTATCGTCATGCGTCGTCTCTCTATGCTTGTGGGTCGGATGGCTGCGGGTCGCATGCGCTGGCGACCGCGGAGGCGAGCGTGCCCGAGCGGATGAGACCGGCCAGCGCTTCGATGTCTTCGTACACTATCCGGTCGTGCGCCCAGTGGGCTACCAGCGTGCGCACCGCCTCGTGCGCAGCGGCCGTGCCGCGGCCCAGCCGCGTCGGGCCGTCGTCGCGCAAATCGATCCCCTGCGCCGCCGTCATCAGTTCGATCGCGATCACGTAGCGCACGTTGTCGATGATCTCGCGCGCGTGGCGGGCCGCGTTGGCGCCCATGCTCACGTGGTCTTCCTGGTTCGCGCTCGACGGAATCGAATCGACGCTGTCGGGGTGCGCGAGGGTCTTGTTGTCCGAGACCAGGGCGGCCTGCGTGTACTGCCCCATCATCAGCCCGCTGTCGAGGCCGGGGTTCGCGACGAGCATCGGCGGCAGGCCGTTGCTGAGCTCGGGCGTTAGGAGGCGGAAGGTGCGCCGCTCCGCCAGGCTCGCGACCTCGGCCACGACGATGCCGAGCAGGTCGAGCCAGAACGCGAGTCCCTGGCCGTGGAAGTTGCCACCGGAGATGGCCCGCCCCGTGGCGGCGCCGTCCCCCGAGACGAAGACGAGCGGATTGTCGCTCGTGCCGCCGAGAAGCGACTCGACCCGTGAGCGGATGAACGCGACGGCGTCCCGCGCCGGGCCGTGGACCTGCGGGACGCAGCGGATGCTGTAGGCGTCCTGCACCCGAGAGTCGTCCGCGTCGATCAGCCGGCTGCCCGCGACGAGCGCCCGGATCCGCTCGGCCGCCTCGGCCTGTCCGTGTTGGCCGCTCGCGAGATGGAGGTCCGCGTCGAAGGCGGCCGACAGCGCCTGCAGCGCCTCGAGGCTCAACGCCGCGGAAATGTCCGCGTGGTCGAGCAGACTCTCAGCGTCGAGCACGCCGAGCGCCGCCGCCGCGACCATCAGCGTCGTGCCGTTGGTCAGGGCGAGCCCCTCCTTCGGCCCCGGGACGAAGCGCTCGATGCCGGCGCGCCGCATGGCTTCGGCTCCCGTGAGAAGCTCGCCCTCGAACCACGCCTTTCCGCTGTGGTCGACGCGGGCCGCTTCGGCCGTCGCCCCGGGCGCCATGCCGGCTCCGGGCTCGCGGGCGGCCGCGGGCGGGTCCGGATCGCGGGTCATCACGACGGCGATGTGCGCGAGTGGCGCCAGGTCGCCGCTCGCCCCGAGCGAGCCCTTCTCCGGCACCCACGGCGTGATGCCGGCGTTCAGCATCGCGACGTACGTATCGACGAGAAGCGGCCGGACCCCCGACGTGCCCGTAGACAGCGTGTCGGCCCGGATCGCCATCATGGCGCGCACGACATCCGCCGGCAGCGGGGCGCCGACGCCGACGCAGCATTTGAGGATCACGTTGCGCGACAGTCGGCTCGCCTCGGCCGGCGCGATCCGCCGCTTCGCCAGCACGCCGAAGCCGGTGTTGATGCCGTAGACGGCGGTCTCGCCGCCCGCCGCCGAAGCCACCCAGTCGAGACTGGCCCGCATACGGAGCCGCACGCTCTCGGCGGGCGGGCGGACTTCGGCGCCCCCCCGCGCGATCGCCGACAGCGCTTCGATGCTCAGTCCATCACCGGTGATTTCGATCATCGCGTTCCCGTGGGGTGTGCGTGTTGCGGGCTCCGGCGGGCCAAACTACGGCTTGCGCCCGTCCGCGGAACAGGGCACGATTCGCGGTTGGAGGCCGCATCGAGCGACCCACGGACGCGGACGCGAAACCACTCGAGTCATCTACGGGAAGACATCCATGGAGCACACGGGACCGCGGATCAGCCGTCACGGCATCGAGAGTCACGGCATCGACGGGGCCAATCGCGTCCGCTGGAATCTCCGCGCTCCGAGCTTGTACGAGCTGGCGCTGGAAGAGGGAGACGGAACCCTCGCCTCGGGTCCCATCGTGGTCAGCACCGGCGTCTACACCGGACGTTCCGCGAACGACAAGTTCGTGGTGCGGGAACCCTCGAGCGAAGACGACATCTGGTGGGGCAAGGTGAACCGGCCGTTCGACTCCGACACGTTCAGCGACCTGCATCGGCGGATGACCGAGTACCTCGAGGGCCGCGACATCTACGTGCAGGATCTGTACGCAGGAGCCGATCCGAAGTACCGCCTCCCCGTGCGGATCATCTGCGAGCGAGCCTGGCACAGCCTGTTCGCCCGGAACATGTTCATCCGCCCCCCGCTCGACGCCCTCGAGGAGCACGAGCCGGAGTTCACGGTGCTCCAGTGCCCCGGCTTCACCGCGGATCCCGACAAGGACGGCACGCGCACGCCCACGTTCATCCTGCTCGATCTCGACCGGAAGATGGTGCTGATCGGCGGCACCAGCTACGCCGGCGAAATCAAGAAGTCGATCTTCACCGTGATGAACTATCTCCTCCCGAAACGCGGCGTGCTGGCGATGCACTGCTCCGCGAACGTGGGAGAGAACGACGACCCGGCGGTCTTCTTCGGGCTGTCGGGAACGGGGAAGACGACGCTGTCAGCCGACCCGGAACGCACGCTGATCGGCGACGACGAGCACGGGTGGAGCGACGACGGCGTGTTCAACTTCGAGGGCGGGTGCTACGCAAAGGTCATCCGGCTGTCGGAGGAGGCCGAACCCGAGATCTACGAGACGACCCGGACGTTCGGGACGATCCTCGAAAACGTCGTGCTCGACCAGGACACCCGCGAGCTCGACCTGGACGACGCCCGGTTCACGGAGAACACGCGCGCGGCGTACCCCATCCATCTGATCCCCAACGCGTCGGATACCGGGACGGCCGGCCACCCCCACAACATCATTTTTCTGACGGCCGACGCGTTCGGCGTATTGCCGCCCGTTTCGAAGCTGACGCCCGAGCAGGCGATGTACCACTTCATCTCGGGCTACACCGCGAAACTCGCGGGCACCGAAAAAGGTCTCGGCAACGAGCCCATCGCGACGTTCAGCGCCTGCTTCGGCGCGCCGTTCATGCCGCTCCACCCCTCCGTCTACGCCGATCTGCTCGGCAAGAAGATCGCCGAGCACGACGTCGACTGCTGGCTCGTGAACACCGGCTGGAGCGGCGGCCCATTCGGCGTCGGTGAGCGGATGGAGATCGCCTACACGCGCGCGATGGTGAGCGCCGCACTCGAGGGATTGCTCGCGGGCGTCGAGACGCGGGAAGACCCGGTGTTCGGGTTGCACGTCCCGACGAGCTGCCCCGACGTGCCGTCGGAGGTCCTCAACCCGCGTGACACGTGGGCCGACAAGGAAGCCTACGATGCCGCCGCCGCCGACCTGGCGCGACGCTTCCGCGAGAACTTCGCCGCCTACGAGGACGAGGTCAGCGAAGGCGTACGGGCCGCCGGGCCGAAGGGCTGAAGGCACCTCACCTGAGGCATCCTCGCACCCTCACGCCCGCACGGATCTTCGAGCCTCCCGCGCCGGCACCGAGCGCCTGACGTGAACCGCGACGCGATGCTCGCCACCGCCCGGGACGGCCGTACGTTCGACGTACTGGTCATCGGGGGCGGCGCGACCGGCCTTGGCACCGCGGTCGACGCCGCCGCCCGCGGCTACGACACTCTCCTCCTCGAGGCCGGCGACTTCGCCCACGGGACCTCGAGCCGCAGCACGAAGCTCGTGCACGGGGGCGTCCGCTACCTGCAGCAGGGCGACGTATCGCTGGTCCTCGAGGCCCTGCGGGAACGCGGCCTGCTGCTGCAGAACGCACCCCAGCTCTGCCACCACCAGTCCTTCGTCGTGCCGGTCTACGACTGGTGGGAGAGCCCGTTCTACGGGATCGGCCTCAAGGTCTACGACATGCTGGCCGGCAAGCTCGGCCTCGGCCCGTCGGAGCGGCTGTCGCTCGAGGAGACGCTCGAGCGGATCCCGACCATCGAGCCCGACGGGCTGCGGGGCGGCGTCATTTACTACGACGGCCAGTTCGACGACGCGCGGCTCGCCATCACGCTCGCCCGCACGGCGGCCGACCGCGACGCGACGCTCGTGAACTACGCCCGGGTCACGAGTCTCGTTAAGAACGGCGGCGGCCAGGTCGGCGGCGCGACGGTGCGCGACGAGGAGTCGGGCGACGAGTTCGACGTGGCCGCCCGGGTCGTCGTCAACGCGACGGGCGTATTCACCGACAGTGTCCGCCGCATGGACGACGAGGGCGCGCGCTCCATGGTCCGCCCCAGCCAGGGCGTGCACATCGTGCTCGACCGCTCCTTCCTGCCCGGCGATAGCGCGATCATGGTGCCCCACACCGACGACGGCCGCGTGCTGTTCGCGGTGCCGTGGCACGGCCGGGTCATCGTCGGGACGACCGACACGCCGATCGACGAGCCGACGCTCGAGCCGCGGCCGCTAGAGGAGGAACTCGAGTTTTTGCTGACGCACGCGGTGCGCTACCTGACCAAGGATCCGTCGCGCGAGGACGTGCTGTCGACCTTCGCGGGACTGAGACCTCTCGTGTCGCGCGGTGGCCGACGCGGCGGGGGCGGCGAGGGTAACGGGAAGACCTCCTCGATCTCCCGCGACCACACGTTGCTCGTGTCGCGCGGGGGCCTCGTCACCATCACGGGTGGCAAGTGGACGACGTACAGGAAGATGGCAGAGGACACGGTCGACCAGGTCGCGGAGACCGGAAGGCTCGAGCCGCGCGCGTGTCCGACCGCGGACCTCCACCTGCACGCCTGGCGCGAGGACCTGGACCCGGCCGATCCGCTCACGGTGTACGGGGCGGACGTCGACGGGCTAGAAGAACTGAGCGGCGAAACAGTCGCCGGCCTCCCGCTCGCCGAACCGCTCCACCCCCGGCTTCCCTGCCGGCGCTCCGAGATCGTCTGGGGCGCGCGGCACGAGATGTCGCGCACGGTTGACGATGCCCTGGCGCGGCGCACCCGGTCGCTGCTGCTCGACGCGCGGGCGGCCGCGGAGGCGGCGGAAGACGCGGCTCGGCTGATGGCGGCGGAACTGGGGAGGGACGAGGCGTGGGCGGCGGCGCAGGTGGAGTCGTT
>JBPCJZ010000141.1:0-11324 GCA_051004775.1 Gemmatimonadota bacterium
GCGACGCTGCTCGTACCGATGCTCATGCTGGGCGCGACCTTCATGCCGATCGTGATGGCGGAGCGCAGCGAGAGCCGGCCCGCCATGATCGGCGTGATCGACCAGACGGGCGGAGGGCTCCCCGGCCGGATGGCGGACTTGCTGGCCGATGACGGGATGAAAGCGCGCCCCTTCCGGCCGACGGCCGAGGTCGCGACGCCGGAGGACCTGCGGCGAGTGCTCAAGGCCGACACCGCGGCGGCGACCTCGACGGCCGACGCCTACGTGCTGTTTCCGGCCGACGTCGCCGCGGGGGGGTCGCCGTCGATGATCACGGTCACCGATATCGGCCGCCGCGAGCGGGACGTGCGGAGCGCCACGGTCGACGCGGTCCGCTGGCTCAGGGCGCGTGAGGCGGGCCTGGACAGCGAGAGCGCCGACGCGCTGCTCGCCGACGTCGAGTTCGACGTCCAGCCCCTGGAGGATTCGGGCGATCGGAACGAGGTCTTTCAGGTCATCGGGTTCGTGTTCGCGATGATGCTCTACCTGATGTTCCTGATCTACGGGCAGATGGTCGCGCGCGGCGTCCTCGAGGAAAAGACGTCCGACATCGTCGAGATCCTCGTCGCGTCGGTGCGGCCGTGGGAAATGATGCTCGGCAAGATCGTCGGCATCGGCGCCGTCGGGCTGACCCAGGTCGGCATCTGGGCGGCGGTCGGAATCACGCTGTCGTCCTTCGGCCTGGGCGGCCGGGTCGGCGAGATGATCGGACTGGCCACGCAGGTCGCCGAGTTCGCCTTCCCGTGGAGCATCCTCGTCTTCGCCTTCCTGTACTTCGTGCTCGGCTACCTGATGTACTCCGCCGTGTTCGCCGGCGCGGGTGCAATGCTATCGAGCGAGCAGGACATCCAGCAGGTGCTGATCCCCGTGATGATGCCGATCGTCTTCCCGATCATCATCGTCACATCGGTCATGGACACGCCGAATAAGACCTGGATCGTCATGACCTCGCTGGTGCCGCTGTTCAGCCCCATCCTCATGCCCGTGCGCAACGCCGTGACCACCGTGCCCGTGTGGCAGAATCTCACGGCCGTCGTGCTGCTCGTCGCTGCGATCTTTCTCGCCGCCTGGATCGCCGGCCGCATCTACCGCGTCGGGATCCTCATGAAGGGCAAGCGGCCGAGCCTACCCGAGCTGGTGAGGTGGATGCGGCACGGGTAGGGCCACAGGCACACTACAACGTCCGTACGAGGGAAGGGGCCCGCGACGAGACTACGTGCGTGTCTCAACTCGCTCTCAAGGATTTTGCTTGCCCGCCCCTGCCCCGGGGGTGGATCTTGCGGCTATGAACTCCCGGAAAGCACGCCGCGCCTTCGCGGCCGTCCTGTCCTGCGGACTCGCGACCTGGGGATGCTCAGGCGCCGGCGCCCCGGCCCAGGTCCGCGTCGCCTCGACCACGTCGCTCTACGACACCGGTCTGCTCGACGCGCTCGTGCCCGCCTTCGAGGCGGCGCACCCGGACTACCGGCTGCAGGTCGTCGCGGTCGGGACCGGTGAAGCCCTGGAACTCGGGCAGCGGCGCGACGCCGATCTGGTGATCGTCCACGCCCCGGAACGGGAGCGCGAGTTCCTCGCCGCGGGCCACGGGTTGCGACGAACGACCTTCATGCAGAACGACTTCGTGCTCGCGGGTCCGGCCGCGGACCCGGCGGGGCTCGCCGGGGCGGCGGACGCGAGCGCGGCGCTTCGGAGGGTCGGCGAGGCCCGCGCCGACTTCGTCTCGCGCGGCGACGACTCGGGCACGCACATCCGCGAGCGCATGCTGTGGCGGGAGGCGGGCATCGAGCCGTCCGGCGACTGGTACCTGGAGGTCGGCCAGGGGATGGGCGCGACTCTCCTGTTCGCAGGCGAGCGACAGGCCTACACGCTGACCGACCAGGCCACGCTCAGCGTGCTCCAGCGCAACGGCAACGAGTTAGTGGAGCTGTTCGCGGGCGGGCCCTCGCTGAAAAACGTCTACTCGATCATCCCGGTCGCCGGCGCGCCGGAGGCCGATGGCGCGGCGGCGTTGGAGACGTGGATGCTGGGCGACGAGGCCGCGGCAATCATCCGCGACTACGGCCGCGAGGAGTACGGCCGGCCGCTGTTCACGCTGACCGGGCCGGACGCGGAAGCCGTACCCTGAATCCGTTTGCCGACGCGTGGCGCCTCCTCATGGAGGGCGACCCGTACGTCCTCGCGGTCATCGTCCGCTCGCTGACGATCAGCGGCTCGGCGCTCGTCCTCGCCACGGTAATCGGCCTCCCGATCGGCGCGGCCATCGGACTCTCCCGCTTCCGGATGAGGGTGCCGGCGATCGCGATCGTCAACACCGGACTCGCGCTGCCGCCGGTCGTGGCGGGGCTCGCCGTCTACCTGCTGCTATCGCGCTCCGGCCCGCTCGGCAACTGGAACCTGCTGTTCACGCCGTGGGCGATGGGCTTCGCGCAGGTCGTGCTCGCGGGGCCCTACATCGCGGCGGTCACGCTGGCGGCGGTCGAGTCCCTGCCGCCCGACATCGGGCTGCAGGCGCGAGGGCTCGGCGCGACGCGACTGCAGGCGGCGCTCCTCCAGCTCCGCGAGGTGCGCACGAGCCTCGTCGCGGCCGTAGCCGCCGGCTTCGGGGCGATCATCAGCGAAGTCGGCGCCGCGATGCTCGTCGGCGGCAACATCCTCGGCCAGACGCGCGTGATGACGACGACGATCGTCCTCGAGACCCGGCGCGGGAACTTCGGCGTGGCGATCGCGCTGGGCGCGGTGCTACTCGTCGTCGCCCTGCTGGTGAACGTGGTCCTCGCGGGCCTCGGCACCCGGACGCGGCGGCCGGTGCTGTCGTGAGCGCGAGTGTGCGGGCGAGCGCAATCAGCGGCGTCGACACGAAGCCGCCCGTCCTTACGCTCCGCGGGCTGCGCCACGAGATCGGCGGCCGCGTCATCCTCGACATCCCCGAGTTCGTGGTGCCCGCCCATTCGATGCTTGCCGTGCTCGGACCCAACGGGGCGGGAAAGAGCACCCTCATGCGCATCCTCGCGGGCCTCCGGACCCCCACGGCGGGAACACTGGAGTTCGCGCCGGGAGGCCCGGGGGGCGCGGAAGCGCTGCGCCTTCGCTCGGCCTTCGTGTTCCAGAGCCCTTACCTGTGGACGGGCACCGTGCGCCGCAACCTCGAACTCGGCCTGCGCTTCCGTGGGGTCCCGGACGCCGAGCGCGACCGCCGCGTCGCAGCCATCGTCGAGCAGCTTGGCCTCGGCGACCTTCTCCGGCGCGACGCCGGGGCTCTGTCGGGCGGTGAGGCGCAGCGCGTGGCGCTCGCCCGTGCGCTCGTCCTCGACCCGGAGATCCTCTTCCTCGATGAACCCAGCTCGAACCTCGATGCCGAGACGCACGCCGCGCTGCGCGAGGATCTCGACCGGGTCGCGAGGGCGCGCGCCGGCGCGATCGTGCTCGCCACGCACCACCGGCCGGACGCGTTCTACCTGGCCGATTCGATCGCGGTGCTGCGCGACGGGAAGCTCGTCCAGGCCGGCACGCCGTCTGAGCTGTTCGAGAACCCGGCGGACCCGTTCATTGCGGGGATCACGGGGGCCGAGCTGTCGATGCGCGGGACCGTGCGCGCGATCGATGGCGAACTGCTCACCGTCGAAGTGGGCGGCACGGAGCTCCAGGCCGTCGGACGCGGCGCGATCGGGCGGGACGTGAAGCTTGCCTACCGCCCGGAGGATCTCTTCCTGTCCCGCGGGGCCCCGGAAGGCGGGAGTGCGAGGAACCGGTTCCCGGCGCGGATCACCGAGGTGCGCTCGCTCGGCGCCCTCGTGCGGGTGAGGCTCGACGGCCCGTCCGAGCTCGTGGCGATCGTCACGCGGGCGGCTGCCGCGGAACTCGAACTGACCGGCGGGGCGGAGATCTGGGTGCAGATCAAGGCGACCGCGCTGCACGGATTCGAGATCTGAGCCGAGCGGCCGACCGCGGTCAATCGTCGGCGCTTGACCGCAAGTGAGAACGCAGGTCGTCCGGCGACGCGCGTTCAGAGCAGCGGCTTACCTCCTCCGCGCCGGCCGATCTCCTTCAATAACGCCGTACGCGTCAGCTGCATATTGCCCTCGAGGATCTCCAGCGCACGATCTTCGCGACCGCCTTCGAGGGCGTCGATCAGTTCTTCGTGCTCCCGCACTGACTGCTGCCCGTGTTCCGGACGCCAGTAGTACCAGGTCTCGAGACGCCTGAGCTGCGCGCGCAGATCGTCCAGCATGGGGCTCAACCGGTCATTGCCGCTTCGACCCGCGATGAAAGCGTGGAACCTGCTGTTGCTCTCCACCGACGCGATCACGTCCGCGGACGCGGTCGCCCGTCGGAGCGCGTCGTTGATGCCCCGCAGCGCCGCGTGGTCGGCGGGGGTGAGGTTCGGAAATGCGAGCCGGCCCGCCAGCACCTCGAGCACGGCGACGATCGGGTAGAGGTCGAGCAGTCGAGAGAGTGACTCCTCTGGCACGCGGAAGCCGCGATGAGGGATCCGCTCGAGGAACCCCTCGGAGGCCAGCCGGCCCAGGGCCTCTCGCACGGGAGTTCGGCTCGCGCCCGTGGCTTCCGTGACATCCTGTTCCCTGATGAAACCGTCCCGGGCTACATCTCCGGCGAGGAGCTGGCGCCGCACGCTGTCGTAGACCTGGTCGGCCAGGGTCGTGGTCACGTCGCTTGCTCCCTCGCGAGTTCGAACGGAACAGATGCCCCGCCATTGCGCGGCTATCACCTTCTACAATATTGTATACACATTGTATACGATAGATCCCTGAGACTCCTACTACGACTGAGACTCGCCGAGAGGAAAATGGCCACGCTGACGAAGGAAGCGGCACGGAAGGACCCGATCTCGAACTTCCGCGGCGGCGCCTGGGTGGCATCCGCCAGCGGGGAGGCGCTCGATATCGAAGACCCCGGCACCGGTGATCTCCTCGGACGAGTGCCCCTCTCCTCCGCGGAAGAAGTGGGCGCCGTCGTCGAAGCGGCGAGCCGGGCATTTCCCGAATGGCGCGAGACCCCGGCGGTCGAGCGGGCCCGCGTGATGTTTCGCCTGAAAGCCCTGCTGGAGGAGCACCGGGACGAGCTGGCGGAAATCCTGACCCGGGAGCACGGGAAGACGCTCTCAGAGAGCCGCGGCGAGATCCAGCGGGGAATCGAGAACGTCGAGCACGCGTGCGGCGCCCCGGCCCTCATGATGGGCCGCAGTCTCGAGGACATCGCCCGCGGGGTAGACTGCGAATACTTCCGGCAGCCCCTCGGCGTGTTCGCGGCAATCACACCCTACAACTTCCCCGTCATGATCCCGCTGTGGTTCTGGCCGTATGCGATCGTCACCGGCAACACGTTCGTCCTGAAGCCGAGCGAGCGTGACCCGCTGACGCACCAGCGGATCGTGGAGCTCGCGGCGGAGGCAGGTCTTCCGGCCGGCGTGCTCAACGTGGTTCACGGCGACGCGACCGCGGTCACGGCTCTCCTCGAGCACCCGGACGTGCGCGGGGTCTCGTTCGTCGGCTCGAGCCGGACGGCGCGCATCGTGTACGCGAAGGCCGCCGAGACGGGCAAGCGGGTGCAGGCCCTCGGCGGCGCCAAGAACCACATCCTCGTGATGCCCGACGCGGACATGGACGATGCGGCTGAGGCGATCACCGCCTCGATCTACGGAGCCGCCGGGCAGCGCTGCCTCGCCGGCAGCGTCGTCGTCGGCGTGGGCGACGCCTACGCGCCGGTGCGCGAACGACTGCTCGAGCGCGCCTCGTCCCTGTCACTCGGCTACGGCCTGGACGACGGCGTCGACATGGGACCGGTAACATCCGCTCCCCATCGCACCCGCGTACACGACTACATCGCGCAGGGTGAAGCCGACGGCGCCCGCGTCATCCTCGACGGCCGATCGGCCGAGGTCGACGGCTATCCGCGCGGGCACTGGGTTGGACCGACCGTGCTCGAAGGTGTCGACCCCGGCATGTCCGTCGGCCGCGAGGAGATCTTCGGCCCCGTGGCGGGCCTCACGCGCGCCGGCTCGATCGACGAGGCGGTCGACCTCATGCACCGGGTCGAGTACGGCAACGCGACGTCGATCTTCACGACGAGCGGTCGGGCCGCCCGCGAGTTCCGCTACCGCTCGGGGATCAGCATGATCGGCGTCAACATCGGCGTCGCCGCGCCGATGGCGTTCTTCCCGTTCGGCGGCTCGCGCGCCTCGTTCTTCGGCGACCTCAAGGCGCAGGGCGAAGACGCGATCGAGTTCTATACCGACAAGCGGGTCGTCATCTCCCGCTGGTGACAGGCAGCAACGGGAAGGAGCAGACGATGGAGGCACTGGTCGCGGCGCACCGCGAGCACCTGTTTCCGTGGGTGAAGCCCTACTACGAGGAGCCACTCGCCCTCGTCGAGGGCGAAGGCGTTCGGGTCCGGGACGCGGGCGGGAACACCTACCTCGACCTGTTCGCCGGAATCCTCACCACCTCGATCGGGCACTGCCATCCGGCCGTGGTGGAGAGCGTCCGCGACCAGGTCGGACGGCTCGGCCACACCTCGACGCTCTACGTGACGGAGAACCAGGTCGAGGTCGCCCGGCGCCTGGCGGAGATCACCCCGGACGGACTCGCGCGGGCCTGCTTCACCAACAGCGGCACCGAGGCGGTCGAGTCCGCGGTGATGGCCGCGCGGATCGCGACGGGCCGCAGCGAGATCGTCGCCCTGCGGCATGCCTATTCCGGCCGCAGCCTGCTCGCGACCGGCATCACCGCACACGCCGCGTGGCGGCCGCTGCCCGCTTCCATCCCGGGGATCGCGCACGCCCGCTCCCCTTATCCCTACCGATGTCCGCTCGGGCCGGAATGCGACGAGGCGTGCACCGATTTCTTCATCGACGATCTCGTCGAGACGATCGAGACGACGACCAGCGGCCGGCCGGCGGCGCTCATCATCGAGCCCGTCCAGGGAGTCGGCGGTTTCATCGTGCCTCCGTCGGGATACCTGCGGCGCGCGGCGGAGGTGATCCGCGGCTACGGCGGGCTGCTGATCGCCGACGAGGTGCAGACCGGTTTCGGGCGGACGGGCGATCGGTGGTTTGCGGTCGAGCACGAAGAGGTCACGCCCGACGTGATGATCATGGCCAAGGGCATTGCCAACGGCTTCCCGGTCGGTGCGACGGTTGCCACGGAGGAGGTGGCCGGTGCCTGGACCGCCGCTTCGATCTCGACCTATGGCGGCAACCCGGTCTCGATGGCCGCGGCCGCCGCGACCCTCGACGTGATGGTCCGGGAGGACGTGCCAGCGCGCGCGTCGGCCCGCGGCGCCCGGCTCCGGGCGGGCCTCGAACAGCTCCGGGATGCGCACGAGTGGATCGGTGACGTGCGCGGCATGGGATTGATGCAGGCCCTCGAACTGGTCGAGGATCGCGAGAGCCGTGCTCCGGCCCCCGGCCGGGCCCGCCGCCTGCTCGAAGCGGCGCGGGCCGAGGGGCTGCTGATCGGCCTGGGCGGCCTGCGCGGCAACGTCATCCGGTTCGGCCCCTCGATGCTGATCTCCGAAGCGGAGATCGACGAAGGACTCGAACGTCTCGCCCGGGCGTGCCGCCGGGCCGAGGAAGCGTGATCGCCGGGCTGCCCTGGCAGTCGTGGCTGCTGCTCGGGGCGTCGGTGCTTCCCGGGCTGGGGATCGTGGCGCTCTTCTATCTGCGGAACCGCGCGCCATGACCGCGATTCTCGTCGTCATGGGCCTCTACCTGGCGGTCCTGCTGGCCCTCGGCGTGTGGGGCGGTCGCGAGTCCTCCGACATGGCCGGCTATTACGTGGCGGGAAAGAAACTCCCCTCCTGGGTCATCGCCTTCAGCTCGAACGCCACCGGCGAGAGCGCCTGGCTGCTGCTCGGGCTCACCGGAATGGGGTATCTCGTGGGCATCCACGCGCTGTGGATCGTGCTCGGCGAGGTGCTCGGCGTCACGCTTGCGTGGGTGTTCGTCGCGCGGCCGTTCAAGGAGTACACCGACCGGCAGGGCGCCATCACGGTGCCCGACTACCTCGCCGCCCGGTTCCGCGACTCGACGCATCTCCTGCGGCTGATCAGCACGGCGGTGATCTTGACGATGGTCGCGGCATACACGGCCGCACAGCTCACCGCCTCGGGGAAGGCGTTCGATTCGTTCCTCGGCACCGGCTACACGACAGGCGTCCTGATCGGCGCGGCGGTGATCCTGTTCTACACGACTGTCGGCGGGTTCAAGGCGGTCGCCTACAGCGACCTGCTGCAGGGGCTGCTGATGTTCGGCTGCCTGCTGACTCTTCCCATCGTGGCGATCGCCGCGGCGGGTGGCTGGTCCGGGCTCATCGACGGCCTGCGGGCCGCCGACCCCGCGCTGCTGCTGCCGGGCGGCGGGCTCGGGTTCACGGTAGAGGGCGTGGTGAGCGTGCTCGGGTTCGTCGGCATCGGGATCGCTTTTCTCGGCTCGCCCCAGCTTCTCACGCGATTCATCTCGGCGCGCGATCGGGGAAGCATCGTCCGGGCGAGTCCGATCGCGGTCCTGTGCATCGTCGTCTTCGACGTGGGCGCGGTGTTCGCCGGGATGGCGGGACGGGTGCTTCATCCGGGGCTCAGCGATCCCGAGACGATCTATCCGCTCCTCAGCACCGAGCTGTTTCCCGCCGTATTGACCGGCGTCTTCCTGGTGGTGGTGCTCGCCGCGATCATGTCGACCGTCGACTCCCTGCTCATCCTCGCCTCCTCGGCCGTCGTGCGGGATCTCGTCCAGCAAGTGTGGGCTCCCGACGTGACGGAGCGGCGGCTGTCGTTTTTCGGCAAACTCACTACCGTGGTGATCGGCGGCGGAGCCCTCGCCCTCGCCCTCGGAGAGGTCCGGGCGATCTTCTGGTTCGTGCTGTTCGCCTGGTCGGGCCTGGCGTGCGCGTTCACTCCGGTCGTTCTCTGCTCGCTGTTCTGGAAGCGGACCACCCTGGCCGGCGCGATCGCCGGGATGCTGGGCGGCTTCGGGACGACCGTCGTCTGGGTCGTCGTGTTCAAGGCGCAGGTATACGGCCTGTACGAGATGATCCCCGGCTTCCTCGTCGGGCTCGCGCTGACCGTGCTCGTCAGTCTGTTCACCACGCCCCCGGAAGGCGCGGCCGAAGAGTTCGACGACGTGCGGAAGACGGTAGGCGGCGCCCTTCGGCCCCTTCCTCCATCCGACACTCCATGACTCCCCTATGCGAGGCACTCATGAACAGGACTTGCGAGGCACTCATGAACAGGACCGCGATAGACACGTGCCGCGCGGTTGCGGCGGCAGCGCTCCTCACCCTGTCGTTCACCTCTCCGCTCTCGGCCCAGACGGGGCCGCGGGCGCGCGATCTCGGAGTTCCGTTCGACGGGACCCCGGGGCTTCACAACGCGATCACCGATGTCGCCGGCGTCGAAGTCGGCCACACGACGCTGATCTCAGGCAGCGGCAAGCTCGTGGTGGGCGAAGGCCCGGTCCGCACGGGCGTCACCGCCATCCTGCCGCGCGGCAAGGAATCTCCCGACCCGGTGTTCGCCGCGTGGTTCCCGCTCAACGGCAACGGCGAGATGACCGGCACGACATGGATCGACGAATCCGGGTTCCTCGAAGGGCCAGTCCTGATCACCAACACGCACAGCGTCGGGGTGGTCCGCGACGCGGTGATCCGCTGGCGCCGCGAACGTGGTCACGACTTCCTGTGGGCGCTCCCCGTGGTCGCCGAGACGTGGGACGGGCTGCTGAATGACCTCGACGGCTTCCACGTCGAGCCCGCACACGTGTTCCAGGCCCTCGACAGCGCCATGGGCGGCCCGGTCGAGGAAGGCGCCGTGGGCGGCGGCACGGGCATGGTCTGCAACGGCTTCAAAGGCGGGATCGGGACATCGTCCCGCAAGCTGAGCCCGGAGGCGGGCGGCTACACGGTAGGCGTTCTCGTGCAGTGCAATTACGGAGGCCGCGAGATCCTGCGGATCGCGGGGGTTCCCGTCGGCCGCGAGATCGAAGGGCTCGAGACGTGCCGTGCGTCGGACGTCGAATCGACCCGGGTATGGCTCGACGACCTGCCGCGTTGCGAGGAGGAAGGGGCCGGGGAGAGCGACGAGGCGCCGGGGAGCGACGAGGTGCCGGGGAGCGACGAGGCGCCGGACACCGGACGCGGGTCGATCATCATCGTCGTCGCCACGGACGCCCCCCTCCTGCCCCATCAATTGGAGCGGATCGTCAAGCGCGCGACGCTCGGGATCGGGCGCGAAGGAAGCATCGCGAGCCACTACTCGGGCGACATCTTCGTCGCCTTCTCGACCGCCAATCCGGGCGCGACCAGCGCCGGCGAGTCCGGCACGGTCCCGCTCGCGATGCTGCCCAACGAACGACTCGGCCCCCTGTTCGCGGCGACCGTGCAGGCGACGGAAGAAGCCGTGACGAACGCGATGGTGGCCGCCCGTACGATGACGGGCGCGGGAGACGTGCGGGTGTACGCCCTGCCTCACGATCGCCTGCGGGAGATCCTCGGTCGCTACAATCGGCTGGCGGACATGCAGTAGACGAAGGCGCGCTTCTGCGTGGCTTCGAGGTGTGAGCCGGACGGTCGATCCGCCGTCAATCCGTCGTGAAGATCCCGGCCAGGTCGACCGCGCCGACGGACGCGCCGTCGACGAACACGGGCAGCGACTCCGTGTAGCGCTCGAAATCCGGGTCCGCACCGAAACGCCAGACCTCCACGGATGCCGCGTCGATGTCGACGATCCAGTACTCATGCACGCCCTGCCGCTCGTACAGCCGCTTCTTGATACCTCGATCCCGCCTGGATGTGGTGGGGGAAAGAATCTCGATCACGAGGTCGGGGGCTCCGCTCACGCCCGCTTCGCCCACGATGCGCCGGCGCGCGGTCGAGATGAACAACAGGTCGGGCTGCACGCCTTCCCCGGTCGAAGGGAACTGGACGCCGCACGGGGCGGAGACCACGATGCCGTGACCGGGTTCCTCGAGGATGCGGTAGAGCGCAACGCAAAGAAGCAGGCTGACCCGCTGATGGCGGAAGGACGGCGCGGCCGTCACGTACAGGTCACCCTCGATGGCTTCGTAGCGCCGGCCATCGTCCGGAAGCTGCTCGATATCCTGCCAGGTGATCGCGGATGTCGACATACGATGCACATTATACCTCCGGCCGGGTCGTCGCTCCATCCGAACTCCGATCCGAAGGCTACGAGTTGTAGTCAACCAGCCCTCATCGCCCCTCAATCCCCCGCAATTAATGCGGTCATGCGCCACCGACCGTCGCGGCGCGTGAAGA
>JBPCJZ010000142.1:0-4992 GCA_051004775.1 Gemmatimonadota bacterium
AGTCGATCGGCGCGCGGCTCGGCGGCCGCCGGACCGGCGCGCTCGGCGACGCGGGAGCCTTCTCCTTCTATCCGACGAAGAACCTCGGAGGATTCGGCGACGGCGGGCTGCTCGTCACGAGCGACGACGAGGTCGCCGAGGTCGCCGGCATGCTGCGCTCCCACGGCGAGCGCAGCCGGTACCGAAACGAGATGATCGGCTACAACTCCCGCCTCGACGCGCTCCAGGCCGCGCTCCTGCGCGTGAAGCTCCGCCGGCTCGACGAGTTCAACGAGGGCCGCCGGGCCGCGGCGCGGCGCTACGGCGAGATGCTGGAGGGCATGGACGGGGTCATCGCGCCGGAGGTCACCGAGGGACACGTCTTCCATCAGTACACGGTGCGCATTCAGGGCGGTCGCCGGGACAGCGTCCGCGAGCGGCTCGACACGGCCGGGGTGGGAACGATGGTCTACTACCCGGTCCCCTGCCACCGGCTCCCGGTGTACCTCGACACCTATTCGGACACCACGTTGCCCATGGCGGAAGCGGCCGCGGACGAGGTGCTCAGCCTTCCGATCTGGCCGTCGATCGAGCAGGGTGTGCAGGAGCGCGTGGCGACCGCCCTTATCGCGGCTCTGGCCTGAACGTCTCGCGGGCGAACCACCCGACGGACACGATCCACAGCCCGTAGAGAACGGCGCGGACCGGGTGGTAGACGATCGATTCGATCACCCCCACCGGTGCGCCCGTCCAACGGCTTCAGAGCCCCGGCGTCGCCGCGGTGATGAGCGCGATGTCCGCGTCGACCATCATGCGGACGAGCTGATCGAAGGACACGCTCGGTTCCCACCCGAGCTCGTCCCTCGCCTTCGTCGCGTCGGCGAGCAGGTGCTCGACCTCAGCCGGCCGCTGGAGCGCCGGGTCGAACATCACGTGGGCTTCCCAATCGAGGCCGACGTGGTCGAACGCGAGCTGCACGAGGTCGCGCACGGTGTGCGTGACGCCGGTGCCCACCACGTAGTCCGTCGGCTCATCCCGCTGCAGCATGCGCCACATCGCGTCGACGTAATCTCCGGCGAATCCCCAGTCCCGCCCGGCGTCGAGATTGCCCAGGCTGAGGGTCTTCTCCAGGCCCAGCTTGATGCGGGCGACCCCGTCGCTGACCTTCCGCGTGACGAACTCCAGGCCGCGGCGCGGGCTCTCGTGATTGAACAGGATGCCGCTCGCGGCGAACAGGTCGTAGCTCTCCCGGTAGTTCACCGTGATGAAATGGCCGTACACCTTGGCGACTCCGTACGGGCTGCGCGGGTAGAACGGCGTCTCCTCGGTCTGGGGCGATTCACGCACCATGCCGAACATTTCCGAAGAGGAAGCCTGGTAGAATCGAATGTCCGGGTTCACGCTGCGAAGCCCCTCTAGCATCCTCGTGACCCCGAGCGCGGTGAACTCGCCCGTCAGCAGCGGCTGGTTCCACGACGTAGGCACGAAGGACTGTGCGGCGAGGTTGTAGCATTCCCGCGGCTCGACCTCCTCGAGCACCGTGATGATCGACAACTGGTCGAGCAGGTCCATCTGGTGCAGTTCGAGCCGATCGCGGATGTGGGCGATCCGCTCGAACTTCTCGGTCGACGACCGGCGGACGGTACCGTGGACCTCGTATCCCTTGTCCAGGAGGAACTCCGCCAGGTAGGAGCCGTCCTGGCCCGTGATCCCGGTGATGAGGGCGCGTTTGCTCATGAGAAAGACCCCTGGAGCCGTTCGAGCAGCCCCTTGAGGCCGGTCTTCTTCTCCTGTCCGTAGTATTCACGATAGAACGACTGGTAGACGCCGTCGGACCGGGCGTCGTTGACCACGACCCCGAGCACGTTCGCCTTCACCTGGCGCATCTGCTGCAGCGCGAGGGCGATCGCGTCCTTGTCGGTCTTCTCGGCTCGGACCACGAGGATGACCCCGTCGGTCTTGGTCCCCAGTATCGCGGAGTCGGTCACCGCCAGCACCGGCGGAGAGTCGAGAATGATCGCGTCGTAGCGATCGCGCAGCGTCTCGAGCAGTCGGTCCATGCGCGGGCTGGCCAGGAGTTCGGCGGGATTGGGCGGCAGGCGGCCCGCCGGCAGCACCCACAACGCATTCTGCATCGTGGGCCGGATTGCGCCGTCCGGAAGCGCGTCGGCCAGGAGCGTCTCGGACAGCCCGGGCGACGGCTCCACCTTGAACTGCAGATGCTGACTCGGGCGGCGCATGTCGGCGTCGATCAACAACGTCGACTTGTCCTGCTGCGCGAGGGCGACGGCGAGGTTCGCGGCCGTCAGCGACTTTCCCTCGCGGGGCGACGGGCTCGTGATCACGATCTCGCTCGCGCCCCTTCCCTCGCGGACGAATCGGACGTTGGTCCGCAGATTCCGGAAGGACTCCGCGCCGATCGACGACGCCGCGCCGAGCGTGACAAGCGCGCGCTCCCTGCCCTCGCGTCCATTGCCGAGCGCCAGACCCGGAATGCGGGCCATGGTCGGGAGGCCGAAGATCGCCTCGATGCGGTCCGACGAGTGGAGGCGACGGTCCATGTACTCGCGGACGAAGGCGAGCATCATTCCGAGCATCAGGCCGAACATCGAGGCCAGCACGAGATTTCGGACGGGCTTCGGGCTGACGGGCCGGAGCGGCTCGATCGCCTCCTCGACGACCCGCACGCTGGAGTCGTCGATGGCGGCAGACACTTGCGCCTCCTTCAGGCGCGTCTGGAGCAAGGTGTACAGTTCCGCGAGCATCTCGACCTGCCGCTCGAATCCGGCGAAGCGAATCTCACGCGCCGGAATCTTTTCGAGGTCCGCGCCGAACTGCGCCAGCACGCCGTCGAGTACCCCGATCTGGTCGTCGAGGGATCGCAGATAGTTGCGTCCGATCGATCCGAGCTGCGCTTCCAGTTCGTCGATGCGCGCCTCCACCCCGACGACGTCGGGATGGCCGGGGCGGTAGCGTACCAGGAGTTCCGATCGCGCGTCGTCCGCCTCGATCAGTTTGACGAGGATGCTCGTGATCGCGTTGTTCTTGAAGAACGTCGGAAAAGACGCCAGACGGCGGTATTCCGGCGTTCCCCCGGAGTCGATGTCGGCGACGAGCCCGGCGAGCGCCGTCCGCTCGGTCTCGAGTTCCGTGCGCTGTGCCTGGAGCGCCGCCAGACGCTGCACCTGCGCCTCGGCTTCCGCACCGAGCGCTACGATCTGCTCCCCCTCGCGGAATCCCTGCATCTCGGCTTCCGCCTCCTCGAGCTGACGGCGGGTATCGGCGACCTGGTCCTCGAGAAACGCGACCGTGCTCCGGGCGTCGGTCTTCTGGTCGTCGATGCGATTGACGATGAAGCTGCGCGCGACGGCGTTGGGGACTTCGTGGACCAGTTGCCGGTCGGTGCTACGATAGCCGACCTGCAGAACGTTAGCGTCCCGGTCCGGGCGAGAGGCCGACGTCGTCTCGAACAGGTTCTCGACCGCCTTCTGGAATCCCGTGGTCTCCACGTCGATCTCCAGCGGCAGGGGATCGCCGTCCTCGTCGGTAGCGTTCTCGAGGTCGGCCAGGATGAACGAACCACCGCCGGGCAGCTCGACCCGCTCTCCGGGCGCGAACTCGCTGTCGAGCCGCGGAGTGTCCCGTCCCACGGAATGGATGCGGAAGCGGCCCACGCTCGCGCGTCGGATCTGGTACTTACCGTCCCCGGTTTCGCGCCCGAACTCGTGCGCCGCGAAGATCGACCTCCGGGGCACGTGGGCGGGTTTCGCCACGACGAAATTCAGATCGAGTTCGTCGACGACCTGCTCGCCGATCGGGCGCGTGCGCAGGATGCGCAGTTCCGTCTCGATCTGGCTGCCGCCGCTCAGGCTGGTGAGGGCGTCGAGCAGGGGAATCGGGGTCGCGGCTTCCTGCTCGTCGACCCGGATCAGGGTCCGGGCGGACCAGACGGGCGTGACGAGCAGGGTCCAGGCCGTGGCTGCCGCGACGACCACGAATATCGTGACGAGGATCGTCCGGCGGCGGCGGCGCAGGGTCATCCAGATGTCGCGAAGATCGATCTCGTCGTCCAGGGATTCCGGGGGCGGAGAAAAGACAGTACCTGCATCGGGACGCCCTGGCAGCCGCTCTCCGCCGGCTCGTCCGGCGGGCAGATGGTCGTTCATCGGATGAGCGCGATCGTCAGGCCGGTCACGGCCCCGATCAGGCTCCCGACCAGAGCCCCCGGGTTGCGTGCCAGCCATCCCTTCTCACCGACCAGGATCTGATCCCCTGAGCGAATGTCGGTCGCGCCGACGAGCGTCGCCTGGTCGAGATCCTGCCTTATTACGCGTCCGTCGCGAATCACGCGGATGTCGCCGCTGTTCCCGATTGGACTGATCCCACCGGCCAGACCGAGTGCTTCGGACAGCGAGACCGAGGCGTCGACGGGATACAGGCCGGGTTCGTTCACTCCCCCGAGGATCGTCAGGCGACGAAGGACGGTGACTTCGACCGACGGAGTCTGCAGGTACTCGCGGTAGTCGGCGAGCAGCCGGTCGCGCAGCTCGGGCGCCGCCAGCCCGGTGACCTCACGCTCGCCGAGCAGGGGCAGCGTCACGATGCCCCGGTCGTCGACGATGAAGTTTCCGCTGAGGTCTTCCTCGCGCCACACCTGTACCATCACCTCGTCTCCGGCGCGGAGGTCGAGCCGTGGCGTATCTCCAGGCGCCGGGCCTGCGGGCCGGGGGTTCGATGAGCACGCCGTGCCGAGGAGAACGCAGGCGAGGATCGCCAGCGGCACGCCGGCAGGTTTGGTCCCGAATTGCAACGGCAGTCTCACTGTTATGTCGTTCCGATGTCGTCGTACGGATCTCGCCCCCAGAACCCTCGCATGTGGCGAGAAGGTATGGGCCGCTTCCGGACGCCGCCACGTCCACCGAGTACGCCGGTTTCGGCCGCGATTGCGCTGTGGACAGCGCGATCGGAATCAACGAGGTTCCCGGCGAGCATGCGTTCCCGGCCGTCGTCGAC
>JBPCJZ010000143.1:0-7721 GCA_051004775.1 Gemmatimonadota bacterium
GGAGCCGAACGTGATGATCCCTCCGAAGGAGACGTACCAGCCGGCCTCGAGACCGGCATCCAGCAGGTCGTCGCCGCCGGTGAAGCAGTGGAGAATCCCTCGGACGGCGGTGCCACGGCGGCGCAGGATGCCGAGCATGTCCTCGTCCGCCGACCGCGAGTGCACGCCGATCGGGAGGTTCGCCTCCTCGGCGAGGTCGAGCCGTGCCTCGACGGCGGCGTGCTGCGCCGGGCGCGGCGAATGGTCGTAATGGAAGTCCAGGCCCGCCTCGCCCACCGCGACGAACTCCGGCTCCCGAAGCAGTCCGGCCAGCACTTCCACCGTCGCGTCGTCGAAGTCCGATGCCTCGTGCGGATGAAGGCCGGCCGTGCAATAGAGGCCCTCATGGCGTCGCGCCAGCGCGAGGGCGGCCCGGGCATCGGATGGGTTCGAGGCGATGGTCACGAATTGCGTCACGCCGGCGGCGCGCGCGCGCGCTATGACCGCGTCGACGTCGGTGGCGAACCTCTCCGCCGTCAGGTGCAGGTGGGAGTCGAACACGGCCCGCCGGTCAGCGGTTCTTCTTGGACGTCTCCGTCGCGTGGCCGGAGCGGTTCTCGATCTCCAGCAGGGCGGGCGAAGCGACGAAGATTGAGGAGTAGGTACCGAAGACGACCCCCAGAATCAACACGAGAGCGAACGGGCGGATCACTCCGCCGCCCAGTACGAACAGGGCCACGAGAGTCAGCAGCGTCGTGCCGCTGGTCAGCAAGGTGCGTGGCAACGTCTCGTTGATGCTCCGGTTCAGCAGGGTCGTGTAGTCGTCCTTGCGGAACTTGCGGATGTTCTCGCGAATTCGGTCGAACACGACAATGGTATCGTTGAGCGAATACCCGACGATCGTCAGGATCGCCGCGACGGTCGTCAGCGTAATTTCGATGTTGAACACAGAGATGAAGCCGAACGTGATCAGGATGTCGTGGAGGGTCGCGATGACCGCCGCGACACCAAACCGCCACTCGAACCGGAACGCGAGGTAGAGCAGGGTGAGCGCAAAGGAGACCAGGATCGCGATCGCCGCGCCTCGCTGCAGTTCCTTCCCGACCCGGGCGGTCAGGGCCTCCGCGCGTTCGAGACGCCAGCCGTCGCCGTACGCCTCGTTGAGTGACCGGGTCACGTCGTCCACGAGCGTCTCGCCCGCGGTCGAGGCGTCCTCGAACTGCGCCACGCGAATCAGGAACTCCGTCGGGGATCCGAATCGCTGGATCTGGGCGTCGCCCAGCCCCGAACCCGCGAGTGCGCTTCGGACGTCCGCAACCGTGGCCGGCTCGTCGAGCCCGACCTGAAAGAGGGTCCCGCCGGTGAAGTCGACACCGAACCGGAGTCCGCCGTGCAGCAGGATCGACCCCAGGCCGACCACGAGCGCCGTCGCCGAAATTACGTAGGCCCGCCGCCTCCAGCCGAGGAAGTCGTAGTGCGCGCTTTGGAAGAGTCTCATCGGATCCCGGGTTTCGTCAGATGCTCAGCGGATCGGCGGGCGATCGACGCTCGAGGTAGATCATGAAGAAGGTGCGTGTCACGAAGAGCGCGGTGAAGAACGAGGCGACGATACCGATCGACAGCGTCACGGCGAAGCCGCGCACGGGTCCCGTCCCGAACTGGTACAGAATGGCCGCGGTGATCAGCGTCGTGATGTTGGCGTCGACGATCGCCGACAGCGCCTCGGCGAAACCGTTGTCTACCGCCGTGCGCGGCGTCTTTCCCGCGTCCACTTCCTCCCGGATCCGCTCGAAGATCAGGACGTTGGCGTCTACGGCCATCCCGATCGACAGGATGAGCCCCGCGATGCCAGGCAGCGTGAGCGTCGCCTGGAGCCCGGCGAGCACGCCGAGCACGAGGAGCACGTACACCGCAAGCGCCGCCACGGCCATCGCGCCTGCCATACGGTAGTACCAGATCATCACGAAGATCACGCCCACGATGCCGATGATTCCCGCGAGCCTGCCCGCGTCGATCGAGTCCTGCCCGAGCGACGGTCCGACCGTTCGTTCCTCGACGATCTTGATGGGCTGAGGCAGGGCGCCGGCCCGCAGGACGAGCGCGAGGTCCTGCGCCTCCTGCAGCGAGGCCCCGCTGCCCATCGTGATCTGGGCGCGCCGGGACAGCGTCTCGTTGATGGTCGGGGCGCTCTGCACCCGGTCATCCAGCACGATCGCCATGTAGCGTCCCACGTTCCGGCCGGTCGAACGCTCGAAGATCCGCGCCCCCTGGCGGGTGGTCTGGAACGGTACGTACGGCGTGTTGAAGTTCGGGTCCCGGGCCGCGGGACCGGCGTCTTCGAGCCGGTCTCCGGTCAGGAGCGGGTCGCTGTCCAGCACGTACAGTTCTCGGTAGCTGGCGTCTCCGACCGTCGTCGGACGCGCGCCCCAGCGCAGGTCGGTCGCGCGCGGGATGAGCGCCGTCACGGTGTCGAGCGCGAGATACCGCTCGACCGTGGGCACGTCCTGTTCCCCCACCAGGAACATCCCGGGCAGCCCTGACTCGAGGAGCAGGGCCGTCAGCGGACGGTGGCCGGTCACGTCCTGCGTCCGCTGGCGACGGGCGCCGCTGTCGGCGGCCGCGCTCGTGGAGTCGCTCGCCGAGTCGCTCGTGGTCGATCGATCGGCGCCGGCGTCCCGCGGCTCCGCGGTGTCGGCGGGCGCGTCGAACAGCGATCGCTCGCCCGCCCCGGGCAGCGTGTCGTCGACGGCCCGGAGCGTGTCGCCCGGTCCGCCGAGCAACTCATTCAGATCCTGGCCGCCGTCGGTCGGCTGCAGCGGACCCAGTTCGTCCGCCGGAACCACCGCGACGATCGCCCGGTCGATTCGGGGGAGAGCCTGGCGGAACCCGTCGTCCTCGCGCAGCAGTTTGAACTCGAGGAAGGCGGTCTTCTGCACGATGTCCTTGGCGCGCTGTGGATCGTCGATGCCGGCGAGCTCGACGATGATCCGATTGTCGCCGGATCCCTGGACCAGCGGCTCGCGCACGCCGAACTCGTCGGTCCGGTTGCGGATCGTCGTGAGGGTCCGGTCGATTGCGTCGGCGAGCGCCTCGTCGTCGAGGGTTCCGTTGGGATCGTCGATCTCGAGGGCCAGATGCATGCCGCCGGCAAGGTCGAGGCCGAGGTTGATCGGGGACACTTCGATCGTCCTGGACGGGTCCTGCGGGTCGGGGATGGATTTCGGCAGCAGCGACCAGCCCGAAAAGAGGACGAGGCCGAGAATGATGAGTATCCGGGTTCTGACGTTCCGCATCAGCTCAAGGTGTTCGGGTTCAGGCTGCCCTTGCCGTGCCTACCGGCGCACGATTCCGACGGAACGGTGTGCCGATTCGATGACAAGCGGTCCAAGCTATGACGGATCGAAGCGAGGCGAAAGGATGGCGGGATCAGTCAACGGGCACGGCGTCCGCGACTCAGGCGGGAACGCACGGCGTTCTCGTCCGGAGCGCCGGGCGGGAGGTCGTCGGAATCGTCCAGCTGGCGGAAGGACGGCTCGAATCCCTCGATTACCCGGCGCAGCACCTTTTTGCCCATCAGTTTTTCGATCTGCTTCACCAGCAGGATCTCGTGGGTGGACATCAGGGTCACCGCATCGCCCGTAAGGTCTCCCCGGGCGGTGCGTCCCACCCGGTGGACGTAGTCCTTGGGATCGTCCGGCACGTCGAAGTTCACGACGTGCGTGACCCCGACGATGTCCAGGCCCCGCGCCGCGACGTTCGTCGCGACGAGCACGCGGGTGTCGCGGCTCCGGAACTTGTCGAGCGCAAGCGTCCGATCCTTCTGGGCCTTGTCGCCATGCAGGTCGTCGGCGTCCACACCCCGGTTGCGCAGAAAGTCGCAAACGTAGGACGCCGTGACCTTCATCCGCGTGAACACGATGCACTGCCCTTCTTCGCCCCAACTGTCGATCAGGTGCGCCAGCAGTGTGTACTTGGCCGTGTGGTCGACGGGATGGACGACCTCCGTGATGCCCTCGGCGCTCGTCTGCAGCCCGACGTGGACCTGCACCGGATCGTGCATCATCTCGTGGACGAGACCCTGCACGCTGTTGGGCATGGTGGCGGAGAACAACATCGTCTGCCGCTCGCGCGGGGTCGCCCGCACGATGGAGCGCACGTCTTCGATGAAGCCCATGTCGAGCATGCGGTCGGCTTCGTCGAGGATGAGGACTTCGATCGAGCCGAGGTCCACGGTCCCTCTCTGCAGGTGATCCAGCAACCTGCCCGGCGTCGCGACGATCACGTCGCAGCCCCACTTGAGATCACGGATCTGGGCGCCGATCGGCATCCCTCCGTAGACGACCAGGGGCTCGACGGAAACCGTCCGGCCGTACTGATTGACGCTGCGCTCTACCTGCTGGGCGAGTTCGCGAGTCGGCACGAGGATGAGACCCCGGGGGCCGGCGAAGCGGGCCGGGTGATCCGCGAGGTACTGTAGCATCGGGAGAACGAACGCGGCCGTCTTTCCGGTCCCCGTCTGGGCGCAGCCGAGCACGTCGCGGCCGGTCAGCGCCGGTGGAATCGCCTGCTGCTGGATCATCGTCGGGGTCGAGTATCCGGCCTGGCGAACGGCCGCGAGGAGATCCGGGCGCAACCCGAGCTCGTCGAAGCCCAGTTCGACCGTTGTCTCGCCGTCTTCGTCCTGCGCCGGCGGGGCCGTCGCGTCGGCGCCGCCCACCGGCAGGTCCGCATTCATCGCTTCCGTCATGTCCTCGCGTCTCTTCCTGTTCTCGTAAGCTTCTCGCTGACCGACCAGAGTCGTTCCGCGACCTCTTTGCTCTGCGCTTCCTTCGAAGGCTCTTTGGGCCGGCACGCGTCAAAATAGCGGCCCGTCACCCCCTCGAGCTCCGGCGCCGAGGCGACGTGGATCGACGTCTTCGCTCCCTCGGCCGGCGTGACCGTGAACGGACGAGCCAGCCACCGCGGCACGATGCCTCGCAGGAGCAGCTTCGTCGCAACCACGCCGGGATGCAGCGAATTGACCGTCACCTCGCGCGCCGGCAAGCGATCCGCCAGCTCCCGGGCGAACAGCACGTTGGCCAGCTTCGACTGGCTGTACACGCGCCACCCCCCGTACCGCCGTTCCGCCTGGAGGTCGTCGAAGTCGATGGTGCCCCGGCGGTGCGCCGCGGAGGCGACGATTACCACTCGGGCCGGCGCGGAGCGCCGCAACAACTCCGTGAGGCCGCGCACCAGTACGAAGGGAGCCAGGTGGTTGACCCCGAAGGTCAGCTCGAAGCCGTCCTCCGTCACGCGGCGTCGAGAGCTGAACACCCCGGCGTTGCTCACCAGCACGTCCAGCCGGTCGGTGCGGCGGACAACGTCCGCGACGAGCGCCCGGACCTCCGTCAGGCACGAGAGATCCGCGATGAGGAGTTCCAGGCCGGCTCCGGGCAATCGCTGCCGGATCTCGTCCATGGCGGCCGCTCCGCGATTCTCGTCGCGGCAGACCATCAAGACGCGGGCGCCGAGCGCCGCGAGACCGGCAACGGTCTCCCGCCCGATTCCGGCGTTGGCGCCCGTCACCAGGCAGCACGTTCCGGGCATCACGCCGCCCAACCTACCACCCGCTACCCGCGGCCGGCCACCCGGAGGTGCGCGTCGTTGACGGCCGGAGGTGCGCACCCGGGCGGCCGAAGAGCTATATTCAACGGCGAATTTCAGCGAACAGGTGGAGGAATGAATCACATAGAATGCAGGACGCTACGCACCAGAGGCCGCACGCTCTTCGTCGGGCTCGGACTCACCGTCGCGCTCGCGGCGGGGTGCAAGCCCGACGCGCCCTCCGGTCCGGTGGACACGGGGTTCTCGGTCACGATGGAGTGGACCGCGCCGACGGTCGACGCCGACGGGCAGCCGCTCGAGGATCTCCTCGGCTACACCCTGCACTATCGCGACGCGAGCCCGGCCAACGGTCCCGGGTCGCGGTCGCTGGACGCCGGTTCGGAGACGCGCTTCCGAGCGACGGGCATCCCGGCGGGGACGTGGTTCTTCGGGGTCAGCGCCAGGGACGCCTCGGGTAACGAGAGCGCCCTCTCCAACGAAGTGCGCCTGGAGCTGGGACCATGAGGCGGCTGGGCGCGCTCGCCGGCCTGCTCCTCCTGCTGCCGGCACCGCTGGCGGCCCAGAAGGCCCCGAATCCACCGGTCAACCTCGAGGCCGAGCCGTCCGCTCATTCGGTCCGGCTAACCTGGGATGAGGACACGAAGGGCAAGGCAGCGTCGGCGTTCTTCTTCCGCGTGTACCGCAACGACGTGTTGATCGCGAACACGTTCGACGAAGACTTCGACGACACCGGCCTCCCGATCGAGACCACCTACACCTATGCCGTGGCGGCCGTGGATTTTTCGGGGCGCTCCAGCGGCCTCAGTGACCCGGTCACGACGCGGACGCGCGACGAATCGCCGCCGTCGGAACCGAAGGACCTCGTGGCGCAGGCCATCTCAAGTTCGCGCATCGATCTGTCGTGGAAAGCCTCGCAAGACGACGACTCGGGCATCTCCGGTTACTACGTCTACCGCAATGGCGGCTCAGAACCGCACGACTCGACCGTCACGCCCGCGTACTCCGACACTGGCCTCGCCGGGTTCACGGAGTACAGCTACGAGATCTCCGCGGTGAATCTCAGCGGTGTCGAGAGCGAGCGCGGCAAGAAGAAGTCTGCGCGCACCCTCGACGGCTCGCCGCCCACGACCCCGTCGAATCTGATCGCGACGGCCGTCTCGGGATCCCGGATCGATCTTTCGTGGAGCGCGGCCTCGGACTCGGAATCAGGGGTCGCCCGGTACTACGTGTACCGAAATGGCGCGGCGACCCCCGTCGATTCGGCAACGGGCACCAGCTACTCCGACACCGGACTGTCCGGCTCCTCGCTGCGCACCTATCGGGTCGCGGCCGTCAACGGGGCCGGCCTCGTCAGCGCAAAGTCCGCGTCGGCCTCGGCGCGCCCGCTCGACGTGACCGCGCCGACCGCGCCGGCGGATCTGACGGCCACGGCCAATGGCGCGCGACTGGTCGACCTGGGCTGGAAGGCCGCGTCGGATCCGGAGTCCGGGATCCAGCGGTACCTGATCTACCGGAACGGGGGTTCGTCACCGTTGGATTCCACGACCGCGAGGACCTACGCCGACGCCGACGTCGAGCCAGAGACCAGCTACACCTACCGGGTGTCGGCGCGCAACGGCATCGGCCTCGAGGGTGCGCAAAGCAGCCTCGCCGCGATCACCACGCCCGTCGTGACCGACGCGACGCCGCCTTCGACTCCCGGGACCGTACGACCGGCCGCCGTGAGCCAGGGCGGCGTGGAACTGAGCTGGCCCGCCGCGGAGGATGAGGAAAGCGGTATCGCGTTCTACCGGGTGTTCCGCGATGACGTCATGATCGCGACGCCGGCGACGCCGACTTACACGGACACGGACGTCGAAGTCGGGACTACGTACGTTTACGAGATCGCCGCGGTGAACGGCGAAGGAATCGAGGGCCCGAGGTCGGCGCCCCTCGAGGTGACCGTCGGGGTCTCTGCCGACCTGACCCCGCCGGCGGCCCCCAGCGGCCTCAGGGTGATCATCGGCTCCTGAGCCGCAGGTACCGGCGCGGGCGCCTCACTCGGTAAGGGTGAAGGTGCTGCTGGACGCGCTGGTCACCGGAAACACCATGCCCTGCGCGACTACCGCCAGGTCGCCCTCCGCCGCCGTCTCCTGCGA
>JBPCJZ010000144.1:0-5612 GCA_051004775.1 Gemmatimonadota bacterium
GATGCCACGAACGAGCCAGCGACGGTGAGTTCGTCTTCCCGCACGCCGGTCGCCGACTGCATCCAGCCGTTCAGTTCGAAGCGAGCGGCGATCGCGGGTTCCCTGGCCGTGATTTCGATGAAGCCACCCTCGGCGACGAACGTCCGATCGTTCGTGTTGAAGGCGGCCACGAAGACGGCCTCGCCCGACACAGAACCCTCGAGCAACTCCTTCGTCATACGCCTCACGGGATAGCGTCCAGGCTCATACCCGTCGCCCGACGACGCCAGCAGTGTACAGTGCACATCCGTCCCCTGCATATCGCCAATGAGGAAGAAGACCCTGCCACGGTGCTCGGTTGCAACGGCCCGGCCCGTCCACTCCTCCTCACCGACCGCGATGCGCGACTCGGAGTGCGCAGCGCTCGGAAAATCGGCGCCGGAGCAGGATGCGATGGTCGACTGCGATTGCTGCAGCACCCATTCGTCAGCTACCGCGGTGGCGGCTTCTCCTGTCGGGGCCGCACCCGGTTCCAACTCGACGATGAGAATGTTCTGTTCGTAAGCGACCGCCGGCCATTCTCCGCCGTCAGGAGGTTCCGAAGTGGAGGGCGCGACCGAGGCGGTCAACTGGAGGATCGGTAGGTCGAAGCCCTCGCAGCAACTGTAGAACTCCTCGGCCTGGCCTCCTCCAGTCTCGTCATAGCGATACGACGGGAGATGTACGGCCCGGACACGGAGCCCCACGGATTCATCCTCGGCCCGCCAGAATCTCTCGTCGGCGTTGAGCAGCCCGACGTCGAGCGCCTCGACCAGATCGGCCCAGGCGGAGTCGCTCTCTTCGTCGTCAACGTCGTACTCGTCCCAACCGTCTTCGTCCATGCCCTCTCCTAGCGACTCCTCGAGGGCGGTTGCGACCGAAAAATCTTCAAGCGGACCCGGCCCTTCCCAGCGAAACCCTCGGAACTGGAAGTAGTACGGAGTTCCTCTGCCGTCCCCAGCGCCGACCTTTCCCTTGAGCGATACAGCCGCCGTCTCTCCCGACGGCATGACCAGCCGGATAGAAAGATGGTCCCGAAGAGCCTGGATCAGTTCAGCCGAAGTCGTCGCGGAGAGGAGGGCGTCGTCCGGGAGCTGGAGGAGCGAGACCACCGGCTCAGCGGACGCGTCGGTCGCCTCCTGCGCCGAAGCGCCCGTCGGCGAGTGCAGCGCGGCGAGGAAGCCTACGATCCCCGCCGGAACGGACCGAAGCAGGACTTGTTGCCATGTTCGCCTCGAGTGGGGATCAGGACGGCTGCGGGTCATCAGTGTCTCCGTTTCGAGAATGTCGGAAGATTTGTCGTCCAGAATTTTCCGGTCGTGCGCCGGTACATCGGTCCGACCCTGCCGCCTCCTCGCAGGCAGTCGGGCATGAAGCTCAGAACGGAGAGCGGGTTTTCGGGCGAAAGCCCGCCAGCTCAGACGCGCTCGACGAGCAGGATCAGCGGCCGCGTGTCGATTGCCGGGGAAGCCGAAACGGAGATGATCAGGACGAACTGGCGGCCCCAGGATATCTTCGTTTCCTCACGCAGTCCGAATTCCTTTCCGATCACACCGTCGCGCGCCACCGCCGCCACGGCCCCCTCGAGCGCGCCGATGTCCAGGTAGATCGGTCCGGACAGGGCCGTGATCCTCACGGGCGGGTCGTCCGTTCGCAGGCAGCAGTCGAGGAACATCGCACTCCAGTCCGCCGCATCCATCGCCTCCGCTACCCTCTGCGTTGTGTGCCCAGCGACGGTCCCCCCGGTCTGCCGGCTCGCCGTCACGCGTCCCCTGTCGAGCCGAACTATGTTCAGCCGAACGGGGGCTGTCTCGCCACCGTTGCTTCGAAGCGTCCAGACTAGATTTCTGGACATCTCCGCGCTGAATTGGCCGACGCTGTCGATGTCGTCGATGGGCGCCGACAAGCCCAGGTCGACTCGCGTTTGCGATTGAGCGGCAGAGAAGGGCGGTGCGCCCAGGTATAGAAGCAGGCACGCGAGCGCCCTCCACGGCGGCCGTGAGCTGAACGGAGGTAGTGCAGGCATGTGGTCTCCGTCGTCGCGAGGGGTAGCGGCGCGCGGGCCGCGTGGGTTTGAAAGTGTAAAGCGGAAGGCGTGAGGCGGGACCGCCACGCAAGGTAGAGGATGGGGCGGCTATTCGACCTGATTCACGGTCCTGAAAGCCTCGGCTTCGGCCGGCCGGCCAGCGCGTTGGAGTGTAGCAGCCAGTGCATCGGTGCACTCGTCTTTGTACGACTGGCGCAGCGTCCCGGACTCGCGGATGATCGGGAGCGCGATGCGAAGCGTTCGTTCCGCCTCCGCCAGGCGGTCCTGCCCGGCGGCGGCGCGACCGAGGCGGCAGCGTGCCATCGCAGTGAACGAGTGGTCGCCGCCGAGCGACGACTCGAGGGTTCGGATCGCGGTATGGGCCGTGCGCTCCGCGGCCCAATACTCTCCGCGTTCGAGTTCAATCGAGCTTCGGGTGAGGAGCGGAAGGGCGGAGACGTAGTGTCCGGGTTCGAGAACTGAGACATACACGCGATACGCCCGGGTAAGAAGGTCCTGTGCCTCGTCGAGATCCCCTGATCTGCGAAGAGTCGCCGCAAGATTCTGCATCGCGTTCCCCACCTCGGGGCTCCAGGTCCCCCCCCGAGCGATACGGAGGTCGAGGATTTTCCGGAGCTCATCGATCGCCTCCCGAGAACGACCGACTTCTTCGAGGGTGACGGCCAGGTTGCTGCGCGCCTGCAGCGTCGCATCGTGTTCTGGCCCGAGAGCGCGCTCCAGCGTGGGAAGGGCAGAGTTGTAGACCTCGATCGCCTCTTCATTCCTCCCCGAGTTGTCGAGGGCGTCGGCGAGTTCGACCCGTGCCCAGGCTGTCAGCGGATGGTCCTCGCCATGGACGCCGGCCCTGAGATCGACTGCCCGCCGCGTCGCCCTTACCGCGTCCGCCGGGCGATCGAGCAGCCCATAAATTTCCCCACCGAGCCACGCCTGCACTTGTGCTCTCCTCTCGGTCGTGCCCGGGGAATTTCCGTAAATTGAATCCGCACGAAGCAGCACTTGTTCTGCCCGCTCGTAGTTGCCCTCGCTCGTTTCGTACATACCGAGCGCGGCGAGCGCCGTCGCGTACAAAGTGTCGTCGGGCGACCGCAGATCGCGGGTGACGTCGACAGCGGCCTCGAAGGCGATCCGAGCACTGTCCCTGGCGTTCACCGCCTGCAGAGTGCGGCCCAGTTCAACCAGAACGGAAGCCCGCTCCACAGGGGTTGCGACGACGCTGTTCTGGATCTGTACGGCCTCAAGCAGCAGCGGACGGCTCAGTTGCGGCAGGTCGAGGTTGCGATAGACTGTGCTGATCGCGGTCAGCAGCTCCACTTGCACGTCCGGCTGGTGGGTGAGTTCTGTGCGGACGCGTTCCGCGCCCTGCTGCAGGGCGTCCTTGACGCGAATCTCGCGGCCGCGCTCCGGGTCCGGGTTGCTCCACGGGTCGGCGCTGCGGAAGACGTCTACGAGGAAACTCTTCACCGCTTCCGCCCGATCCGCCTCGAGCCGGGCCAGGTTGCGTTCGGCCTCGAGTTGGCGGCGGTGTACGCCCTCGACGGCCACATAAGCGATCATCGCCACGGCCACGGTCGCGACAAGTGGCGCCGCCCAACGGTTGCGCCGCAGAAATCTCCGGGAACGGTATATGCGCCCCCCCCGCACCGCCTCGACGGGCTGATTCGCGAGGTGCCGTCGAAGGTCTGCGTCGAAATCGGCGATTGACGCATAGCGCTCGTTCGGGTCTTTGCGAATCGCCCGAGCGATGATCGCGTCCAGGTCTGGTCGCAGCTGATCGGCGAGCGCGCGTGGGGTGGTGCCCCGGGCGGCCGCGTCGGCTGCGCCAGGTGCAGTGTCCGCACCCGCCACCACGGCTGCGCTTGCATTCGTGGGAGAAGCTTCCAGCACGGAGCGCAGGATCGTCTCCCGGTCCTCGCAATCGACACCGTAGGCCGCTCGACCGGTGAGTAACCGGTACAGAAGCAGGCCCAACTGGTAGCCATCCGAGGCGGTTGTAACCCGCTCGCCCCGTACCTGCTCGGGAGACGCGTACTCCGGCGTGAGCAGCAACCGAACGCTGCGATCGGACTCGGCGGACGCGAGTTCTCCGGCGCCGGTACCACCGGGGCGCGGGCCGGCGGGTGTGCGGTCGATGAGCTGGGCGATTCCGAAGTCCAGCAGCTTCACCCTTCCCTCGGGGGTGACGAGTATATTCGACGGCTTCAGGTCCCGGTGAACCACCAGGTTGGCGTGCGCGTACTGCACGGCCGCCAGGACGCCGCAGAACAGTTCGATTCTCCGGCGTACGGACAGTTGCCTGTGATCGCACCATTCTGTGATCGGGAGCCCGTCGACCGCTTCCATCACCAGATATGGGGCTCCGGTTCCCGTCGAGCCGCCGTCGAGAAGTCGGGCGATGTTGGCGTGGCTCAGGTCGGAAAGGATCTGGCGTTCAGCGCAAAAACGCTCCACGATGTCCGGATCGAGGTTCCGACGCAGAAGCTTGAGCGCCGCACGCTGTTCGAACCCTCCCGTCGCCCGTTCCGCCATGTAGACACGCGCCATCCCCCCGCGGCCCAACTCGCTCACAATCCGCCAGGCGCCGAGAACGTCTCCGGGGCGCGCGATTGGCTCCTCGGCCACGCCACCCTCGAGCAGATGTTCGGATGCATCGAGCCAGGTCCGCGAATTCAGGTCAAGCGGCGTCTCCAGGAAGAGCGGGGCTGCTTGCGCCGCGTCGAGAAGCTCCTCGACGGCGGCTCGCAGCTCCGGATCCCCCTTGGTTCGCGACGTGACGAACGATCGACGCTCGTCTTCGGGAACTTCGAGAGCGGCGCCAAGCAGGTCATCGATTTCCCGCCAGCGGACGTCCGAGAGGGGCTTCACGCAGGTAGCGACGGGCTCGCGTCGTCGGAGAGTGCGTGGGAGAGGTATGCCTTGGCGCGCGTCCAGTCTCGTTCGACCGTCCGAATCGAGGACGCCAGGACTTCGGCCGTTTCAGCAACGCTCAAGCCGGCGAAGTAGCGACATTCGACGACCCGGACCAGTCGTTCGTCCAGGCGCTGGAGCCGGCGAAGTGCTTCTTCGAGTGCGAGAAAGTCGATCATCCGGCTCGATTCTCCGATCCGCGCCGCCTCTAAAGGGATCCGCATCATGTCACCCCCCCGTTTCAAAGACTGGCGTTTTCGCGCATGGTCCACAAGCACGTGTCGAATGATGCGCGCACTGACGGCGAAGAAATGAGCGCGGTCGCGCCAGCCAGCGTCTTCGCGCTCCGCCAGCCGGAGGTAGGCTTCGTGGACGACGGCGGTGGTGTCGAGGGTGTGCCCATCGCGCTCCGCCCGAAGGCGTCGGCGGGCGATCCGCCGAAGGTCGTCATATACGAGGGGGATCAGGCGGCGGAAGGCGTCGGACTCCCCTGCCGCACAACGGTCGAGCAGGCGAGTGATTTCCGTCGGGACCGTGTCTCGGAGTTCGAGGCCCGGGACGGAGTTCCGGTTCGGCATGGGTGGTCCTCTCTTTCACGTACTAACGTAAAGAGGGGAGAAAATCCGCCATCCTGGCCGCCCGT
>JBPCJZ010000145.1:0-9833 GCA_051004775.1 Gemmatimonadota bacterium
GACCGTGTGTGGGCGTTCCTTACAGATCCCCATCGAGTGGCGGAATGCCTTCCCGGTTCCGCCATCACCGGGGAGGACGGGGCCGCGTTCAACGGCACGATGAAAGTCAAACTGGGCCCCGTCTCCAGCACCTACGAGGGCTCGGCTCGCTTCGACCGGATGGACGCCGACGCCTACGCCGCGGACCTCTCCGCCGAGGGACGCGACAGCCGCGGCAAGGGCGCCGCGGACATGACGATGAAGAGCCAGTTGAGCTCGAGCGAGGACGGGACGGACGTCCACGTCCTATCCGAGGTTCACGTCACGGGAGTGCTCGCGCAGTTGGGGCGCGGCATGGTGGAGGACGTCTCCGACCAGCTGTTCGAACAGTTCACGGCCTGCATGAAGGCGACCCTTGAGGCGGAAGCGAAAGCCGAGGTGACGGGAGCGGCGGAGGAAGCGACGGTGGCGCCGGAAGCAAGGAGGGAAACCCCGGCGCGGCAGGAGGCCCTGGATCTTGGCGCGGCCGGGGGTCAGACCGCTCGGCGGGCCGGCGCACGCCTGCTGCGCAGACCCTTCACCTGGGTCGTCTTCGTCGCCCTGGCTTTCCTGGCCTGGAAGCTCTTCGGGTAACGTGATGTCGCACGGTCCGCACGCGGCGGAGCGCAGGCGGCGGAGCGCAGGCGGCGGAGCGCCCGGGGTCGGCAGGTTGGTCGGCCTCAGGATCAGTTGGTAGATGAGTCGGGGTCAGTTGCGGAGCCGGTCACCGAGGATTGCGGCAAGCACCCTCTCTTGAAGCACGTACATCTCCGATGCCTCGCGCTCCTCGCCGTCAGGATGGTCCCAACCGGCCACATGCAGGACGCCGTGGACCACGAGCCGAAGGACCTCTTCGTCCAGCGCCAGACCGAGTTCGTCGGCCTGCCGACGGGCCGTGTCGAGGGACACGTACACGTCGCCCACGAGCGGAGAACCTCCGAGGCCGAACGCGATGACGTCGGTCGGGCCTTCCCTCGCGAGCCATTCGTGGTTGAGGGCGGCAATCTCGTCGTCGCCGACAAACGTCACCGATACCTCCGCCGCCTCGTCGGGCGGAAGATTCCGCGCGGCGCGCGCTTCGGCGAGGGCCGCCGCAGCCGCACCTTCGACCCTCGGAGCGAGATCGCCGAGTCCGGCTGAATCGAGGCCGTCTATCAGGACGACGACGTCGGTCGGTCCGGAGGGCTCACTCGTCGGCGGCACGCACCGACTTCTCCGGATCTGCCGCGCCCGCAGCCTCGAGGGCGGCTTCGAGCTGCCCCTCGGAATCCTCGGCTCCATCGGTCCCCACCGGGCCGGGACGCCCCGATCGCGACGGGGTCGACGCCGTGGTCGGGGCCGCACCGGTCCCGCTACCCGCAGCTCCGCCCGAGGCCACCGCGGTGCCCCCGCCCGAGGCGGTGCCTCCCGCTCCCGCCCCGGCGTCGGGCGAGGCCTCGTCCTCCGGCGTCTCCTGGGCCTTCACGCCCGAGGGATAGTCGATTCGGCGATGGTACATTCCAATCAGCACACGTGCGAACGCGGCCTTGGCGCGGTCGATCTCCCGCAGGGTCAGAGGGCACTGGTCGAGCTGTCCCTCGGCGAGCCGGGTGCCCGCGATCGCCTCGATCGTAGCGTGGATGCGCTCGGGTGTCGGGTCGCGGAGCACCCGTGTCGCGGACTCGATCCCGTCGGCGAGCATGATGATCGCCGTCTCCCGGGTCTGGGGCTTCGGGCCGAGATACGCGAAGTCCCCCGGGTTCACGTCCGCCTCGCCCGACTCTTCCTGGGCCTTGTCGTAGAAGAAGCGGATGATCCCCGTCCCGTGATGTTCCCGGATGAAGTCGTGGATCACGGGCGGCAACCGGTTCTCGGCCGCCAGTCGAACGCCGTCGCGTACGTGGTCGCGGATGATCGTGGCGCTCCGGAGCGGCGGCAGGCGGTCGTGCGGGTTCCGGCCCTTGGGCTGGTTCTCCACGAAGAACTGCGGGTTGACCATCTTCCCGATGTCGTGGTAGTAGGCGCCCGCCCGGACGAGCAACGAGTCGGCCCCGATCGACTCGCACGCGGCCTCGGCCAGGTTGGCGATGTTGATCGAGTGCGCGTATGTGCCGGGTGCCTTGAGTGATAAGTCACGCAACAACGGCGCGTTGAGATCTGACAGCTCAAGCAATGTCTGAGCTGTGCTGATGCCGGTCAGTTTCTCGAGCAGGGGCACCAGGCCGCTCAGGGCGAGGATGGTATAGAGGGTCGCCCCGACGAAGCCCCAGCCGAGCGTGCTGCCGAGCGAGGCGAACGAGAATCCGCCGAGAAGGGTGAGGGCGAGCCCCGCGGCCAGGTAGGCGGCGGTGATGCCGGCGATCAGGATCCAGCTCTGACGGCGACGCCGTACCCCACGCACGCCGATGGCGGCCACCGCGCCGCCGAGCACCATCACCACCGGATCGTACAGCGGAGCCAGGGTCGCGAGGCCCAGCAGCAGGAACGTCGAAACGAGAACCACGACGAGCGCGATGAGTCCGTCGTACACCGCCCCGACGGCGAGGGCCACGAGGACGAGCGGGATCAGCACGGTCGGCAGCATCCAGTGCTCGATCAGCGCGGAGCCGGCAACTACGGTCGCGATCAGCCCGATGATGATCAGGTAGTTGCGGATCTCGTGGTACACGGCCGGCCGGAACAGGAACAACGTTGCGCCCACCAGGCCGAACAGGAGCGCGGTGAACAGCGATCGGCCCAGGAGCTGTCCACCGCGCGAGATCAGCGTGCCCCGACGCTTTGCGAGCTCGGCGTTGTAAGTCTTCAGACGCTCGAACTCGGCCGGGGTAACCCGTTCGTGCGCCGTGATGATCCGCTCGCCCTGCAGGATAGTCCCGACCGTCGAGTCGACCTGGGCACGGGCGAGCTCCCGCTCGGCCATCCACGAGCGTTCGTCGGGCCGCAGGCTCGGAAGGGTGAACGCGAGCAGCAGGCTCTGGAACGCGCGGAATCCCTGTACCGAAGCAGGCGCATAAGAGAAGGCGTTCTCCGCGAACTCTCCAACCGTCGTCAGCGAGTCGCGCCGCGCCGTGCGCTCTCCGCCGGCCTCGCGGATCATGACACGCTCCTGCTCGTACGCACCCGCGTCCTGGGCCGATACGACGCCAGCCGGGAGCAGCGCGTCGAACGCACGGGAGAGCGCCGTGACGACTTCGCGTCGATTCGCTCCCGACGCGAGATATCCGAGTTGCGCCGGCCCGAGTGAGACATCGTAGGACGCGAGGACACGCTCCAATTCCGGACCTTCGGCGCCCCCGGAGGCCGTCAACGCCCGTCCGAGTTCCTCGAGAAACCGTGTGACCATCTGGCTGGACGAGTCGGCGGCCGAAGGATCCAGCGCGAAGATGGGGGCGATAGTCCGCTCGCGGTCGGCACGCTCGCGCTCGAGCTGGTCCTCCGGCTTGGGTATGGGAAGCGTCATCGACGCGATCACATCCGCCGGGGCCACCATGCCGGGTTCCAGGCCGGCCTGCTCCGGTTCTTCCTGCCCGGGAAACAGGAGCGGCAGGCCAAGCGCCAGCACGAAGATGATGAGCCCGCGCACCCCGTGATGGGCCGCCCCGGCGCGCCAGCCCTCGTCCGGCCGGCGGTCCACCGAATGCAGGAGGTCGCGCCAGTTCTCGCGGAATCCGCCCGCGCTCATCTAGAGTTCACCTGGTAGCTCACTTCGAGTTCTGCTCCCCCTCCGCGGACGCCCGGCCGGTCCGCTCCTCGGCATCCTTCGCATAGGCTCGGATGATGTCCTTCACCAGTCGGTGCCGAACCACATCCGCCTCGTTGAGATAGACGAACTCGATACCCTCGACTTCTTTCAGAATTCCCTCGATCTCGAGCAGACCCGAGTCGGATGGATCGACCAGGTCGATCTGGGTCTTGTCGCCGGTGATCACCGTGCGGGAGTTCAGGCCGAGGCGCGTCAGGAACATCTTCATCTGCGCTGTCGTCGCGTTCTGCGCCTCGTCGAGAATGAGGAAGGCGTCCGACAGTGTCCGCCCGCGCATGTAGGCGAGCGGCGCCACCTCGATCACCTGTTCCTCGATCGCTTTTTGCATCCGGTCGGGCGGCAGCATGTCTTCGAGCGCGTCGTACAGCGGCCGCAGGTAGGGGTCGACCTTCTCTCGGATGTCGCCCGGCAGGAAGCCGAGCGCCTCGCCCGCTTCGACGGCCGGCCGCGTCAGGATGATCTTCCGTACGCGCTTCCGGACGAGCGCGTCGACGGCCATCGCCACCGCGACGTACGTCTTTCCCGTGCCCGCCGGGCCGATCCCGACGACGATGTCGTTGTCGCGGATCGCCTGCAGGTACCCCCGCTGACCGTCGGACTTGGGGCGGATCATCTTGCGGGCCCCGGGCAGCGCGATGCCATCCTCCTCCGGCACCACGCGCTCCTCGCCGGCGGGCTCCCGCTTCGCCTGCGCGAAGAAACGTTCGACATCGTTCTCGTCGAATGCGCGTTGCAACCGGGCCATGCGGATCATGCGACGGGCGACCGGGATGCCGCGCTCGACCGCTTCCGGAGCGCCGCTGAGGATCAGGCGATCGCGGCGCAGGATGACGCGGACATCCGCCAGCCGGGCCAGGCTCTTCAAGTGCGCATCGTTGACGCCCGCGAGAAGGAGCTCGTCGGCGCCGTCGGCCGGCACCTCGTGCTGGACGTTGGCGAGCTCGCTCATACCGGCCTCACGCGGGGCCCGCGGGGCGAAGGCCCAGTTCGGCCAGCGCCTCCGCGTCCATTACCGACGGGGCGCCTTCCATCAAGCCGCGCGCGGCGGTGGTCTTCGGGAATGCGATCACCTCACGAATGGAAGCCGCGCCGACCATCATCGCAACGAGGCGGTCGAGTCCGAGCGCGAAGCCCCCGTGGGGCGGGGCGCCATAGCGGAAGGCCTCGAGCAGGAAGCCGAAGCGTGATTCGATCTCTTCGTCCGACATGCCGAGCGCGCCGAGGATGGCCGACTGGAGCGCGCGATCGTGGCAGCGGATGCTGCCGCTCAAGAGCTCCGTTCCGTTCAGGACGAGGTCGTAGGCCCGCGACATCACGGAAAACGGGTCGGCCTTCAGGCTCTCGGGCGTCGCGTCCCGCGGCATCGTGAACGGATGGTGGCTCGGTGTCGGCGCGCCCGTCTCGAGGTCCGGCTCGAACAGCGGAAAGTCGGTGATCCATACCCAGCGGTGGGCGGTCTTGTCGATCGCCCCGAGTTCAGCCGCCGCGGCGCGGCGCAGAACGTCGAGGGCGCCCGCTGTCTCCCGGTCGGCGCCCGCGACGAGCAGCAAGAGGTCGCCCGGCTCGATCCCGTGGTCAGTCGCGAGTGCGTCGCCTGCATCACCAGCATCGTTCGCGTCGCCCGCATCGTCCGCGTCGCCCGCGCCCCCCGTCAGCACCTTCGCCACCGGGCCGCTCCAGCCGTCGTCCGTGCGCTTCGTCCAGAGCACGCCCTTCGCGCCCGCCGACTGCGCCGCCTGGTCGAGCGCATCGAGTTGCTTCCGGCTGAGGGACGCACCCCCCGGCGCGACGAAGCCGCGCACCCGTCCGCCGGCCTCGGCGGTCGCGTCGAAGATGCCGAATCCGAGGCCCTTGAGCTCGCCGGTGAAGTCGGCCAGCTTCCACGGAATCCGGAGATCGGGCTTGTCGGTGCCGTAGTCCTCAGCGGCCTGCGCCCACGTCATCCGCGGGAACGGCGTCGGCAGCGATTCACCCAGCGCCGCGGCGTAGATCCGCTCGAGCATCGCCTCGCACACGGCATACACGTCTTCTTCGTCGACGAAGCTCATCTCCGCGTCGATCTGCGTGAACTCGGGCTGGCGGTCGGCCCGCAGGTCCTCGTCGCGCATGCAGCGCGCGACCTGGAAGTACTTGTCGAACCCCGCCACCATCAGGAGCTGCTTGTAGAGCTGCGGCGACTGCGGCAGCGCGTAGAACTCGCCGTGATGGACCCGGCTCGGCACGAGATAGTCGCGCGCGCCTTCCGGTGTGCGACGCGTGAGAAACGGCGTCTCGACTTCGAGGAACCCCATGTCGCTGAGCGCGGCGCGGGCGGCCTGCGTCGCGCGGTGCCGAACGACGAAGTTCTGCTGCATCTCGGGCCGTCGCAGGTCGAGGATCCGGTGCCGGAGCCGCAGTTCCTCCGATGGCAGATCCTCCTCCGGCGGGACCGCGACCAGAATCGGCAGCGGGTCGGCGCCCGCGAGCCGGCGCATCTCGGTCACCCGCATCTCGACGGCGCCCGTCGCCATGTCGCGGTTGACGCCCTCGGGCGGCCGCTCGACGATCTCCCCGGTGACCTGGATGACATCCTCGGGCGACAGGCTGGATGCGATCTTCGCCGCTTCCGCGCCCGTCCAGTCCGGCCCGATCGAGAGCTGCGCGAGACCGGAGCGATCGCGGAGGTGAAGGAACAGCACGCCGCCGAGGTCGCGCCTTCGGTGCACCCAGCCGGCCAGGCGGATCGTCCGGCCGGCGTGCTCGGGCCTGAGCTCGCCGCAGCCGATGTCTCGGAAGGCCGTACTGCCGGGGTTCGTCCTGTCTATCGTCGTCCTCCATCTGATGCGCCGACGCTCCCGCGGATTCGCGGCAGCCGTCCGACGCCTATCTTAGCCGGGCGAGGCGCCCGTCGCGCCCGTCGCGCCCCGAGCGTTCGGGATATACCGGCGCTCCCGGCGCGCAGCAAGCAATCGAGGCGAGAGATCGAAGTGAGTCCCGACACGAAGCCCGTACCTTCTCCGGCATTCGACGCCCAACGAGATCTCGTCGGACTACCGCCCGCCGAGGCCCGCGGCGCCGTCGCGGCGACCTTGCGCGAGTTACGGGAGCCCGCCTACCGCACCGACCAGGTGCTCGGCTGGATGTACGAACGCCGCGCCCGTTCGTTCGACGAAATGTCGAACCTGCCGGCCGAACTCCGCGAGCGGCTCGCCGTCCGGTTCTCGCTCACGCCGATCGAGCAGTCCTTCGAGGCCCGCTCGCGGGACGGGACGATCAAGCATCTGTGGCGACTGCCGGATGGAGAAGAGATCGAGTCGGTGCTGATTCCCACGCCGGGCCGGGTGACCCTCTGCCTGTCTTCCCAGGCGGGGTGCGCGCTCGGCTGCCGGTTCTGCGCAACGGGCGACTTCGGCTTCCGACGGCAGCTCTCCGCGGGCGAGATCGCCGCGCAGTTCCGCGACGCCGATCTCATCGCGCAGGACGCGTACGGACGCGGGATCGGCAATGTCGTCTACATGGGGATGGGCGAGCCGTTCGCGAACCAGGAAGCCGTGTTCGACTCGCTCGACATCATCCACGGCGGCTTCGGCCTGGGCGCCCGGCGGATCACGGTGTCGACCGTCGGGCTCGTGCCGGGGATCCTCGCCCTGGCCGCCCGGCCCGAACCGTTCCGCCTCGCCGTATCGCTCCACGCCCCAAACCACGACCTGCGCCTTCAGCTCGTGCCGATCGAGCGCCGGTGGCCGATCCCGGAGCTGTTCGCCGCGATCGACGAGTACCAGGCACGAAAGGCGCGCCGGGTGACGCTCGAGTACACGCTGATCGGGGGCGTCAACGATTCCGAGGAAACGGCGCGCGAACTCGTCGATCTCGTCCACACGCGCATGGTGTTCGTGAACCTGATTCCGTGGAATCCGATCCCGGGGCGCGACTGGCATCCGAGCGGCCATGCGGCCATCGGTCGCTTCCTGGACATCCTGCAGGCGGCCGGCGTCCCGTCCGCGGTCCGCACCCCGCGAGGCCGCGACATCGCGGCGGCCTGTGGCCAGCTCCGCCTCGAACGCGAGGTCACGGCGACACCCGGCTGAGCACGTCACGCCAGTCTTCGCCGAGGACGAGCGTCGCGTCGAGGTAGAGCTGGGGCGCCGGCTCGGAGCGAACCGGGATCCCGCCCAGCGCGTCGGCGATCGCCTGTGCCGCGCCTTCCCGCCGCGACCTATCGAGCACCTCCGTGCGGGTCTGTCCGAAGTTCCGCGCGTTGCCGAACGTCTTCACATCGAACCCCATGTCCCGCAACCGCTCGCTGTACCTGGCCGCCGCGCCCGGATCCCCCGCCCCGTTGAGGACCTCGAGGCTTACGCGCCCCAGGTCGTCCGGCGTCGTTGCCGCGCCGCCGCTGCCGCCGCTGCCGCTCGCCGGAGCCCGGTTGGCGGGCAGCGCTTCCCGCTTGTCGCCCCATTCGAGGAGCACCGAACCGAGTAGCGCCCCTACGAGCAGGAGAACGGCGACCACGAGACCCATGTACAGACGGTCCTTCATGCTCCGTTCACTCGGTTCCAGTACTCGACCGCCTCGGGCAGGATCGCCTGGCCGGCTCCGAGCAGCGTCCCGATACGACGCCGGATGACGTGGGGCAGGACATCGCCACAGCTGCCGGGCATCCCCGCGCGCAGAGCGGCACGTTCGCGGGCCCGCGCCTTCCGGCCCGGCTCGAGGAAGTCCGCGAGGTAGAGATAGGTGCCCAGGTCGCCGAAGTCGCGGTGGCCGACGGAGTGGAACCGCACCGCCAGGAGAAACTCTTCGTCGTCGACCCCGTCGCGCTCGAGCAGGATCGCGGCGGCCGGCGCGTGCAGCAGGGAGTCGGGCCAGCGATCTTCGCCGACGAGCTTCTTCAGCTTCGAGTTCTTGGCGTCCTTCACCGCGTCGTGCAGCCACCCGGCCGCTCGCCAGCGCCGCTTCTCTTCCCCCGAGAGTCCGAGGTCGCTCGCCCATTTCCCCATGAGCTTCGCGACCCGCTCGACGTGCCGACGCCGCGATTTCGAGATCTCGGCCCACTCAGGCAGGTCGCCCTCGCGGCCCGCCGCCTCGATCAGCGGATGCACGGTGGCCTCGCCGGATGACGTGTGTTCGGATAGATCGATCGCATGAAGTGCTAGAATATGGAGGAGCGAGACGGACGCAACGGCGGCCGTCCCCATTCGACACCGATCGGAAGCCTGCATGTCCGTACTGTTCGACTCCGTCCTGGCGGCAGCCCTCGCCCGCGAGCTCGACGTGGCCTGGCGCGACCGACGCCTGGAGGCGCTGCACTTCGACGGTGAGAGCCGCAGCCTCCGCCTCGGTTTTCGGGAGGACGCCTGGATCTGGCTCCTCCACCCGGCCGAAGGCGTGCCGGCCCGCGTCGCCCGTCGCCCGCGCCGCCGCCGACCCGATCGCGGGATCCTCGACGGGCCCGTGCGCGTGCTTCGCGTGGAGGCTCCCCTGGATACCAGGCGCATCGAAGTCCATTTAGACGGAGGAGTAGATAGCGGAGGAGGAGGAGGCGGAGGAGGAGCCGCCGATCAACTCGTGATCGATCTCGTGACGAACCGTTGGAACGCGATTCTGCTGAGTGGCGACCGGGTCCGGCGAGCGCTTCTCCCCGGCCGTGGCGCCTCGCCGCTCAAGGCCGGAGACACGTGGGAAGGATCCGCCTCGGAGCGCCGGTGGGCCCCGAACCCGCCGTCTCCGGAAGAATGGACCGACGTCGTAGCGAGGCGCGAGGACCCGGACGCGCCCGGCACTCGCGGCACGCGTGGGCGGATCGCGTGGCTAAGCAGCGTGAATGAGGCGTACGTGTTCGGTGATGAGCGCGGTGTGCAGGGTGAGACATCCCACGCCGAGCGGGGGGAATCCCAGGCTGATGCGGCGGCTAGCTTCGAACGCTATCTCGGCCTGCGCGCCGCCGCGCTCGACGCCCCGCCAGGCGGCTGGCTCCTCCCGCAGGGTCGCACCGGACCGGGGCGGCCGTATCCCCACGCACTCGGCCTTCGCGAGGCGGAACCGTTCGACTCGCTGATCGAAACATTCCGTGCCCTGGCCGAGCGATCGGAGC
>JBPCJZ010000146.1:0-41379 GCA_051004775.1 Gemmatimonadota bacterium
CGGAGCACTGGAAGCTGCTCGAAGACCTTGTGGACGCCCTCGGCCCGACCGCTACCCTCGGCGCCAGCCGCGCGGTCGTCGACGCGGGCTGGCGTCCGCACGGCGAGCAGGTGGGCCAGACCGGCAAGGTCGTGTCGCCCGGCCTCTACTTCGCTGTCGGGATCAGTGGCGCGATCCAGCACCTGGCGGGCATGCGGACGGCCGGCGTGATCGTCGCCGTGAATCGCGATCCGGAAGCGCCCATCTTCAGCGTCGCGAACTACGGACTGGTGGGTGACGTGTTCGAGGTCCTTCCGCGCCTGACCGAGGAGATCCGCTCGATACTGTCGCACTGAGCCCCGCCGAGACGCCCACGTCGGATCCCGCGGCCTTGCCACGAGTTCTGCTGACGGGGGCGACCGGCTACGTGGGGGGCCGGCTGCTGCCGCGCCTGGTCCACCGGAGTTCTCTCCTGCGCTGTCTGACGCGCCGCCCGGAAGAGTTCCGCCTGCGAGCGCCCCCGGGAGTCGACGTGGTAGGCGGCGACCTCCTCGAACCCGAGTCCCTCGGCCCGGCTCTCGACCAGATCGACGTCGCCTACTACCTGGTGCACTCGATGGGGGAGGGCGACGGTTTCCGCGAGCGCGAGCTGGAGACCGCGAGGAATTTCGCGGGCGCGGCCGCCGCCCGGGGCGTCCGCCGAATCATCTATCTCGGCGGGCTCGGCGACGATACACGGGAACTGTCGGAGCACCTCGAGAGCCGCCAGGCGGTCGGCCGCGCGCTCAGGGACGGCGGGGTCGACACCACGGAGTTCCGGGCGTCGATCATCATCGGTTCGGGGAGCCTCTCCTTCGAGATGATCCGCGCCCTCGTCGACAAGCTCCCCGCGATGATCCTGCCGCGCTGGGTGCGGACGCCAGCCCAGCCCATTTCCATCGAAGACGTGCTCGACTACCTGGTCGCCGATCTCGAGCGAGACGAGCCCGGGAGTCGTGTCGTCGAGATAGGCGGCGCCGACGTCGTCTCGTACGGAGACATCATGCGCGCGTACGCGAAGCGGCGGTCGCTGCGTCGCGTCTGGATTCCCGTCCCGGTCCTGACGCCCAGGCTGTCCAGCCTGTGGCTCGGGCTCGTGACGCCCGTGTTCGCGCGGGTCGGGCGAAAGCTGATCGACGGGGTGAGGTACCCGACGATCGTCCGCGATCCCGCGCCCGCCGCGGCGTACGGCCTCACGCCGCGTCCCCTCTCCGAGTCGATCGCGCGCGCCCTGGTGAACGAAGACCGGGAGTTCGCGCTGACGCGGTGGTCGGACGCGTTCTCGGCCGGCGGCGCGCTTCGGGGCGCCCGATCCGCTTCGGAAGACCAGGGGTTCGGGGGCGAACGCATCGGCTCGCGGTTCGTCGACAGTCGCTCGCGGTCCGTCGATGCCTCGGCCAGCGACGCGTTCCGGGTCATCGAGGGAATCGGCGGCGCGCGTGGATGGTACTACGGTGACTGGCTGTGGGGCCTGCGCGGGTTCATCGACCTCCTGTCCGGCGGCGTGGGCGTGCGTCGTGGACGGCGCGACCCGGAGAGGCTCCTTCCCGGAGACGCGCTCGACTTCTGGCGCGTGGAGCAGGTCGATCGTCCGCGGCTCCTGCGTCTCCGGGCGGAGATGCGCGTCCCGGGCCGCGCCTGGCTGCAGTTCGAGGTGAACGACGCGCCGGGCGGCGCCTGCGTCACGCAGACGGCGTCGTTCGACGCGACCGGACTCTCGGGCCGGCTCTACTGGTACCTTCTCTGGCCGATCCATCAGTTCGTGTTCGGCGGCATGCTCCTCGGCATCGCCCGGAGGGCGGCGGAGCAGGCGGGCGGCAAGAACGAGACGAGCGAGACGAGAACTCGACCCCGCGCATGAGCGGTGTGTTCCGCACGATCCAGGACCTGGGCGCCCCGCCGTCGGAGGTGTTCCCGTTCTTCGCCGATGCGTTCAACCTCGAGCGCATCACCCCTCCGTTTCTGCGGTTCCGCGTCGTGACACCGGCACCCATCGAGATGCGTCCGGGGGCGCTGCTCGACTACCGGCTGCGCATCCACGGCGTCCCCATCCGGTGGCGCACGGAGATCACCGCCTGGGATCCGCCGCGCCGCTTCGTCGACGAACAGCTCCACGGGCCGTACCGCACATGGGTGCACGAACACGTCTTCGAACCGCTGGACGGGGGCGGGCGGACGAGAGTCTCGGACACGGTGCGATACGCCGCCATCGGGGGGCGCGTGATCGAGCGTCTGTTCGTCGACCGCGATGTCGAGCGCATCTTCGCGTACCGCCGAACGATGCTCACGGCAGAGTTCGGAGACGCGGGTGTGGACCGCGGAGGCTCGATGCAGGATTTTGGATCCCATGAACATCGATGAGGTGCGTGACGCGGTAACCCGCTGGCGGGCGGAGGGCGCCCGGTACGCCGAGGCGGTGGTGACCGCCACCTGGCATTCCGCGCCGCGCCGGCCCGGGGCGAGATTCCTCCGATCCGCGGCGGGCGAGATCGCGGGCAACGTGTCGGCCGGCTGCGTGGAGGCTGACCTGGCCGCCCGCCTCGACCTGGTGCTCGCCGGCGACGCTCCGTCTCTAGTGACCTATGGAGTGTCCGACGAAACGGCCCACGGCGTGGGTCTCGCCTGCGGCGGGACGATCGAGGTGTGGTTGGCCGGGCGCGGCCCAGGCGATCACGTCTGGCCGGCCCTCGTCGAGCACGTGGGCGCCCGGCGGGCCGGGATGCTCCTGACGGATGTGTCGGAGGGCGGCTCGGCCGACCGCTGGTTGCTCGGTACGGACGGCCAGGTACTCGAACGCGATGCGGGGGCGGTGGAAACGCCCCCCGGCGCCGCCGTGGCGGCCGGCCGCGAGCTCCTCGCGACAGGCGGCGTCGCGGTCGTCGGCGAAGACGCTTCGGCGCGCACGCTGGTCGAGGTCCTTCTGCCTTCACGCCGCCTGGTCGTCGTTGGCGCGACGCCGATCGGCGCGGCGCTCGACGCCCTGGCGCGGGCCGCCGGTATCGCGGTCGGCGTCATCGAACCGCGATCGGGCTACGCGGGGTCGCTCACGGACGGGGCGGACCTGGACGACCGCTGGCCCGACGAGGCGCTGGCGGAGTTCGGCCTCGATCGTTCCACGGCGATCGCGGTGGTGGCTCACGACGCGCGCATCGACCAGGCCGCGCTTGCCGCCGCTCTCGACTCGGAGGCCGGATACATCGGGCTTCTCGGCGGCCGGAAGACGCGGGATGCGCGGTTCGCGTCGCTTCGGGACTCCGGCGTCGGGGCCGCCGAGCTCGAACGGATCTACGCGCCGATCGGTATAGACATCGGCGCGGAGTCCCCACCCGAGATCGCTCTTTCCATCCTGTCGCAGATCGTGGCCGTCTGGCGGGGCGCCGCGTGAAGCGCACCGCGGGGCTCGTGCTGGCCGCCGGCGAATCGCGCCGGATGCCGGGCCGGTCGAAGCTGTCGCGCAGCTGGGGCGATACGACCGTCGTCGGGGCCGTCATCCGGACGGCGCGGGAGGCGGGTCTCGGCCCGGTTGTCGCCACGGTGCCGGCGGGCGCCGACCCGCCGCGCGGCGCGGGCCGGGCCGACGCCCTCGCCCGGCTGCCGCCGCGCGGGGGACGCGCGGAATCTCTCGCGGCTGGACTTCGCGCCTGTCCGGCAGGCGCCGTGGTGGTGCTGCTCGGCGATGAGCCGGGAATGCTCCCCGGCACCATCAGCGGCCTTGTCCAACTCTGCGAAGCGGAAGACGCCGACGCGGGGCGAGTGGAGTTCTCCGACCGGCCGGGGCATCCGGTCTGGCTCGGTACCGCGGCCCGGGCGGTCGCCGCGGACCTTCGGGGCGACGCATCGGTGTGGTCCCGTCTCGTCGCGGCCTCGCTGCGGACCGTCGTGCTGCGCCTCGAGACCGGCGCCCCGATCGACGTGGACACGCCGGAGGCGCTGGCCCGGGCGCGGTCGGACGCCGCCGCCGCCCCCGCTGCCGCCCCGGCCGAGAAACCGGGGCGCGCCGCACCGTGAGGCGCGCTGTCGGCACGGCCGTGGTGCTCGCCTGGCTGGCCGTTCTCGGCTGGAACGCGCGCCGCGAACTGTTCCGGCCGGCCTCGGAGCTGCTCGCCCTTGGGGCGGCCACGCTGCCGCCCGGGTCCGCGTACTACATGCTCGACGCCGGTTCGCGGCCCGCGGGCATGGCGACCGTGATCATCGACACGCTGCCGGGCCGGACGGGCTTCATGGTCTCCGAGCAGTTCACGATCTCGCTGCCCGGACTCGGAGCCGCGGGCCGGAGCGACGTACGCCAGGAGACCTGGCTCGACGCCGGCGTCGCCTTCGACAGCCTCCATCGGATGATCGTGCGGGGGGGCGATACGGTTCGGGTCCGAGCCTACGCGCGTGACGACTCGCTCCGCTGGGAGAGCCCGCGCGATACGATCGTCCACGCGCTTTCCGCCCCTGGCGTCGTCCAGACGGCCTTCAGCTGGCCACTGCGCTACGCCGCGGCGGGAGGCGCCGACGATGACGAGATCCGCCGCCTCGATCTGCTCGACCCCGCCACGGGTTCGCTTCGGTCCTTCGAGTTCTCGACCCGGTCCCGCGCGACGCGGGTGTTCGCAGACAGCGCCGACACCGAGCCGGCGACGGGAGCCTGGGTGGTTGCCGGCCGCGACACGGTTCTCGCCTGGTGGATCGAACCGGCCGGCGGCCTGACCGCGACTTCCGACACCGCCGGGGGCACCTGGGTCGACGAGGACGGCCGATACATCGAGACGGACCTCGCCGGCGGCCTGCGGCTTCGCCGCACGGCATTTGAGCTGGCGTTCTATCGTGAGGGGAGCCCGGGGGCCAACACCATCGCGAATCCGCAACGTGAACCTGAAGGAAACGGTCCATGATCCGTCTCGATGGCCTGACCAAGCGGTACGGAAACTTTACCGCGGTCGACGGCCTCGACCTGCAGATCGACGCCGGGATCATCTTCGGTCTGCTGGGCCCCAACGGCGCCGGAAAGACGACGACCCTGCGCATGATCGCCGGAATCCTCGAGCCCGACGCCGGTACGGTCCTGATCGCGGGACACGACATCGTGCGGGAGCCGATCGCCGCGCGATCCTTCCTGGGTTTCGTTCCCGATCGCCCCTTCGTGTACGAGAAGCTGACCGGGGCCGAATTGCTGCGGTTCACCGCGGGCCTGCACGGGCTGGAAGGGCCGGAGGTGGAGACGCGGATCGATGAGCTGCTCACGCTGTGGGACCTGTCGTCGTGGCGAGATCAGCTCATCGAATCCTACAGCCACGGGATGCGGCAGAAGGTGATCATTTCCTCCGCCCTGGTGCATCAACCGAAGGTTCTGGTGATCGACGAACCCATGGTCGGCCTCGATCCGCGCTCGGCCCGCCTTCTCAAGAACATCCTGCGCTCGTACGCGGCCTCCGGCGGGACGGCGCTGGTGTCGACGCATACGCTCGACCTCGCGGAGACCCTGTGCGATCGGCTCGCGGTCATCGACCGCGGCAAGGTCCTGGCGGCGGGGACGCTCGACGACCTGCGGCGGACGGCCGCCGCCGAGGAGGCCGGTCTCGAAGAGGTGTTCCTCCGCATCACCCGCGGGGCGACGGACGACGATATCCAGCGGGCGCTCGAAGCTTGAGCGGGGCCGAGTCCAGTTCCGGGTCCTCGTCCGAGGCCGCGTCGAGGTCAGCCTCCGGTTCCGCCGGTTCCGCGTCGCGCGTCGCGCGGGAGATCGGCCTCCTGCTGCGGCCGAAGCTGTTAGCGGCGACGCGGCGTCGCGGATCGCGCGGCCGGCCCGGACGGGTGCTCGTGCTGTTCGGGGTGGGCGCCGCCGCATGGCCGCTGATCTACGTCGGCGTCGTGAAGCTGCTGACGGCGTTGCGCGCCGTGGAAGAGATCGGTCCGCTGCTCGCCGGCCGCCTGCTCGGGCTGGGCCTGTTGATGTTCCTCGGGATCCTGCTCCTGTCCAACCTCATTGCCGCGCTGTCGAGTTTCTTCCTCGCCCGCGACCTCCCGATGATCCGGTCGACGCCCGTCGACTGGCTGAGCCTCTACACGGCCCGCCTGCTGGAGACGGCGGTGAGCTCGTCGTGGATGGTGCTGCTCATCCTCGTTCCGGTGATTGCGGCGTACGCGCGGGTCTACGGGGGCGGCCCGACATTTCTCCTGGTCGTGCTCGCCTCGCTCATCCCGTACTTCCTCATTCCCGCGGCGATCGGAAGCGCGTTGACCCTCCTGCTCGTACGGCTCTTTCCCGCGCGGCGCTCGCGCGATGTGCTCGCGGCCACCGGAGTCGTGGCGGCGGCGCTTCTCGTGGTCGTGCTGCGGCTGCTGCGCCCGGAGCGTCTCGTGAACCCTGATGCCTACCGGAACCTCATCGACTTCGTGGCGGCCCTGCGGGGGCCCGCTTCGCCGTGGCTTCCTTCGGGCTGGGGCGCCGACGCGATGATGGGCTCACTCGCGGGTACGCTCGATCCGTTTCATCTCGTGCTGCTATGGAGCACGGCCGCGGCGGCGTTCGTGATCGGCGCGGCGCTGCACCACCGCCTGTTCGGCGGCTGCTTCACGCGGGCCCAGGAAGCGAATGAGAGCCGAGTGAGGCGCCACGCGGGCTGGCGATGGCTGGAGGCGATTCTGCGGCCGCTCGGCGCCCAGAAGCGGGAACTGATTCTGAAGGACGTGCGCATGTTCTTCCGCGACACGACCCAGTGGTCGCAACTGATCATCCTGGTCGTGCTGGTGATCGTGTACGTCTTCAACATGCGCGTGCTGCCGCTCAGCACCGGGACCACCGTCACTCGCTACCTGGTCACTCTCGTGCTGTTCCTCAACCTCGCGTTGACCGGGTTCGTCCTCGCCGCGATCGCGGCCCGGTTCATCTTTCCGATGCCCAGCCTCGAAGGGCGGACGCTCTGGCTGCTCCTGTCCTCCCCGGTCGACGCCGAGACCCTGATCGCCACGAAGTTCAGGGTCGGGATCGTGCCGCTGACCGGCATCGCCCTCGGCCTCACCTTCACGACCGGCCTGATCATCGGAGTCCCCCCGGGACTGTTCGCGGTCAGCCTGCTCGCCATTGTCGGACTGGGTGCCGCGTTTACGGCGCAGGCCCTCGCGTGGGGCGTTCTCTACCCACAGTTCGAGGCGGAGAATGCCGCGCAGATCCCGACTTCGCTCGGCGGGATGCTGTTCATGCTGGGGGCTCTCGCGACGCTGGGGCTGGTGCTGGTCGCGCAGGTATGGGCGCTGCGGGGCTTTCTGCTGAGCGGTCTCCCGGGGAGGGAACCGCGAGCGGCCCTGCCGGCCGAACTGCTGCTGGCCGCCGCCCTGACCGCGGGTCTCTGCCTGGCGGCTTCTGTGTTCCCGTATCGGATGGCGGTCCACCGGCTCTCCCGGATCGGGAGCTGGTCGGCCGAGTAGGGCGCGCAACGCGAGCTCGCCCCGATTCCTGGACCGGTCTACTGCTCCTGTTCGGAGAGCGCCCTGGCGGTGGTCTTCCGGAAGTCTCTCAGCCGCTCCCGCGCTTCGCGCATCTCCGCGTCGGAAAACAGGCCTTCCTGCTGGGCGAGCAGGAGTTCTTCGCGCTGTTCATCGGTGAGCATACCGAGGTCGACCGCGATCGACGCGAAGCGCTTGTCCGGCTGCTGCCGCTGTTCGACGAGTATTCGTGCAACCTGCGCCGGACTCAACAGGTCCCGGATCAACGCGACGGTGCCGAGAGCGAAGTGCCGCGGCGTCGGGACGCGATACTCGTTCGAACCCTCGGGGCTCGCGGCGTTGCCGCGCGCATGGCCACCGCTACCGTTGGCGGTGCCCGCCGACGTGACCCTGGGGTCGGTCAGCGGCTTAGCAGGTGAGGTTCCACGAGGATAGGGGACGCCGGTTCCCGGCTCCAGGGCGTTCGGGTCGACGAGGAGCTGGAGCAGCTTCCACTGCGTTTCGAGGCGCGCACGGTTGTCTGCCTGCCCCTCGAGGATGTAGCGAATGCTGGTCAGGTGCAGCGCGTAGAGGCCCAGGACGGCGGACGCCAGCGCGAGGCCGCGGTTCTGGCCGTACCAGGCCAGCAGGGCCACGAGAATCGTGACGATTGCTATCGCGCCGAGAAAATTGCGGCTGTATTCACGTCCGTATTGCCCGAGCTGCACCGTTGGGGGCCTCCGGTCGAGGTAGATCGGCGTACCGATTCAACGCCTTGGTTGCACCTCGCGTGCCACGAAGTCAGCGTCCGCGCCAGATCCTCCAAGTATCGACGACGGATTCGCCACGAACCACGTAAAAGGCGTCGAAACAGGCGGTTACCAGGCACACGTGGTTGGGCAGGATCCGTACCCTTTCACCGACCGGAAGGGGGTGATCCACGATGCCGTGTTCCTGACTCAAGGAAATTAATCGTGCATTATGCCGAAGGCTTCCTGCCGAGTAGTCCGCGAAGAATCGACCGTAGGAAGGCGGGCCGTGGCCCGGGCCGCGATCCACTGACAGGGCGAGGGCTCCGGCGTCTACGATTGCCCGGCCCCGGTCGCGGCTGGAGGAGACGACCGACGCCAGTACGGTCGCGGCGCAATCGCCCGGCGTACACGCGTCGAGCCCGACCTGGGTGAGGTCGTACAGCGCGTAGTTGCCGGGGCGGACTTCCGTGATTCCGCCAAGCCCCTCGACGTGCGCCATCGCCGGGGTGGACCCCGTGCTTACCGAGGGCACGTCGATGCCCGCCGAGCGGAGGTCCTCCGCGGCTCCTGCCATGACCCGTCGTTCGTCCTCGGCGATGCGGCGCGCGTCCAACGGAGACCGGGCGTGATAGGCGTGACCCGAATGCGACAGGAGCCCCGCGAACTCGAGCGACGCCGCATCCTCGATGCGTTGCGCGAGGCGGCCGAAGGACTCCGACGCCGGCTGGACGCCGGCTCGACCGTAGCCGCAGTCGACCTTGATCCAGGCGCGGACCTCGGCGCCCGCCGCCTCGAGGGCGTCGAGCGGCGCCTCGTCGTCGACGACCACGCCGAGACGGGTGGTCTGGCCCAGATCCGCGACATCCACCGCACGGTCGGGTGCCAGCGGGAAGGCCCACGTGATGTCGTCGAACCCGTGGTCCGCGAACACGCGCGCCTCGTAGAGCGTCGATACCGTCACACCGGTCGCCCCGAGCGCCCGTTGCGCCATCGCGACCTCGACGCACTTGTGCGTCTTGAGGTGGGGCCGCAGGGCGACGCCGAGCGCCGTGGCGCGGTCCTGCATGGCGCGAAGATTCCGCTCGAGAACGTCGATGTCGAGCAGGAGAGCCGGCGTCGGCAGATCGTGAATCGTTTGCATGGCGCCAACATACACCCGGCAACCGGAGCGCGGTCAAGCGGTGGGGGGGGCCGGCCGGGGAGCGGATCTTGCGGCCTCCCGGATTCGATGTGACCGTTTCCGAGCGGAGGCCGTCTTTTCATCGAACGCGACTACACAGGGGAGGCGCAACTGGACCGGTCCGGGGCGGAAGCCCGCTCGACGTCGGAGGCGGGAGAGGCGTCGGACGCCGACCTCGTCGCTCGCGCGCTCGCGGGATCGGAGCCCGCGTTCGCCGAGCTCGTGGACCGATACAACGACCTCCTGTGCCGTCACGCGGGGCGAATCCTCGGCCGGGCCGACGACGCGGAGGACGTGGTTCAGGGAGCGTGGATCAAGGCATTTCGTCGCCTGCGTCAGTGCCGCGACCCCGAACGATTCGGCGCGTGGGTCTTTCGTATCACGGCCAACGCGTGCAAGGACGCGATCAAGGCGGAGCGGCGAGAGGTCGTGCCGATGGAATCGGTGGCGGAGCTGGAGGACTCGGGGGACGGCCCGGCGGAAGCCGCGCTCCACTGGGATCAAAGCCGGAGGATCGAGGCGGCGCTAAGACGGTTGCCGCCCGATCAGCGGGAAGCCTTCCTGCTGAAGCACCTGGAAGGCTGGTCGTACGAAGACATGGCGGAGCGGCTCGGAGTCCGGGTGTCCGCGTTGAAAATGCGGGTTCACAGGGCCCGGGATGAGTTGCAGCGATTGCTGCTGGAGGTACCGAGATGACGATGGATCCGAGGTTGCAGGCATGGCTGGACGGCGAGTTGGCGAGCGAAGAGCTTCCCGAGTCGCTGCGCGGCGAAGCCGCCGCGTGGGGCCAGTTGCTCGAGGATGTCGATCGACTGCCGGCGGCCGTTGCGTCGCCGGGTTCCACCGCCCGCGTGATGGCGGCGATCCGCGCCGATTCGGCCTCCGCCTCCGCGCCCGCGCGCGTCCACCGCCCGGGCTGGTTCGAGTGGCTCGTGAGCCCGAGGCAGATCCGGATTTCCCCGCTGGCTGCCGCGGCGGCGCTCGCGCTCGTCGCGTGGTCGCTCGTGCGCGTCGTCGGCGGACCGACGCCCGTTTCCGATCCCCCGGGCGTGCCGGCGGGCCAGGTGTACGTCCAGTTCGTGATCGCGGCGCCCGGCGCCAGTTCGGTAGCGCTCGCGGGAGATTTCAGCGAGTGGGATCCGTCGATCGAACTGACCGATGCGGACCTCGACGGCGTTTGGTCGGCCCGCGTCGCGCTCGATCCTGGCGTCCACGAGTACATGTTCGTCATCGATGGTTCGGAATGGCGCCCTGATCCGAACGCGCTCAGCTACACCGACGACGGCTTCGGGCAGCGGAATTCCGTGCTGGCCGTATCCGCGCTGGACGAAACATGATCCCGAGAAGGCTGATGAGTCTTCGCCGCCATTCGGCACTGGTCTTTGCCGCGCTGCTGCTCGGCACGGCCGCGCCCTCGGCCGCCCAGCAGAGAGGCGCGCCCTCCGGCGACGCGTGCCTGCAGGATCGACTGTCGCCCGATGTCGCCGAGCGGCTTCGTGAACTGGCGATCCGCGCCGCCGCGTCGGGCGTCCCGCGCCAGCTCGTGTGCGAGAAGGTCAATGAGGGCGTGTCGAAGGGCGTGCGGGGCGATCGTCTGCTACGCGGCATCGCGGGCTACGTCGATCGGCTCGCGCAGGCGAGGGAACTCGCCGGCCCGAGGGCGCCGGCGGCCGTGCTGGAAGCGGTGGCGGAGGCGCTGGAGCGCGGACTCCCGCCCGAGCGCATCCGCTCCTTCCTGGTAGCCAACCCGAATCCGCGCCGCTCCGTGCTCGGCCTTCGTGTCGTGGCGGATCTCGACGAGATCGGCGTCCCGATCGACGAGGCGATGCGCGGCGTGAATGCCGGACTCGATCGCGGCCTGCGTGGCGAGCGCCTCCTCGCGCTCTCCGCCGCGGTCCGGCAACGCGTCCGGCGAGGCGACAGTCCGTCGGCCGCGCTCAGGGACGAACTGGGTGACCGGCGCTCGCCCGCCGATTCGCGCCGTCGGTCGGACCGCCGGCCGTAGCGCCCTCCGTAGCGCCGCCGCGCCGACCCACGTCGGCGGGCATTCTCGCGCGGCCCGCGGCGAGGAAGAATTGAGCCGTCGGGACATGTATCGTATGTTCCGGTCCGAGTCGGCCCCACGCCGCGCCCCCGTGCCCACGGACCTCAACGACCGGAGCCAGTTTGACCGTGCCTCGCCCGCCGGTATTTCTCCGTGGTACCGGTCACTACGTGCCCGACCGGGTGATCGACAACATCGATCTGTTCGAGTTCCCGGGCATTCGCGAGACGTTCGACGCCGACCGGGCCCGGAACTCCCTTCGGGACGTCGATCCCGACGCCGCCGACTCGTTGTCTGACGCCGAGATCTTCGATCGCTGGGCCCGACAGCTCACGGGGATCTCCCGCCGACGGCTGCTCCCCGAAGGCGACGAGTTCACGGTGGAGGACATGGCCGTCCACTCCGCGCGACGGGCGCTCGATCATGCGGGCATGGACCCGGGCGAGCTCGACTTCATCGTGCTGGCCAGCCTCACGTCGCGGGAGATCGTGCCCAACCCGGCGGTGACGATGGCCGATCGCCTCGGCATCCCCGGCGTGCCCGGGTTCGTGCTCAATACCGCGTGCGCCGGGTTCATCCACGCGGTGAGCGCGGGCTATGCCTACGTGGCGGGAGGCATGGCCTCCAACGTGCTGGTCGCCTCCGCCGATGCCCTCAGCCGGATCACGAACTACGAGGACCCGAAGACCGCCGTGCTGTTCGGCGATGGTGCCGGCGCGATCATCCTCTCGAGTCAGTCCGGCCGCGGGCGCGTCCTGGGGCCGCCGCACCTCGCGGCCGAGTACTCGCCCGACCACCTGAACCTCGTCGCGCAGGGCTGGGGCTCCAATGGCGGTCCGGATCACAAGTTGAGCATGTCCGGCGGCCCGAACGTGCTCCGACACGCGATCCGAACGATGCGCGTCGCTTCGAGCGAGGCGCTTTCCAACGCCGGAGTGACGTGGGACGAAGTCGACGTCGTCGTGCCCCACCAGGCGAACGAGCGGATCACGCTGGGCCTCGAGCGGGCGCTCAAGCTGAAGCGGGGGAAGGTGATTCATTCGATCGACGGAATAGGGAACGTCTCCGCCTCGACCGTTCCGATCACCCTCGACCAGGTCATTCGAGGCGAGCACGGCAAACTGCCCGCGTCTGCCCGGATCGTGATCACGGCGGTCGGCGGCGGATACGCCAGCGGCGCCGCCGCGCTCGAATGGAACGCCTGAGCGGCACTCGACCGGCTGCTCGCCCCGCCGCCTGAGAAGCCACCCTGAGCCTGAGCCGCCGCCCGGGCCGTCGCCTCAGTCGACTCGGAAGGCCTCGACCGAAAGGATCTTCGGCAGGTGAGTTGCGACGGGCGTCCAGTCCCGGCCGTCGGAGGAGGCGTACAGGTGCCCGGTGGCGGTCCCGAAGAACACGCCGCAGCGGCGACCGCCGTCCGCGGCGCCCGTCTCCACCGTAGCGAGGGCCTCGCGCAGCACCGTGACCCACGCATCCTCCTGTGGAAGGCCTCCGGCGCGAGCCTCCCACGTGGCGCCCGCGTCCCCTGTCTCGAACACACGCAGCTTCCGGTCGCAGACGCTCCTCAGATGGCTGCTTTCTTCGGGGATCACCCAGCACCGCCCGGGGTCGGACGGATCGATTCCGATCACGTAGCCGAAGTCGCTCGGCAGCCCACCCGAGATCTCCGTCCAGCGGTCACCGCCGTCGTCGGAGCGATAGGTGCCGCAGTGGTTCTGCTGGTAGATCCGCTGCCGGTCGACGGGATGCAGTCGGATGCTGTGGACGCACTGGCCCGCCGCGGGATCGGGTTCCGGCAGGAAGTCGGCCCGCACCCCCGCGTTGATCGCCGTCCATGACCTCCCGCCGTCCTCGGTCCGGTAGCAGCCGCCGGCCGACAACGCGACGAACAGGCGATCGGGATCGACAGGGTCGGGCTGGATGGAATGGAGCGCCAGGCCGCCCTTCGCCGGTTGCCAGGCGTCACGGGTCGGATGCTCGTCCAGCCGCGCGTTCCATTGCCATGAAGCGCCCCGGTCGTCGCTGTGAAACAGTCCCGCGGGCTCCACGCCGGCATACAGACGGGTAGCTCCGTCGGGAGACTTTCCAACGGCGAGATGCCAGACGGCGGTTACGTTCCTGCCGGCCGAAGCGGGGAAGAGGGGCCTGGCCTCGCAGGTCTCCCACGTTTCGCCCGCGTCGTCGCTCCGGTAGACGTGGGTTCCCCACACCGGATGGACGGCCGCCGCGTACGCATGCCCGGTGAGCGGGTCGAGCGTCGCGTGAAATACTTCGTAGCCGTCGATGTGGAAGCCGGCGCGCCGCCAGTTCGTGGCGTCCGCGTCGGCTCGATAGCGAAACAGCCCTCGCCGTGTCCCGACGAGAAGCAGGATGCCCGGTTCCCGACCCGCGCTCATGCGTCCCCGAGCAGAATGACCTCGATCGAGCCGCCCGCGGGGATCTCTCGCCGGTCTTCGGGCAAGACGGCGAGGCCGTCGGCTTCGATCATCGAGGTGAGGATTCCGGAGCCCTGGGGTCCCGTCAGGCTCGCGAGGGGGCGGTTACCCCCCCGGTAGGCGAGCTTCACGCGGTAGAAATGCGTCAGCCCGCCGGGCGAGCGGATCGCCTCGGCCGCCTCGGCCGTCAGCCGCCGCCGTTGGAGCACGTCGTGACCCGCGAAACGTCGCAGCGCGGGTCGGACGAACATCTCGAACGTCACCATGGCGCTGACGGGATTTCCGGGCAGTCCCCAGAACGGCCGTCCGCCCAGGGTGCCGAAGGTCATCGGGCTCCCCGGACGAATCCGGACCCGCCAGAAGTCTCGCTCGAATCCTGCTTCGTCGAGCGCCCGCTTCACCTGGTCGTGGTCCCCGACACTGACGCCGGCGGACGAGATGATTCCGTCGCAGTCCGTGCCGCGGTCGAGCCCGGCGCGCACCGATTCAGCCGTGTCGGAAGCGATGCCGAGGTCGATGGGCAGGGCGCCCGCCGCTCGCACCTGGGCCGCGAGCGCGTGGCTGTTGGAGTTCATGATCCGGCGCCCGGCTCGCACCTCATCGACCTCGTCGAAGTCCGCGAGTTCGTCACCGTTGGCGAGAACGCCGATCCGCGGGCGGCGATGCACATCCACTGAACGGGCGCACTGCATCGCCAGGCACCCCACGACCGCGGGCGTCACCGCGGTGCCACGCGCCGCGACGAGGTCACCCCGGCGCAGATCCTCCCCGCGCCGCCGGATATTTCGCTCGGCGTCGCTCGCCTCGCGCACCGTGACCGCGCGCTCGCCACCGTCGGTGTGTTCGATCCGGATGACCCCGGTCGCGCCTTCGGGGACGGGCGCGCCCGTCATCACCCGCACGGCGCTGCCCCGCGCGAGGGGGCTGGAGGGAAACGTTCCGGCGGGAACATTCTCGGAGACGGGGAGAACCACCGGCGACTCCGATGTCGCGGACCGGACGTCCTCCGCCCGCACGGCGAAACCGTCCATCGCGCTGTTGTCCCACGGCGGATGGTCCACCTCGGCGAACACGTCGCTCGCCAGGGCGCGATCGGAGCCCAGGTCTTCGGCGTCGCGGACGAGGTCGAGAGTTTCGATCGGGAGCGGAACGCAGCGGCCCAGGATGCGAGTCAGCGCTTCCTCCGCCCCGAGCCAGTCGGGGGTGGGGGTCACGGCACCACGCGCAGCTTCGGCCAGCCGGGCTCCACCGGGCGCCGGTACAGGGCGATCTGCTCGATCAGGAGGTCCTCGAGCGCGACGGCGACGGAGCCGGGGGAGTCGTACCCGTTGAGCAGGAGGCTGAACACCAGCGTCTCGCCGCTTCCATCGAGCAGGTAGCCCGACACAGCCCGGACCGAGGAGAGAGAGCCGGTCTTGGCACGGACGTTGTCGTACGCCGGCGTCGCGGCGAGACGCCGGCGCATGGTTCCGTCGACGCCGGCCACGGGCAGTCCGGCGAGGAACGTGCGGTAGTCGGGATGCCGCCACATGGCTCGCAGCATCCGGGCGATCGCGTTGGGCGTCACCTCGTTGTAGCGGGAGAGGCCCGAGCCGTCGGACAGCGCCACGGCGCCCGGTTCGATCCCCCAGTCGCCGAGGGTCGAACCGAGAATCTCGAGGCCGGCCGCCGAGGTCCCCTCCCGACCCTCCGCGACGGCGATCGTGCGAAGGATCGACTCCGCCATCTGGTTGTCGCTCGGCTTCAGCATGTCACCCAGCAGCTTCGACAGAGGATCGGACTCGGTCACGTGGGACCACGACTCGCTGCGCGGTGTTTCGTCTGCGCCCGCCCGCCGAAACTGCCCGTCAACAGCGATATCCGCGTCGGCCAGCACCTGCCGCGTCCAGTCGAGCAGGTAGAGCGTCGGATGCGGAGTGGCGAGAAACAGGCTGGTGGAGTCCGGGCCCAGCGGCACCCAGCCCCGGAGCTCGACATCTCCTCCTTCCGGCGGCGGCACGAACTCGAGGCGGACCTCGGAGCCCGGCGCGCCGGTCAGCGCCCGGTTGGCGATCGGAAGGGACGGGCCCGCGTCACGGAGGACAAGCCGGGCAGGGTCGCCGAGGCGCGCTCCGGGGATGACGTACCCACGCACCGTGTTGGGCGCGAGTTGGAGTCCGCTGACGCCGGCCGACCAGCCCGCGTACAGATCGTCCCACATCCAGCCGACGCCCCACTGCGAACCGGGAAACACCCGATCGTCGCCGACCACGTCTCCGGTGACGCGTCGAATACCGGCCTCCTTCAGCACTGTCGCCCACGCGCGGACATCATCGCGGGTCAACGAGGGGTCGCCACTTCCGACGATCCACAGGTCGCCGGCGAGGACGCCGCCGGAGACGTCGCCGTCCGCGCTGAGTGTCGTCTTCCAGCGATAGTCCGGGCCGAGAACGGCGAGACCGACGGCACCGGTCACGAGCTTGGTGTTGCTGGCGGGGGTGAAGCGCTTTTCTCCGGCGCGTTCGTACAGCACTTCGCCGGTCTCCGCCACCTGGATCGTGAGGCCGGCGTGCGCCCGGATGAGCGCCGGATCCGCGAAGATCCGGTCGAGGCGTTCGGCGAGCTGCTCTCGCGCGGACAACGTCGTGGACAACTTCCCCTCGGGTGACGCGGTCACGCTCGACGGAGCCGTTTCCTGCGCGCGCAGCGGCGAGGCGTCCGTCCCCGCGGGCACCAGGGCCACGACGAGGAGGGCCGTCCGGATCCCCCGACGGTCCGGGAGCTGCCGGCGAAGAGAACGGCGAATGGATGGAAACACGTTCACACCTCCTCGCGGGATCCACGGCACGCGCGCTCGGCCAGTTCTTCGGCGCGCTTCCGTTCCTCGGGACGATTCACGTTGAAGAACAGCGTCTCGGGGTCGCCATGACGGCGGACCTCCTCGAGCGGAAGCCGGCGCACGTCGACGTCTGCGAAAAAGGATACGATCGCGCGGTCTCCGCGGTCCAGCGCGGCTTCGATGGCCGGCGCGCACCCGACGCCGTACACGGCGCACAGCGGTTCCATTCCGCGCGGGCCGTCGCTGGCCGCGATGGACACAGCCGCGGGCTCCGCGTCTCGCGCGAGCCGGCGCAACAACGCGGGCGCTACGAACGGCATGTCGCACGCCAGGACGAGCGCGGCATCACGGTCCCGCTCCGCGGCCCACAGGACCGCGGTAAGTATGCCGCCGAGCACGCCGGCGCCCGGCCGAACGTCGGGCCGGATCGGCAGGCCCGCCGCCGCGTAGGGCTCGGGATCATTGGCCACGATGACGGCCGGACCCGCGGCGGCGGAGAGCGCTGCGAGGGCGCGGTCGAGAATCGTGCGGCCGGCGATCGTCTCCAGCGCCTTGGGAGAGCCGTAGCGCGAGTTCATACCGCCGGCGAGGAGCACCGGGAGAACGCTGGCACCAGGCGATCGCGGATCAGGCACGTCCATTGATACCCGGGGCGTAGATGTGTGGCTCGCCGCTTCGCGCCCGCCCGAAGAGAGTCATCCCGGCCGCGTGCGCGATCGCGCCGGCGAGCGTCGTCGGAATCGACATCGTCGCCATGGCACATACACCGGCACGGGCGCCCTTCGCAGCGAGCACTCCGGAGATTCGGCCCGACAACAGCAAGATGGCACCATCGAGCGGCTGCTCCGCGCGCGCGCCGGCGCCGATGAGCTTATCGACGACGCAATGGCGGCTGACATCTTCCCGCACGAACCGGACGGTCCCGTCGATGACCAGGCACCCGGTGTGAACTCCACCCGTCAGGTCGCGTAGCGTTCCGGCGTCGAACATTGCCCCGAACAGGGGGCGGAGAAGACCGGGATCGTCGAGGACCCGAGTGAGCATCGGCCCCTCGCGGCGCGGGCCGGTCGGGGGCATCGCGGGGCTCCGGGAGAAGTCGAACGACGGAGCGGCGAGTGTCACCAGCAGGCGGGCCTCATCGACCGAGAGCGGACCGATCTCCGAACTCCCGGACACGTACCCTTCACCGATCAACCAGCCGACGGCCAGGTCCTCGAGGTCGTGCGGACTGCAGAGCCACCGGGCGAGCGTTCCCGCGGCCGCCCGAAGTTCGACGGCGTCCTCCGGAGCGAGCGGCGGCACGCCCTCCGGCATCAGAAGTAGTAGTAGAGTGAGGCGGACAACTCGAGGTTGTGGGTCCATTCCGTCTCGCGTGGCGCCGGCAAACCGAGCTCCTCGATGCGGTCGAGCACGTCGGCCCGGAAAAAGCCGTCGGGGGCCTTGATGCGCCACAGATGGTCGCGCAGCTCGAAGCCGATTCCGATCCGCTCGGCGGGGATCCACTCGAACCCGACGCCTCCGGCGAAGGACGCGGCGGTGCCGACCCGGTAACGGAATGCCTCGTCACCCGGGGAGGACAGGAGCTCCGATGGTTCCTCTCCGATGCCGCGGAGGATGCCGCCCCCCAGCGTTACGTAGGGCTGGATGCCATGCACGGTCCGCGCTCCCGTCAGGGCGATCTGGAAACCGCCCTCCACGAGGAGCCAGTTGACGTCGACGGTGTCGATGGCCGCGGGACCGTTCTCCAGCCGCGGGTCGATGACCGCACGCTCGGAACTGCCGAGCCCGACGTTCAACTCGAAAGACAGGGGACTGCTGATCCGCGCGCGGAGGCGGGCGCCAAACACCGCGCTCGACCCCGGCGCGATTTCCGATTCTCCGCGGCCGGTCGAGACGTAGCCGCCATAGAGGCCGGCCCTGAGCGAACGGTCGATCCAATCGTACGGTGTGCCGATGCGCTCCTGCTGCGCGACCGCGGTGGCCGGCAGGGCCAGGGTCCCGACAAAAACAGCGGCGAGGGCGACCCTCGCCGCGGAAAAAGCTGGTTTCAACGTCTCGTCCCGTCCCTGAAGTTCATTGACACTCTCTCTGCGTCTATCCTATACTCGACGCCACGAATGAGAGGTCCCGCCACGGTCTCCGGCGGGATGCCGCACCGCCGGGTAGTCCGACTCCGGCGGCGACGGACGGGCCAATCTAGACGGGCTGCCACGGCCATACCAGATCGTATGACGCTTTTCAGGCTTCCCCGACTGACCATCGCGCTGCTGTTCGCTTCGGCGAGCGCGCTGGCGGCGCAGTCCGTCCGCGTCACTGTACCCGAGGAGAACTTTCGCAAGGAACCCCAGGCATCCTCCGCCAATCGGCTCGCCACGCTGCTCGAGGGCGCGGTGCTCACCGTCAGCGAGCGGCGCGGGCGCTGGATCAGCGGGACCATCGACGGCTGGGTCTGGGGCGAGTCCGTCGAGACCACGGATCGTGACGGGTTCGACGTCATCGTGTCGAAACCCGGCGGCGAGAACCTGCGGCGCGGTGCGGGCGGCGATTCGGCGCGAATCGCCATCCTGATGCGCGGGATGTTGCTGGACCGGGTCGAGGCCCGTGACGGCTGGGTGCACGTCCGTCGTACGGCGTGGGTCTGGGCCGCCTCGACGGCCGAGACCGAAGGAAACGCGGCCATCCCGCCCGCCCGCGTCGCAGTGGATTCCGGGGCGAGCGCTCCAGCCCCGCTCGCGGACCGGCTCGTCGTCGGATCCGGCTCGACGCCGCTTCTTGTGTCCCCGGAAGGCGACACGGCGGCGGTCCTCGAATCGGGAACGGACATCGAGGTGCTGGCCCGGCAGGGCGGTTGGACCCGCGTTCGCCTCGAAGGCTGGGTCTGGGAACCCGCCACGCTCGCCCCCGATTCGGCCGGGGTCGCCCGGTTCAGCGTCGCCGACTTGCGCGCCAATCCCGAACAGTTCCGCGGGCGTCGGGTCGAGTGGAAGGTTCGTTACGTGGCTCTGCAGCGGGCGGAACCCATCCGAACGGATTTCTATGAGAACGAGCCGTACTTCCTCGCGAATCCGCCCGGCCAATCCCGCGACCTGATCTACGTGGCCGTTCCCCCGGAACTGCTTCCCGCCGTGGAGCGCCTGTCGGGGCTGCAGACGATCGACATCGTGGCGCGCGTGCGTACGGGCCGCTCCCAGACCGGTGTCCCGGTGCTCGACCTGATCGCGTTGCGGTAGCGATGACGCCACGGTCTTTGATGGAAGCCGGCGGGAGCGGGAAGCCGCAGGCACGGCCTTCCGCCGTGTTGCCGCTGGATCGCTCGATCCCCTGGATTCCGCGCGGTAACTCGGAGTCGCTCCCCGACGATCAGCCGCTCGCCGCGCAGGGAAATCAACTCTTCGTCTTCCGGGACGTCATCGCCGGCATTCATCGCCACGTCGACGACGGTGAACGCACGCCCCGGTTCGGCTTCCTGTTCGGCCACCTGTTCCACTGCCCCGTCTCCGGAACCGACTACGCCGTCGCGGATACGCTGGTCGAGGCACCGGGCGTGTTCAACGAACACGCCGTCGGAGCGTGCCTGTTTCGCGCGTGGGAAGAGATCCAGTCCCACCCGGTCGTGGATACGGCATTGCTGATGGGCTGGTATCACAGCCACTATCTGCTGGGAGTGCGGCTCAGCGAGGGCGATATCGACGTGAATCGCCGCTACTTCAACGCGCCGTGGCAGTTCTCCATCGTGCTCGCCCCTCGCGAGGATCGGACGCTCGGGGGGCTCTTCCGCCCGCGCGCCGGCAGGAGCGGCAAGGGGGGCGGGCGAGCCAGAAGATCCGGCGGCTTCTTCCGGCGGCTCAGTCGGCCGACGGAGGACGGTCCGGAGGCCTTCTTCGAACTGCTGTCCTGGGCTCCGACGGAAGGGTCGGACGCCGTCGCTTCCGCCCTCCGGTGGGCGAACTACGAGACCAGCTTGCCGAGCCCGGAGCCGGCCGGGCGGCTGGACGCCCCTCTCGCCTCGTCCTCGACGATCGCCCCGCGAACCGAGGACCAGCCGCGCGCCCGAGCGCCGTCGCGACCGAAATGGGTGGTCACGGATGCGCCGTCCGCGGGGATCTCCGCGTCGAAACGAACCGACGGCCCCGATCGGGACGACGAGTCGGGCGGCGGCGGCGACGGTGCGGGGGAGGGCGACGGCGCCGCGGGGCGGGATGAAATCATGCTGCCGGCGGATCAGCCGGCCACAGGTCCGCCGCCCGGGGGCCGCCCGCCCGCCGGCCGGCCGGCCCGCAAACCGGCTGGTGAGCCCGCTCGCGCCGGGGCGAGCCCGGCCGGTGGCTCACTGGTCGACGCCAGCGGTCGGGAAAGTCCGGAACTCGAGCGTGTGCCTCTCCCGCTGGATCGCGCCGTCCTGTGGACGCCGCGTGGCACGTCGGGATCGAAGGTCGGCGGCCCGGCCCTCGACAAGGCCGCGTACCTGTTCTTCGTCGAACGGGAGGCTCTGGCCGACGTCAACCGTCACCTGGCCGCCGGGGATCGCGAGTCGCGGTTCGGATTCCTCCTCGGCCGGCTTTTTCGTTGCCCGCTGTCGGGTCGGCACTATTCGGTCGCCGACATGGCGGTTCCGGCCCGCGAGGTCCTGGACGAGCAGGCGTCCGGGGCCCACCTGCTGCGCGCGTGGACCGATGCCCAGTCGCGCTTGAGCGAGGACCCGGGCCTGCTCCTCGGCTGGTACCACAGCCACTACCTGCTCGGCCTCACGCTCAGTCAGTCGGACTTCGACGTCAACCGCCGCTATTTCGGCGCGCCCTGGCAGTGCTCGATCGTGATCGTCCCCGACCTCAACCGCGCACTCGGCGGGGTGTTCCGCCCGTCGGTCGACGGTTCTACGCCCGAGGGATCGACGCCGTCGCCGTTCTACGAGTTGCTGCCCGAGGCCCCGGCGGATCAACTCGCGCCGGTCTCGTCGGCGGTGGTGTGGACGAACTACGAAGCCGACCGGAAGGTCAAGATCACGGCGAAGCAGGCGGGTGCGTCCGTTGCCGCGCAGCCGAAGGCGCCGCCCGCCCTGTTCGGGGCCAGCGAGGGGCGTCCCGGTGTGCCCCTGGTCCTCCCCGCCGAGGGAAACCAGGCTGGCCTCCTCCCGCCGCGGGCGCGCCGGATCGCCTGGCCGATCGTGGCCCTCGTCGTCGTCGCCGGGCTGGCGGCCGTGATGCTGCTGCTTCCGGACTCGCCGAGGCCCGTGGCGCGCGGTGGTTCCGAGGGTCCCGCGGCCGGTCAGCCGGGACCGGGACCTCGTACGCCCGCGCCCGATTCGCCCGAGTACCGCCAGTTCCTCTCGGATGTGGAGGCCCTCGGCAGCGCGGGTGACCGGTACGCGGAGCGGGCGAACGACTTCCATGCCGATCGCATTCCGTGCCAACTGCTGGCGACGGGCTACGTTGCGGCGGATGAAGCCTACGTGCGGGTCGCGGCGAGCTACCGGGCGCTCGACGCGGCCTCGAACTCCCGGGCGACGGCCGCGTATGAGACGGCCGGCGCGGAAATCGCCGAAGTCAATGCGCACTTCGACGCTTCCGGGTGCCCCAGACCTTAGTTTGCCGGCTGGAGACGCTACGCTAACCCGCGTGAGAGATCCCAATGATGTCTGCTGCCAGACTACACATATCCAGAATCCTCGCCATCGCCGTCGTGGCGGCGCTCTGCACGGCGTCCCCCGCCGCGGCGCAGGACGCAGCGCTGCGGAAGAGTGATCTCGTTCGGTTCCTTTCCGGGTCCACCTACTCGATGGCGGAGGTCGCCACGATCGTGGAGGCCAACTGTCTGTCCTTCACGCCGACGGACCGCGACATCGGCGACTTCCGCAACCTCGGCGCCAGCGACGGCGTGCTGACCGCGATCCGGAACTGTGCCGAGCGTGGCCGGGCCGCGGCGCCGGCCCCAGCGCCGTCCGGCGGGGCCCCGGCCAACGCGTTGCCTACGCTCGAGGTGGAGCCGTTGACCGACACGATCAGGGCGCCGGTGAACTCCGTGGCGCTCGTGACCGTCCTCGTGCGACGCGGCGGGCAGCCGTACAGCGGCCTGAGGGTCATCATGGCCGGAAGCTCGGCGCTCCCCGGCGGAGCGGCGACCGATCGCGTAGACACGTCCCAATCCGACGGGCGGGCCAATATCGAAGTCCCGACGGGCACGCGCGTGGGCACGTATCCCCTCACGATCGCCGCGACCGACGCCACCCTCGTCGGCCGCCGTTCGCTGACGCTCATCGTCACCGCGGCGGAGCCCTCGGTCCTGGCTTCACCCGTCTCGCCGGTGCGGTACTCGGGCGGCTCCCTGGACCTGTCGATCGACGTGCGCGACGAGTTCGGCAATCCAGTCGCCGACCTTCCGATCGCCGTCGCGGGAGGTCCGTCGGGGGCGGTGGTCGTGCGGAGTACGACGGGTGGGAACGGGCGGGTCGGCGTGACGATTTCCGCCGAGGCGATGCGCGGTGTGGACCGGCTCATCGTCAGCTCGGCGAGCGGCACCATCGGCGAAGTGGATGTCGTATCGGTCGTTCGCGGCGCCACCATGGCGTTCGTGGGCGGGGACGCCCAGACCGGCACCCCGGGCGCACTCATGGCCGAGGAGCTCGTCATCGAGGTCTACGATGAGGCGGGTGATCCCGCAGCGGGCGTAGACGTCGGCTTCACGGTCCGCAACGGTTCGGTCTCCGAGGATGTCGTGCGTACGGACAACAACGGGCGCGCGTCGGTCCGGGTGACGGCGGGTTCCGATGCGTCGCGGCCCGTCGAGATCCGGGCCCGCTCCGGCTCCGCCGAAAAAACGGTCAGCCTTCCCGTCCTGGCCGCCGAACGCATGATCGCGGACGCGCTGGCCCAGGGCGAGCGCTACCTCGAGGCGGAGGACGCGGACTCGGCGCGCATCGTGTACCGCCGCGCGCTCGACCTCGACGCCGAGAACGCGGACTCCTGGGTCGGCCTCGGGCGTTCACTCGCCGCGCTTGGCCGCGAGACGGATGCCCGGTTCGCCTTCGAGCAGGCGCTGATGATCGAGCCCGGCAACGCGGCCGCGCGCGACGGGATCGAGAACCCCGTGCTCGGACGGACGGTGTTCAGCGCCGACGTCTGGGGAGGCAAGACGGTGGACACGTCCCGCGATCCCGGGTTTCGCTACGCCGAGGTTCGCCTCCATCCGGCGGTGAACTGGCTGCAACTGCGCGGGATCTACGACGACGCCCTCAACCTGCGGCATCCCTGGCTGAAGCGGGGCCGCGATGATCTGCGCGGGCTGTCAGGCGGGGTCGATCTCCGCTGGGGAGAAGCGCGCCGATTGACGACCACGTTCGAGGCCGGGCGCCGCAAGCAGGCGACGAACGACATCTCTCAGAACACGCTGCTCCTCGCCCAGGACTTCCGGATGGAGGGAGGCTCGGGTCTGAGGGTCGGTGGCTGGGTCGGCCGCTGGTTCGACCGTGACGATTACGTCGTGTTCGGCGAAGGAAGGTTCCGGGCCTCGCGGTTCGTTACGGTCATGCCCTCGGTTTCCTATGGCGACAACGCCGGCTCGAACATCGTGTCCGACGCCGGGCTGATCGCCACCGGCCGGGCTCCCGAGACGGAAGTCCGCGGCGGCGTGAAGCTTCGCGTCCAGTCGCTGGGTTGGGGCTTCGAACCCGGGATCGCCGTCGGGAGCGTCTCGAGCGACCTGTCCGACGAGTTCAGCGGCTCGCTGCTGGACGCATCCGCGCTGCTCTGGACCCGGCTGGGCCAGGCGCGCCTGCAGGGCTTCGTTCAGTATCAGTCGCCGCCGGGGACTCCGTCTTTCTGGACGGTCGCGGTGGGCCTCGGGCTGGATCTCAGTTCACGCTGACGATTCCGACGGGATCGGCGTCTCGCCCGCCGATTCCGCTGCAATCGGGCGACCCCGCTGACGCTCGAATGACGCGCGGCGGGTCCTGAACGGGACGATCCGCCATCCAATTTCTTGCTCTCTGTCAGACCTCGTGACTATCATGTGCGTCCCCTGCTTTCGGGTTTTATTCGGTTAACCTCGGAGACGTCATTGGCCACGGGCGCGCTGGAAATTCTGGAACGCGAGGTCGAACGGTTGAGCGTACGGCCGGCGACGGCCCATGGCCCACCCGGCGCCCCCACAGGGCTTCCGCCGCTCGATGCCGTGCTGCCCGACGGGGGACTTCCGCGTGGACGGATCGTCGAGTGGCTGGGACCGCCATCGAGTGGAAAGTCCGCCGTGCTGCGGGCGAGCCTCGAGCAGCTGCGCCGCGACGGGGAGTCCGTCGCGCTGATCGACGGAACGCGCGCCCTCTACGCTCCCGACTGGGTGACGCTCGTCCCGGGAGAAGGCGAATTCTGGATCGTGCGGCCGCCGTCGCCTCGCGAGGCCACCTGGTGCGCCGACCTGCTGCTCCGCAGCGGTGCGTTCGGGGCCGTCGCGCTCCGCGTCGACGAGCCGGCGGGCGGCAGGGCCGGAGGGCATTCCGACCTGCTCGGCCAGGCGGCCTCGGTCCGCCTGCAACGGCTCGCCGAGGAGGCATCCGCCGTGTTCGTGACGCTCGGCCGGACGGCGGTCGCCGCTCTGCGCCTGGGGTTCCGGCCGGGCCGGATCGACCCGCTCCAGGACGCGGTGTTCGGGCCACGCCTGCCGCCGTTGCGGCCGGTATGGATCCGCGTGGGCAAAGGGGGTCGGGTCGAGGTGCCCGTGCTGTGTCCCGTGCCGGAGGATCGCCCGCTCACGGTCACCCGTGACCGCAAAGGGCCCCTGTGAGAGTCTCGTGGCCCCTGTGAGGGCGCCGTGAACCGCCTTCATCCCGCGCGCTTGGCCACGGTGCGGGTCGCGGTCCCGCCCGACGACCCTGCGGCGGGCCCGCGCCTCGCGAGCGCACTGCTGGCCGGATCTCCGCGTGTCGCGGGAGTCGGGCCCGGTCAGGCCCGCGTCGATGCCCGCGGGTGGGAGCGCCTGGGCGGCGAGCCGGCCCTCGCGCGTACGCTGCGGCGCGCCGCGCGGGAGGCCGGGTTCGAACGCATCGGTATCGGCGTGGCCGACGTGGCCGTCGCCTCGGACGCGGCGGCCGCGCTGGCGAGCGCCGGACGAAACGGGAACGCGCACGAGGCGGCGGGCGGAAACGGGGACGCCCGCGGGGGCGGGGATGCCGCCCGCGTGCGGATCGTAGCGCCCGGCCGGTCCCGGGAGTTTCTGGGTCCTCTCCCGCTGGCGGCCCTCCCGTTGCCCGCCGACCTGGCCGAGACGTTTCGCGCCCTCGGTTTCCACCGGATCTCCGATGTTGCGAATCGACCGGCCGAGGAATTCGAAGCGCGCTTCGGCCCCGCGGGTCTGCGGGCGCACCGGCTGGCGTGCGGAATCGACGGGCGGGCCTTCCGCGCGCTCCCGCCCCCGGACGTTCCCGAGGCCGCGCTGGAACTCGACACGCCGGCCGATACGCTCGAGCCGCTGCTGTTCGTGCTGCGGCACCTCCTGGCGCGCCTGTGCGGCGAGTTGGCCGCCGGAGGCCGGTGCGCGGCCCGGCTGGAGCTCGAGTTGCGGACGGCCCGGGGAAGCGAGTTCGCGACCGCGGTGCCCGCGCGTCCCACGAGTCGCGAGCATCTGCTGTACGACCTCTGCCGGGCGGCGCTCGAGCGCGCCACGGGCGCCCAGGGGAGTCTCGCCGAGCCCGTCGAGGAGCTGAGCCTCCGCGTCGTGCGCCTCGCTCCGCCCGACGCGCGCCAGGAGGACCTGTTCACCCGCCGCTGGCGGGATCCGCTGGCGGCCGCGGCCGCGCTGTCGCGCCTGCGAGTGCGGCTCGGCGAAGAGGCGGTCGTGCAGCCCGGCGTCCGCGCGGAGCATCGGCCCGAGTCGCGGAGCGTGTGGACGCCGATCGAGATGGGCGCCCCGGCACGGGCAGGTTCCGTCGGGGCGGAGGTCGGCGTGGAAGAGATGGTAGGCGCCCGGCCGGCGATTCCCGGGGTCCTGCACCTGCTGCCGGACCCCCGCTCGTTGCGCGTGCGAATGGAGGCCAGCCGGCCGGCGGAGATGTGGGGGGAAACCGGGCACCGGGTGATCGTAGCGGCCGAGGGCCCGGAGCGTCTGTCGGGCGACTGGTGGAAGGATCCGTATCATAGAGAGTACTTTCGTATCTGTACGGACGACGGCGCGGTGATGTGGCTGTTTCGCGAATACCGACCGTCGGGCGAGTTTCACTGGTGGCTGCACGGCTGGTGGGATTGAGGGACCCGTACCCACGGCTTCAATACACAGCGAGGATCTTCGGAAGTGACCCATAAATCGGACCCGTGCCCGAGGCGTAACGCCTTCCTGGCCCTGAGCGCCCTCGTCGCCCTCGTCGCCTTCGCCGGCTGCGGCGAAGATGCGCCGACGGATCCGGGCGCTCCCGCGGGAAACGGCACCATCCGGGTGTCGGTGACGACGAGCGGCGCGACGCCCGACGCCGACGGCTACACGCTGTCGATCAGCGGGGTGGCGAGTCGAACCGTGACCGACGGCTCGATCGACGTGACCGATGTGCCGGCCGGGAACCACACGGTGCAGTTGTCCGGCCTGGCCGCGAACTGCTCGGTGGCCGGCGACAATCCCCGGGCCATCACGGTGGTCGCGGACCAGACCGTTGCCACGGCCTTCTCCGTCGACTGTCCGAGCGCGCTGGTCGGCGCGATCCTGTTTCGGACCGACCGCACCGGCAACGACGAGATCTTCTCAATGGCGCCCGACGGCAGCGATCTACGGAACCTGACGAACGATTCCGGCACCGACTGGCTGGGCATGCTGTCGCCCGACGGTACCCGCATCCTGTTCGACACCGAGCGCGACGGAGATCGAGAGATCTACGCCGTGAACGCGGATGGGACCGGCCTCGTGAACCTGACGAACCGGCCGTTTTCCGACGAGGCCGTCCCGTTCTGGTCGCCCGACGGGTCGCAGATCGTGTTCGAGACCGGGCGCGACGGGGACCTCGAGATCTACGTGATGAACGCCGACGGCAGCGGGCAGACGAACCTGACGAACGCCCCGTTTTCGCACGAACGGTTCGCGAGTTGGGCGCCCGACGGCCGGATCCTGTTCACGACGGACCGTGACGGCGACAACGAGATTTACTCCGTGCGTCCCGACGGATCGGAGCTGGTGAACCTGACGAACAATCCGGCCGAGGATTTTCTGGGGGTCTCCTCGCCCGACGGTCTGCGCGTCGCGTTCACGCGTCACACCGGCACCAACACGGAGGTCTTCGTGATGAACGTCGACGGATCCGGCCAGAGCAACCTCACGAACAACGGCGCGGCGGCGGACGAGCTGCCCGACTGGTCGCCCGACGGCACCCGCCTCGTGTTCGCGTCGACCCGGACGAGCAACTACGAGATCTGGGTGATGAACGCGGACGGTTCGGGGCTGGCGAACCTGACGAACTCTCCGCCGTCTGTGGACGCGACGCCCAGGTGGGGGCCGTAGAGGCACGCCCTCAGCGGCTCCCGGCTTCGAGCGCCTTCCGAAACGACTCGGCTTCCACCAGCCGGGCCAGTTGTTCTTCCTGCATGTCCACCGTTTCCTGCAGCGCGCCGATCTGGCGCTGAAGGGCGGCCACTTCGTCGCGCGATCCGCCCCGCAGCGCCTGGACGATGTCTTTCACGAGGGGTCGGAGCACGAAGTGGGCGGCCAGCGCGGTCACGGGTACGCCGATCGTAAAGAAGATCGCGACGAGCGGAATCAGTTCAGCCATTTGGGTTTCCCGGTTGGAGTCGACATCCACGGTCCCGTACGGCCGTGGGGCGTCTACGGTTTCGCTCGGGGGGAGCGCTGCAAAAGTTGCATCTCGTCGCCGCGGCGGAGAAGATAGACAATATTCGGGTTTTATTCGGGTTCTCCCCGCTGACGATTCTACCTCGAAACCTGCGATGTTCCCTTCGTTCATCGAACTTTCCGCCCGTTCCGGCTTCTCGCTGCTCGACGGGGCGTGCAATCCGGAGGACCTCGCCGCGCGCGCCGCCGAGATCGGGATGCCCGCCCTGGCCCTGACCGACACGTTCGACCTGGGCGGGGCCGTGCGGTTCACGCGCGCCTGCGAGGCGGCCGGCGTGCGGCCGATCATCGGGGCCGAGATCCGCATCGATGGCACGGGGCCTCGTCCCGCGCTGCGGCTCGTCCTGTTGTGCGAGAATCGGGATGGGTACCACAACCTGGCGGGACTCGTGAACGAGGCGCGCCTCGCGGGGGAGCGTGGGTTTCCGCGCACGGACCTGCACCGCCTGCGGGCCCGCGCCGACGGCCTGGTCTGTCTGCTGCTGGGGGACGCCGCCGAGCCCGAGGCGGCGGGCATGGCGGCGGGCATGGTGGCAGCGGCACAACGGCTCGGCGTGCTGTTTCCCGGGCGCCTGCACGTCGCCCTCGAGCACCACGGCCTGCCGGGCGACGCCCGGCGCTGCGGCCGCTGGGTCCGGTTCGCGGAGGCGCGCGGTCTTTCGTGGGTGCCGGTGAACGCTCCGCGCTACGCCCGCCCGCGCGATCGCATCGTGTGCGATGTCCTCACCTGCCTCAAGTACGGAGTGACGCTCGACGAGGCGGGCGATCTTCTGCGGCCCAACGCCGAGTGGCACCTGAAGGATGCGGCCGCGATGGCGGAGCGCTGGCCGGCCGCCGCGCTCGAGCGCACGGTCGAGATCGCCGATCGCTGCCGGTTCGAGCTCCGCTCCCTCGCTCCGAAACTGCCCGCGTTTCCCGTGCCTGGCGGGCAGGACCGGGGCGCATTCCTGCGCGGGCTCGTCGAGCGCGGGGCGGAGGAGCGCTACGGCGAACGGTACGGCGACGCGCATCGCCGGCAGGTCGAGCACGAACTGGCGATCATCGGGCGGCTGCGGCTTGCCGACTACTTCCTGATCATGTGGGACATCGTGCGGTTCGCGAACCGGCGCGGGATCCTCGTGCAGGGCAGGGGATCGGCCGCGAACTCGGTCGTTTGCTACTGCCTCGGGATCACGGCGGTCGACCCGATCGGCTTCGAGCTCCTGTTCGAGCGCTTCCTGTCGGAGTCGCGGCACGAGCCGCCCGACATCGACCTCGACATCGCGCACGAGGACCGCGAGGACGTGCTGCAGTACGTGTACGAACGCTACGGGCGCGACCGAGCCGCGATGGTGTGCGAGTCGATCACCTACCGGGGCAAGATGGCCCTGCGCGACGCGGCCCGCGTGCTCGGCTACCCGCAGGAGACGAGCGACCGCCTCGCGGCCGAGGTCGACTGGGGCGATGCGTCGGAGGCGGCGCTGCGGCTCGCGCGTGTGGGGCTCGCGAAGGCGGGGCTCGATCCCGACGCGCCGCGCTCGCGCGCGCTGATCCGCGCGGTGTACGGGCTGCGCGATCTGCCGCGTCACCGCTCGATCCACGTGGGAGGCTTCGTGCTGTCGGACCGGCCGCTCGGGGAAATCGTGCCGATCGAGCGCGCCTCGATGCCCGGCCGCACGATCATCCAGTGGGACAAGGACGATCTCGACATTCCCGGGTTCGTGAAGTTCGACCTGCTGGGTCTCGGGATGCTGACGATGCTCGGAAAGGCGCTCCGCTACGTGCGCGAGACGCGCGGCGTCGCGCTCGACCTCGCGGCGATCCCGCCGGACGACCAGGACGTGTACGACATGATCTGCGCGGCCGACACGATCGGGGTGTTCCAGATCGAGTCGCGCGCCCAGATGAACACGCTGCCGCGTCTCAAGCCGCGCTGTTTCTACGATCTCGTGGTCGAGGTCGCGCTCATCCGGCCGGGCCCGATCCAGGGCGACATGGTCCATCCGTACCTGCGGCGCCGGAAGGGGCAGGAGCCGGTCACGTACCTCGACCCGCGGCTCGAGCCGATCCTCAAGCGTACGCTCGGCGTGCCGCTGTTCCAGGAGCAGGGCATGAAGGTCGCGATCGCGCTCGCCGGCTTCACCCCCGCCCAGGCGGACAACATGCGGCGCGCGATGGGCTTCAAGCGGGCGCACCGGGCGATGGAGGCGGTCGAGCGCGACCTGACCCGGGGCATGGAGAAGAACGGGGTCACGCCGGAGGTCGCCGCTAAGGTGCTCCAGTACCTCACCGCGTTCGCGAACTACGGGTTCCCGGAGAGTCACTCGGCGAGCTTTGCGCTGCTCGTCTATGCCTCGTCGTGGCTGAAGTACCACTACGCGCCGGAGTTCTACGCGGCGCTGCTGAACTCGCAGCCGATGGGCTTCTACTCGCCGGGCACGATCATCCACGACGCGCGCCTGCACGGGGTGGAGATCCGGGCGGTCGACCTGGCGCGATCGGATTGGGATACGACGCTGGAGGAAGGGGGGGCGGATGTGTCGGGTGGGACCGGGGCGGATGCGGCGGTGGGCGCGGTCGGGGCAGCGGGCGCGACCGCGCCCGCCCTGCGGGTCGGCCTGCGGCAGGTGCGCGGGCTAGGCGCCAGGGCGCGAGAGAAGCTGCAGGCGGCGCGGGCGGAGGGCCCGTTCGTCTCGGTGGAAGACGCAGTGCACCGCAGCGGCCTGCGTATGGACGAACTCCGCGTGCTGGCCGAAGCCGGCGCGTTCGAGACGCTGTGGCCGGGCAGGCGCGAGGCGCTGTGGGAGGTCCTGCGGCAGGTGCGGGGCGACGCGGGCCCGCTGGCCCGGCGCGAGGTGCCCGTCGCCGGGGCGCGGCCCGTGCCGGAAATGACCGAGATCGAGCGGATCGCGGCCGATTACCGCTGCACAGGATTATCGGTGCGGGGGCATCCGCTCGCCCATCTGCGCGCGGAACTCAACCGCCGGGGCGCGCTGACGGCGGCGCAATTGTCGCAGAGCGAACGCGACGACCGGGTGAGCGCGGCGGGACTGGTGATCTGCCGGCAACGTCCCGGGCCGGCAAAGGGCATCATGTTCGTCACGCTCGAGGACGAGACGGGGTTCTCGAACTTCGTCGTGATGCCGGACAAGCGGGAACGGATGCGCGACGTATTGCGGGCGCCTTTGTTGTTGCTCGGCGGCAGGGTGCAGAAGGAGGATGGCGTGGTCAACGTGCTGGTCGACTCGGCCGAATCGCTGGATCTCGGAGGGCAGACGCTGAAGGTGGAGAGCCACGACTATCGATGACGCGAAAGGCAGGACTGGTCACCCGAGCAAGCAATCCAATCCAGCCCGGTTCCCTTGGTCCGTCACCGACTCGGCGATGCCCTCAGCGTTCTGACCCAACCCTCCACGAAGCTACCTGCGTGCTGAGATCCCTGCTCTTCTTGGGGCTTGGGAATCAAAGCCGATACCATTCGGCAACAAGAACCTCGAGAACTGCTCCAAGGTGAAGCGCGATCCTTGATCTGCCTCCGCACCTGGTGCTAGCGACGAAGCAGTGTCAACCGAATAAGAATACTCCTCCGCAAAGAAGTGTGGTGACACGAGCAAATCGGATGGGATAGCCAAAGGCGGTATTCCTTCGTCATGGACCGAACGCTGCGCTGTCGCACATCCTGCGATGATCGTGACGACGACGATTACAGCAGGCAAACCTCTTGCTGCTCGAGTCTGCGCTAGGCTCATAGTTATTCACCTCAAAATCAGCGATGCGACAAGACTGGAACGAGGGCGTGCTACTCATCCAAACAAAAATCCGTAAGCTCAGAGTAGCATCACCGCCCTCCAATCGCGACTGGACACAGCCGGCCACCGCGAGTATGGTTGCACTCGGCATTATAGTATTCTACGTATGAGCTTCTCACAATGTTTGAATCTGTGATAAATCATCCGTGCTTTGCTCCTCGTGACCGCCTCCGCGAAGAGCGACCCGTTTTCGCCGCCCCAACTTTGTCCGGGCCACATTGGTTTTCTCGCGGGATCGCCCCCCTCCTGGTCTGCGCTGGTCTGTCCGCCGTCCTACCCCGCGACGCCGAATCACAGCAACATATATCGCTGCGTGAGGTTGAGGTGTTGCCGGTTCCGAACCAGTTGGGCGCCCCAACCGGAGCCGCGTTGATCCAAGGGAGCGGGAGCATAGACTTTGCGGTCTGGTCAGCCGTATCGGGGAAGGTGATCTTGAGCCTAAGGTCCGGTGTGTTTGCTGAAGACGTAGCTGCCCGACCCCTACTTGTTGCGAATACGCCTCGAGGGATCGCCGTGCTGGATGGCGATCAGAACACGATTTCACACTACACGCCAGACGGCGAGTTCACAGGTTCGGATACGGTCGCGCTACCCGGCCCTCCCGTAGCGGCGACGTACGACAGCGAGAACGATGCTTGGTATGTGTGGTCACAGATCCGGCCCGACCTGCGGTCGCTCTACAGAATCAGGCACCTGGGTCGACCAAAGCTGATAAAGACCTCACCCTACTCAGTCTCGGCGCATATTTCCGTTTCGTCTCTCGGTTTGACAACAACAAGAATTCCCAAGCCGTTCACCTCTGTCGTCCTAAGCCCGTCGGGCGACTCCCTCATGTCGTTTCAGCCCCCGTCGAGCGTCGACGAGGGTTTCGATCCAGATGCACGAGTGGTGAGTTCTCCTGTGCTTGTTGGCGACGATTATGTGTTGCAAACGCTTGCCGATCTTCGCAGCGACCGACGCGTGGAAGTGCACCCCAAAAGTTGGACTCGTTTGACCGCTCAGTGTTGTGATGCATGACCCTCCATGAGGAGGGAGCGAACGTACGTCAGCGGCGCCTGATTTCCGATACAGGAATGGCGCCGCCTCCCGTTGTAGTGATCGATTCTCGCGGCCACGATCTGCCGGAGTTCCTCCAGCGTTTCGGCATCCTGCAGGAGCGAGCGATTCTCGGTCTTGAAGCGGCCGAAGAAGCTCTCCATGAACGGATTATCCTTGGCACCTTCCAGAGCGTAGAAAACCCGGCAGCGATCCTTGATCAGCAGCCGGTGCGTCCAGGCGTAGCTGGTGAACACCGGATCCTGATCGTGGTGGATGATGCGGCCCGTCGGCGTCAGCGAGAACTCCGCCAGCGTGGCGCTCGCTCGGTCCCAGGCCTCGAGGGCCAGCGTCGTGATCGCCCGCTCCCCGAGAGCCCAGCCCGCAACGAGCTTGCTCTCGTGGCCCAGAAGCGGGATCAAGAAGGCCTTCTGGCCCGGCGCTCCATAGTGGATCTCGGTGAAATCCGTGTAGAAGACCTCGAACAGGCCGATCTCCTCGAGGCGCGCCACAAGATTGGCCCGGTCTCCCGCCTCGGTGATCACCTGACGGATTCCGCTGGGCTTTGGCGCCTTCGTGCCCCTGAGCAGCGGCAGATCCCACAGCCCGTGCAGGCGCTGGACCACCTTGTGATTGGGATACTCTCCGTAGGTTTCGGCGAGCTCGGTCTTCGTGCGCCGGTAGCCATACTCCGAGAGCTCCGTGGCGATCTTCTCCATCGGCTCACGCAGATGCGCATACTTCTCGGCATAGCTCGGCCGCGGCTGCCGGTGGTAGTACCACGTCGAGCGCGGCAGCTCCAGCGCCGAGAGCACCGGCCTGATGCCATGCTCCGGAACCGCCGAGCGAGCCAGCTGGACCTTCTGCTGCGTGCTCATCCGCTCTGGCCCAAGAAGTTTTTTAAAAGGGCGATCTCTACTTCCTTCTGCCCTACGAGCCGCTCCAGCTCCGCGATCCGCCGCTCGTACTCCTCGGTGCCCGCCTCCTGGGCGAACAGCTCCGGTCCACGATCCAGGAACGCCTTCTTCCACAGACCCACGGAATTGGGATGTACTCCGTAGGCCTTGCCCACCTGCGCCGGGCTCTTCTGGCCCGAGAGCACTTCCAGCACGACCTGGAACTTCAGCTTCGGCGAGTAGCGCCGACGTGTGGCCTTTCCCATGGCAACCTCCGATGCGTTTGAACAACTTCCGCATCACGCTGCCAAGCGGTCAACTCCACAACTGGGGGGTGTCCAACTTTTCGGGGTCAGATCCCGTTGTGGTGCTGTACGATCGGGGCGGTCAGTTTCGGGCAGTGACATCGTTCAATCTCCCGCTCTCCTTTTTCGCGGTCATGAATGAGGGAAGCCGTGTTGCTGCCATGAGGTCAGTGGAGGGCCACGAGATAGCGGTTTACGAAGTCGCTGCCACGAGTCAAGAAAAGTAGCTTCCGTGACCCTAGCGGGTTGGCCGATGGAGTGTCGAGTTCAACGAGAGGAGCCAGTCATGAGATTCCGTCATCTATTCTCACGCGCGGTGAGCATCGCCGCCCTTTCCCTCATGGTGTTACTTGTTGTCCCGGTCGCGCTTCATGCGCAAGACTCTGCACAGGGTCCGGCAGAGGACTGCGAGTCGTGCTGGAACGAGGGAAATCCTTGGGGGTGCGACACCTTTTGCGGGGACAACCCTATCGGCTACGGCGTAGGCTGTACGGCCTACCCATGCTTGGGGCAGTGCAGTTTCGCGGGACCATGCAGCTATGGTTGGATATCGCCGGATGGCTCGGCTGTGGACCGAAACGACGAGAGCGATCGCGTTAGCCAGGTGCAGTTTGCCTCGCTCGGCGCAGCTGCCTCGCACGACCGTAGAAACTGTGACGGCGCCATTGTGAGACGATCGTACTCAAGCGCCGCTGTCGTTGAGCTCCGGCGCGCGATGCACTCAATAGACCTCGAGGGTTAAGCTTCATTCGGACTCCACGGCCATCCGCTTAGGAACAGTCATGACTTCGGCAATCCTTGGTTTTCTAGTGGCGATGCAGGTAGTTCCTTTGGATTCCGCAGCCAGTTGGCAATTAGTAGAGCAGTCGCGTTTCGGGAGCATAGATGACCCTACTACAGCCCTGTCGCGCATTCGATCGGCGGCGATCACGACAGAAGGGCAACTGGTCCTCACTCAGATCTTTGATGAGGGAGTGGGACTCTACAGTTTCAATGGAGAACGCGTCGGCTCGCTCAGCCGGCGGGGGGAAGGGCCTGAAGAACTCATTTCTCCTGGAACTGTAGGTTCTAGGCGCGACACGGTATGGGTCTCAGACAATCGATTGAATGCCCTGAAGTATTTTGACGTGGCGGGTGAGTGGTTGGGGACGGTCTCGATTGCCCAGCCACTCGATGCTGGAGGGGTGGGCAAGCCCGTATCCTTGTTGGACAACGGAGATGTACTTGTTCGGCCAACCATTCCAATGTCGTCCCTGCTTTCCGGAAGGAACGAGTTTCCGTGGCTACGATTCACGGCTGAGGGAAGCCTTGTCGACACCCTCGTCCTCGATGCCCGGTCTTCCCAGGCAGCTTCCATGACTATCGCGGGAAGACAGGGGTTAGTGCGTCAGCCCTTCGATTGGAGCGATCGAGTGGAAGTAGCACTTGATGGAAGCGGTCTGGCAAAAGTCTCGCAGAAAGTAGATGACCCCAATCATGTGACCGTCGAGCGGATCAACGCCGACGGAGCGCCGATCTTTTCGCAGCGGTATGAAGTGGTAGCGAGGCGGCTCACACCGAGTCTCGTTCGTGCAGCCGCAGACGCTCAAACAGAACTTGCACAGAAAGCAATGGCGGAGTCAACCGCATTCGACGCTGACCAGTATCGTGCGGCCTACTCAGAAGCTGTCGCGCGTCCAGACTACATTCCTCCGGTTGACGCTGTACTCATCGGTGCTGACGGCCGGATATGGTTGCGAAGAGAGTTCGTGGGAGGCGACTCGCAACGATGGGTTGCCCTCGACGGAACTACTGGCTCGATTTTGGGCCAGATTCAGCTTCCGGCAGAGTCCCGACTCATCGCCGCGTCAGCTGAAGGGGTATGGTTGGAGGAATTGGATGAACTCGATGTAGTTCACATCGGACGCTACAGGATACTTGAGAACTGACGATCTCTGTCGAGGTCTACTTCTGGCAGATACCATTCGCGGCCCTTTAGTGCCAGCGCATGCCGGTGGCCTTACTTCCGCCAGTTGAATTTCCTCAGCGGTGGGGTGATCACGTCCTAAGAATCGGCGCCGTATCAATCTCCGGATCCTCGTAGTACTTTGCGTTCAGCGCCTCGATCTTCTCGCGCACTCGCATGATCTCGGCGTAGTGGAGACGCTTCCACTTGTCGGAGCGCGGCTTCGAGCCGCCGGTGGTGAACAGGCGATCGGTCGCGCTCTCGATGACCCGGTCGAAGCTCTTCGACGCCCGCAAGTCGCAGAACTCGGCGATCCGCCGGTACCCTGCAGTGGGATCCGCGATCAGATCCTCGTGCCGGAGTTCGACGTAGCGATCGGGGGCCCAGCGCTCGAGATCGGTCTTCGCGGTCTCGGTGGAGGACGTCCACTGAAAGGTGCAAATGTCCTCCAGGGGGCGTCCCGTCCATTCCTGCCAGCCGGGCGGCACGAGGTAGTGCCACTTCGTGTAGCGCCACGCCGACTCGTCCTCAGTCTCGCTCCAGTTTTTCCAGCCCTCCATCAGCGAGCTGACGACATCCTCACCGCGGCGGACGATGAACACGAATCGGGCATCGGGAAAGACGCGCGCGAGCATCGGGACGCGCAACGTGTTGGCCGGCGTCTTCTCCACCAGGCGGATCGGCGGGCGCTTCCAGAGAACGCCCAACGGACGCTGCAGGAGCTTCGGCGGGATGGCGCCCAGCACCGGCGCATCGCGGAACTGTTCCTTGTTGTGGGCGCTGTGATACAGATCGCGCGCCAGGGCGTCCGCTACCTTCGGAGCCGGCAACTCGGCCACGCGGTCGCCCTGTTCCGGGTCGATCGGCCAGTGACGGTAGAACTCGTCCTGGCTCTCGATGTAGAGGCTCCATAGATCGGGATGCATCGACAGGTTCCGGAACAGGAGTGTCGTCCCTGACCGGTTGCATCCGATGATGAAGATGGGGCGGTCGATCATGTCGGCCGGTTGTTCGGGGAGTGCGCGCGGGTATATTCGCCCGGATTCGATGCAGCAACGTAACCCGCGCAGGCGCGAGGGACATGGATACAGGATACGAGCCGAAGATCGTCGACAAACCCTGGGGGCGGGAGGTGTGGTATGCGCACACGGAACGTTACGCGGGCAAGATCCTGGAGGTGACGGCCGGTCACCTTCTGTCTCTACAGAAGCACGTCGTGAAACACGAGACGCTCTACCTGCTGTCGGGTCGGATGGAGTTCACGCGAGACGGCAACGTGTTCGAGTGGGTCCCGGGCGTCGCGATCGAGATCCCGCCCGAAACGGTGCACCGGATGGAGGCGATCGAGGACAGCGTGATCCTCGAGGTCAGCACGCCTGAGCTCGACGACGTGGTGCGACTCGAAGACAGGTACGGCCGCACGACCTGATGATCGATCGGTTGTCGGGCCTCGAGCCGCGCTCCTACCCCCAGACGTGGCTGTTGCTGGATCTGCTCGGCGACGTTCCCAGGATGGTGGGGCAGGAGATCGTCGACCTGTCCCCGGGCGCGATCGAGTTGCGTCAGACGGTGAGAGATCTCCGTGCCGCCGCGGAGAATCCGGAGCGCTGGGTCCGGATGGGGGAGCACAGTCCGCTCGCGGGCCTGTCTGATCGCCAGGTGCGAGACGTATCGTTCGGGCTCGAACTCTCGCTCTGTGTGGAGCACGACGAGCGGTCGGAGGTGCACGAAGGACGGCCTTTTCGGCATCTGCGTGTGCGTGGTCGCTCGGGTTCACTCACGCCGGCCACGTCCGCGGAGATCGGCCTGTACTTCTACGGGCGGCGTCCGGCGGTATTCGGCTTCGTGCGTCGTGATACGGCGCACGGCTACATTGGATTCGACTGGGAACGCCTGCGGCCCGAGGACGTCGACTGGCTGTTGCGGCGGGAACTGGTCGAGACGAAGTGAGCTTGAACCGGGCGTGAGAAAGTGGGCTTGAAATGAGCGGCCCCGTCGGCCATGAATCGACTGCGGGGATAGGATCCAGGGTAGGTTCCATGGCTTCCGGGGCGCTCTCTTCTTTCCACCCGGAGGCCGTCCCGGGGTTCCCGGCCGGTTCGACCGCCGTCGTCCGGGTCGCCTGGTCTCCCCTCCGCCGGGAACCTTCACACCGCTCCGAGATGGTCAACCAGGTCGTGCTAGGCGAACTCGTGCGCGTGGGAGAGGACTCGGCCGTGCAGGGATGGGTTGAGGTGACCGCAGCCGATGGCTATCCGGGCCATGTGAACACGGGTGCGCTGGTGGCCGTCACGGACGATGACGCGAGTCGGTGGGCGAAGCTGGCCGACGGGTTCAGCCTCGGGCTGCGGCTCGAAAGCGCGAGCGACGCGCCTGGTGATTCGGAGCGCGGTTTGGGATCGGCTCGCGATCAAGGGCCGACGCGGGTCGGGCCCGCGCCGTGGGGCGCGAGGCTTCCTGCCCCTCTCGATGGCGGTACGGTCCTGCCGGACGGACGGCGCGTCATCGTTGCTGACGGTACCGGCCGCCTGCTCGCTCCGGCCGAGCGCCGGGAACGGTATCCGGCGGATCCCGGGTCGGCGTCGCGTACGGCCCTCACCTGGATGGGCTCACCGTACGTCTGGGGAGGGCGTATACGGTCCGGCACCGACTGCTCCGGCCTCGTCCAGTCCGTCTTCGCGCTTCATGGCATCCCGCTCCCCCGAGACAGCCGGCAGCAGGCGGAGGTGGGGCAGGGGACGGTGGCGGTGGACGAGGCGGTGTCGGAGCCCTGGAAGTCGGCCCTGCCAGGTGACTTACTGTTCTTCGCCTGGGGCGGCCGGCCGATTTCTCACGTCGGGATCTGTCTCGGGGATGGCGAGATGGTGCATTCCTCCGAGACACGCGGAGGGGTGGCCGTCGACGGTCTGGGTCGCGGCGAGTTCGGCCGGCGGCTGGCCGATGGATACGCGGGAGCGGTGCGCCCCGGGGGGTGACCTGGCTGAGTTCGGTGGCAGGGAGCGGCGCCTTTGACCCGAAAGTCCGATGCCGCGTCGGGTTAAGCGGACTCACCCTCCAACAGAACGATCGCGGTCGCCACGCCGGCTTCGTGCGTCAGGCTTACATGCAGGCGCTGGCCGCCCAGCCCGGTGAAGGCCTCCCGGGCGCGCCCGTGCAGCCTGAGCTCCGGCCGCTCGCCTTCGCCGCCCTCCACTTCGATGTCCGTCCATTTCATGCCGCGAAGGCCAGTGCCGAGAGCCTTGGCAAACGCTTCCTTGGCGGCGAAACGGGCAGAGAGGCACTCGGCCGGTCGGGGCCGATCGGCGCACCGAACCAGCTCCTGTTCCGTGAACAGGCGGCGCTCCCCTCGCTCGCCGAACCGCTCGATCAGCCCTGCGATTCGACTTGCTTCCACCTGGTCGATTCCGATTCCGAGAATCACCTGCGGATGTTCCTCCGAAGAAGTCGTAGGGCAAACGAAAGCCACCGAGCGCGTTCGACGTCGCACGCGGAATCCTATGCGACCTGCTGCATCACCGGCAACGCTCAGGGGGAACTCTACCCGTGGCGACCCGAAGCAAACGCCTTCGTCGCGCAACTCCGACCGGGAACGCGGCAGCCCGGGAGAAGCGCAGCCCGGGAGCTCGGGAGCTTGGGGAGCCCGGGGAGGTTGAAGGGTGGAACTCAGCAGGATATACTCTCCCCGTGCTCGTTGAGAATGGTTCTCATTCCTGTTCAGCCCGACGGCCCGCGCCAACCCGGGGAGACTCGATAGTGCGACGCATCTTGCCACTACGACGCATCCGCTTCTGTTGCACGACCGTCGTCACCCAATGCGCCCTGGTGTCGCTGCTCACCCTCATGAGCATGAGCCTGCCGCATGCCGCGCGGGCGCAGGAAGCAACCGAAACGAGCGCTGCCGACGAGGCCGGCGCCGTCATCTCACTCCTCGAACTCGCCGACACCGAGTACGCCGACGCCGTCGATCGGGGTGTCGTGATCAACCAGGCCGAGTTCGACGAGGCCGGCGAGTTCACCGCGGAAGCCGTCCGCCGGCTCGAGGGCCTCGCGGGCAATCTCGAGGGCCTCGCGGGCAATACGGCGCTCCACGCGCCCGTCGACTCGGAGGCGGCCCGGACCGCCATCGACCGGGCGCAGCGGATGGCATCCGCGATCGACGAGAAGGTCGAACCGACGGAATTCACCGCGCTGACGAAGGAAACGACCGCCGCCGTCGCCACCGGGTGGAACGCGGTGCGCATCCGCTTCGCCGCGGGACGCCCGTCGGCGCAACGGGGAGCGCGCGTCTTTCGCGCCCACTGCGCGGCCTGCCACGGTCCAGCCGGGGCGGGCGACGGCCCCGCGGCCGCGGGCATGGAGCCGCCGCCGGCCAACCTGGCGGCCGCCGTCCGCCACGCCGAGGCGAGCCTGCGCCGCGACTTCGAGGTGACCTCGTTCGGTGTGCCCAATACGGCGATGGCGGGCTGGTCCGAGGAGCTGACCCTGCAGGAGCGCTGGGATGTCGCGACGTACGTGCAGGGATTCCGTTTCGGCGCGGCCGAGGTCGCCGAGGGGCGTGCGCTGGCGCTCGCTCCCGAGGTGCCCGTCGGCGGCTACGTCCGCGCATGGACCGATCCTGAGGAAGCCCTCGCGTGGAACGACCTGGAGCTGGCCGAACTGGTCGCCGGCGTCGACCCGGATCTCGACGAATCCTCCGCGCGAGCCGTCGTCGCGTATCTCCGAGTCCAGGCGGGCGAGCCGCTCGAAGGCGTTCCGGAGGTCGATGCCGGCGCGCAGGTGTCCGGCCGCCTCGCTCGGGTCGACTCGCTGGTAACGGCCGCGCTCGCGGCGGTCGGCAACGGCGATCGGGAGACCGCCCGTCGTGAGGCGATCGCCGCCTACATGGCGTTCGAGACGCTCGAGCCGGCCCTCGGGGCCCGGGATCCGAAGGCCCTGA
>JBPCJZ010000147.1:0-7362 GCA_051004775.1 Gemmatimonadota bacterium
CCGCTCACCAACATCCCCGTCGACTCCGACTGGCGCCGGGCGATGGTGCCGGTCCTGGCGCGCCGCGCGCTCGAGGAGATGGCGGCCGCCTGAAGGGCACGAAAAAACCCGACGCCACCGTGAGGTGACGCCGGGTTCGTTCGGTCCGGACCGGCCGGGAAGGCCGGGGGTTCAGCTCAAGCTGGACCCGAGGAAGAACAGGTTCGACACGAGGAAGAAGACTGCCTCTTCCGCGAGCTCGAACATCTGCTGGATGGCTACCGCCTCTTCGGGCGTGACGGGATCGCCGCCCGCGCCGAGGAAGACCGGCTCGCCGTTCCCATCGTCGGTGACCGTCATGACGAGGGCGCCGTTCCACTCCACAGACCCGGTGAGGCTGCCATCGCCGGCCTGCGACAGGTCGATCACCAGCTCGTTCACGCCGTTCACGAACGTCGCGACGATGTCGGCGGTGAGGGTCTCCCCGAAGTTGATGACGAATGCATAGTCGACGCTGATCGGCTGACCGGCCAGCGACAGACCGTAGTCGAGGTTCACACGGAAGCCGTCGACCGTCTCAGTCGCCGTCTCGGTGACGTCGAAGTCGACGCGCTGGGTCCCGTCGCTCACGTAACCAGCGACGCTGACGGAGAGCGAACTCGTGGTCTGTGTGGCCGCGATGTCGTAGTCGAGCCGGACGACGCCGTCCTTCTCCATGTGGACGCCGACGCGGTCCGCGGCAGCGTCGCTGTCGTCGGTAACGTCGAGGAACCCATTCGCGACGAACGGAACGGAGGTACGGTCGTAGATGACGAAACGAACGCCGTTGGCCGGTGCGCCTGTCGCTTCGGACGCGACGTAGCCGTTCTCGGTCTCGTCCCACTCGAACGTCTTGCCGAGGACGTCGGCCGGAAGCAGCGGCTGTGCGCTACCCGCGCTCGAACCACTGAAGCGGGTCGTCCGGATCACCCGGAGCATCGCGGGCTCGGCCGGCACGTCGACCGGCTGGTAGAGACGCGCGGAACCCGTCGGCGCCAGCGTGTCGAGCGCCGCGGTCACGACCGCGATCTCGGCCGCGAGGTCGGCGTTGGCGTCGAACGCGCCCTGGAACGCGCCGAACTCCTGGTTCGACTGCTCGGGGTCGAACGGATCCCCGCTTGGGCCGTTCGGTCCGGTCGGACTGTCATCGCCGCAGGCCGCGGTAAACACCACAAGGCTCGCGGCTGTCGCGGCGCGCAGCCATGTCAGGTAAGACTTCGTCATCAAATTCTCCTCCGCATCGTGATCGTGGGGCTCCAACTCGGGTGGAAGCCGTACCGAGGATTGCAAAGCGCATGCCCTCGGGGGCCTCGCGTGTACAACTCCCTCCGGTACAAAGAGTTGGAGCGTATCGGACCGGGGGAAACAGGGTCGGGGAAGGTGCAGAAAGCGGCCGTAAACGATGGTTGTCGGGGGATTGCCCGGCGTCGCAGCTTGACGGGCGGAGTCTTCACGGGGACGTTTCGGCCATGAAAACCCGGACGATCGTATTCGACCTCGACGGCACCCTGATCGACAGTCTCGGCCTGATCCTCGCCTCGTACCGCCACACGATGGAAACCCACCTGGGGCGCCCGATGGCGGACGACCTGTGGGTGCGCGGGATGGGAACCCCGCTGGCGGTCCAGATGCTCGAGTTCGCCTCCGACGCGGCCGAGGCCAGCGCCATGGTCGAGACGTACACCCGGCACAACCTGGCGAATCACGACCGCCTCGTGGTCCCCTATCCGGGCGTCCTGGAGGCCGTGTCGGAACTGCGTTCGCGAGGGATGACTCTTGCCGTGGCGACCAGCAAACGCGCGGAGGCGACGATGCTCGGTCTGGCGCGCTGCGGCCTGCCGGAGAGCTGGTTCGCCGGAATCGTCACGGCGGACGACGTCACCCGGCCGAAGCCCGACCCGCAGCCCGTGCGGATGGCCCTCGAGCTGGCGGGCGAGAAGGACCCCGCCCGGGCGGTCTACGTGGGAGACAGCGTCCACGACATGCGGTCCGGTCGCGCGGCGGGCGTCGTCACCGCCGCCGTACTGTGGGGCCCGAACTCACGCGAGACGCTGGCCGTCACGGAGCCCGACGTATGGGTGGAGACGCCAGCGCAGCTTCCCGCCGCGCTCGGCGTAGGCCCCTAGAAGCCTCAACAGGCTTCTCTAGCCGGCCGCGACCATTCCCGGTTCGCGGTCGGCATTCGACGACGGAGCCGCTGGCCTGAGCGCGATCGCCAGCACGTCGTCGAGAGTCTCCACGAAATGGAACTCCGCGTTCGCGCGGACCTCGTCGGTGAGATCCTCAAGGTCGCCCCGGTTGTCCTCGGGGAGGATGATCCGCTGGATCCCGGCTCTCTCGGCACCGAGCACCTTCTCCTTCACCCCGCCGATCGGCAGTACCCGGCCCGTCAGGGTGATCTCTCCGGTCATCGCCACGTCGTGCGCGACGGGCCGCTTGCTCAGCGCGCTCACGACGGCCGTGGCCATCGCGATGCCCGCGGACGGTCCTTCCTTCGGAACCGCGCCGGCCGGCACGTGGATGTGGATCCCCTTCTTGTCCTCGCCATCGAGCTCGATACCCAGCTCGTGGGCGTGCGTGCGGGCGTACGTCAGCGCGGCCCGCGCGCTTTCCTTCATGACGTCGCCGAGCTGACCGGTCAGCACGAGCTTGTCGCCGCCGGGTGTCACGCTGCACTCGACAAGCATGATGTCGCCGCCCACGGGCGTGTAGTACATCCCGGCCACCACGCCGATCGTGTCCTCCTCGAGCTTCTTCTCGGGGTGCACCTTCGGCTGGCCGAGCAGCTCACGCAGATTGGCGGGTGTCACCACGACGCGCTCGATCTCTTCCGAGGCGATCTTGCGAGCCGTCTTGCGGGCGACGCGCCCGATCTCGCGCTCGAGATTCCGGACGCCCGCCTCGCGGGTGTAGCTGTCGATCACCTCGGCCAGGGCCTCGTCCTCGAACACGCACTGCTCGGCGGTGAGACCGTTGGTCTCTAGCTGGCGCGGCACGAGGTAACGCCGTGCGATCTCGAGCTTCTCCTTCGCCGTGTAGCCCGCGAACTCGATCGCGTCCATGCGGTCGCGCAGTGGTCCGGGGATCTGGTGCTGGAAATTCGCCGTCGCGATGAAGATCACGTCGGACAGATCGAACGGCAGCCCGAGGTAGTGATCCACGAAGTGGCGGTTCTGCTCAGGATCCAGCACTTCCATCAGAGCGGACGACGGATCGCCCTGGAACGACACGCCGAGCTTGTCGACTTCGTCGAGCAGGAACACCGGGTTCCGGCTGCCCGCTCGCTTGAGCCCCTCGAGGATGCGGCCCGCCATCGCGCCGACGTACGTCCGGCGGTGGCCACGGATATCCGCCTCGTCGCGGGCGCCGCCAAGGGCGACGCGCACGTACTTGCGGCCCATCGCGTCGGCGATCGACTTGGCGATCGACGTCTTACCGACGCCCGGAGGCCCGACGAACAGGATGGTCGAGCCACTGCGGTCGTCCGCCTGGCCGCGGGCCCGCTCCTTGATCGACTCGGGATCCCGATCGATGTCGCCGGCGTCCTCGGCTGCCGTCGGCTCCTCGTCTTCGGCGCCGGCCTGTGAGGTTCCCGCGGCCTTGCGGGCTTCGTGGAGCTTTCGCACCGCGAGGTACTCGAGGATACGATCCTTCACGTCTTCGAGTCCGTAGTGGTCGCGTTCCAAAATTTCGCGCGCGAGCTCGAGATCGAGCCGGTCTTCGGTGCGTTCATTCCACGGCAGGTCGGCGACCATCTCCAGGAAGGTGCGGACGACCTGCCCCTCGGCGGATTCACGCGGTACGCGCTCCAGCCGTCGCAGCTCGCGGTCCACCTCGGTGCGGGCCTCCTCCGGCAGATCGAGCGCCTCGAGCCGCTCCCGCAGCTCCTCGACGCCACCAGAGTCTCCTTCGTCGCCGAGTTCCTGCTGGATCGCCTTCATCTGCTCGCGCAGGAAGATCTCCCGCTGGCGCTCGCCCAGCTCCTCCTGGACGCGGCTGCGGATGTGCGCCTGCGCCTCGAGGACGCCGATCTGGCGCTGAAGGTGGAGCAACAGCTTGCGCAGTCGATCCTCGACGGCGAGCGCTTCGAGCAGTTCCTGCTTTTCGGCGACGTCGAGCTCGGTGTAGAACGTGATCAGGTCGGCCAGCTCGCCCCCGTCGGAAACGGAGCCGAGCAGGTGGTCGACGATCTCCTTGGGCACGCCCCGGAGACGGCTGAGTTGTGCCGCGCGCTCCTGGACTTCCTTATACAGGGCGGCGTACGCGGGGCCCTTGGCATCGAGTGGAGGCATGTTCTCGAGCTTCCGTACGGCGGCTTCGATGTAGCCTTCCTGCTCGTCGTACTCGAGCACCGCCGCCCGCGTGATGCCCTGCACGACGAGCTGGATGCCGCCCGGCACGCGCTGCACCTGCGCGATGCGGCAGATCGTCCCGACGAGGTAGAGGTCCTCGGTGGCCGGCTCCTCCACGTCGGAGTCTTTCTGCGCGACGGCGAACAGCAGCCGGTCGCCCTCGAGCGCCTTCTCGATCGCGGCGATCGTCCTCTCCCGGCCGGCCGCGATCGGGGCGGCGGCCGACGGGAACACCAGCATCCCGCGCAGGGGAAGTACGGGAAGCCGACGGCGCCCGGCGTCCGACAACACGACGTCGTCGCCGGCATTCTCATCGCCCCCGTCGTCCCACGAAATCGTGACGTCGGGCGAACTCATCCACTCGAAGCGGTTTCCTGCCTCGTTCCAGCCGGATTTGGATTGCAGCATGCTTGTATACCAATAGTTCAAGGAACTTCATCTGGTCGGATTACAGTAGATCCGTCTGTGCCCCTTGTTGCACGAAGTGCGCCGCTCTCAACGGGCCGTACCCGCGTCGACCCGCGTCGATCCGCGCCGTTCTGGCATAACGTCTGCCGCCGGTGCGCCGGTGCGCGCCAACCCGGCATGGCCCTATCTTGCCGTGTGCTCGAACGCATCCCGGTCCGGCGGCGAGAGCCCCGGCGAACGCGCCCCAGTACCCCGGCGCGCGTTCCCTCGATCGCAGGCCGGGCGGCCATTGCGGCGCTCGCGCTGGCTGTGGCGCCCATGGCCGTCGCCCAGGAAGCCGATCCGGTCGCCCGGGCGGATTCGATCCGTGCCGCGATGGCCGACGACCGCCCCCCGGGTGACCAGCCGACGGACTGGGTGGACGTCGTCGGGTTCCCGCTCAAGCTCGTATTGCTGCCCGTCGATCTGCTGCTCGTCCGACTCCCCGCGCTCGCGGTCGGGCAGCTCACGGTCCCGAAGCCTCCCGGCTTCCTGGTCCGCGGCCTGAAGGTTCTGCAGGAGGCCGGCGTGCAGCCGGCCATTCGCTCCTCGATCGGCCCGTCGAGCGGGCCGGCCGGGGCCATCATGATCGATCGGTGGGCACCGCTTCGCTGGGAGAGCGCGCTCAGCATTCGGGGGTCACAACGGCATCGCGCGGAACTCACCCTCGAGCCGGGCGGAAGCGACGTTGCGCTCGGCGGCGGATGGCAGCGCTACGCGCAGATCCGCTTCCACGGTGTCGGATCGAGGACGTCGGAGGAAGAAGCGCTCTACAGGCGCGAGGTCATCGACCTGACGGCCACCGCGGCCGTCGCCGTGAGCCCCTTGCTCACCGTGGATCTCGAGGCCGGCTACGAGGACGACCTCGTCCGGGAGCCGATCGGCGCCGCCGACGACGAGCGCCTGTCGTCCCGGTTCGACCCGGACTCGCTGTTTGGCGCCACGGGGCGACAGCGGTATGCGCGATTGGGAGCGGGCGGGACGCTCGACTTCACCCGGATCGTCGACTTCCAGCGTCGCGGGGCCAGGCTGCTCGCTCACGGGACGCTGTTCCGCGGCGTCGACGGAACGCGCTCGGACTTCCACAAATTGTCCTTCGAGGCGCATGGCCTCGTGCCGCTCAACCGTCGGCAACTGCTCGCGCTGAGAGGCGTCACGGAACTCACCCGCGGCGGCTCGGGCCAGGTCCCGTTCTATCATCTGTCCGCGCTCGGGGGCGAGCGCAACGCGATCGGATTCCCCGACACTCGCTTCACCGACCTCGACCTCGTGGCCGCCTCGGCGGAATGGCGCTACGAGATCTGGCGGGACATTCACAACAGCCTGCGCGTGGAATCCTTCCTCCACTTCGCCGAGGGAGCGGTCGCCCGCCGCGTGGACGCCATCGGCAGCGAGGACTGGCACGCCTCGTACGGCTTCGGTTTTCGCGCGGCCGGCCCCGAGGGCCTGCTCGGACTCGTGTATGCCGGGTTCAGCGAGGAATCCGTGCGCGTCGGTTTCGGCGGGACGTGGCGGCCGTGAGGCCTGGATCGGTACTCCCAATGGCCCTCCCGCTGGCGCTCCTGGCGGCAGCGTGCGGCGGAGGCGCGGCTCCGCCAAATCGCCCGCAGCCGATCGCGTGGGCGGACACTCTGCCGATCGCCGAACCTGCAACTCGCGAGCCGAACGAAGTCGCGCGCCTGATTCCAGCGGCGGTGTCGGGTGAGATATCCGACGTCCTCGGGCTACGCGCGCTGACCGGCCGCAAACGGGAGGCGCTCAACGTCGACCGGTTCGACGACGTGCCGAACTCCGCCTGGTTCGAGCACCGCAACCGCGGGCGCGCCCTGTCTCCGGCGCAGATACGCGTCGGCCCCACGACCACCGCCGGGCCGGCGCCCGGGCCGTTGACGATCGTCGCGGCGAAGGTGCAGGGCATCTCGCCGGGCTACACGGTCGCAGACTCAAGCGGTGACCGATACGTGCTGAAGTTCGACCCGAAGGACTTCCTGTACCTCAGCTCCGGCGCGGGCGTGATCTCGAATCGCCTGCTGTACGGAGCCGGGTACCACGTGCCGGAAGACTACATCTTCCGGTTCACGACCGATCGCCTGCAGGTGGATCCCGACGCTACGGTAACGGGAGAGGACTTCGTCGAGCGTCCCCTGACGCTGCAGGTCGCGCGCGACGCGCTGGCGCAGACGGATTCCCTGCCTGACGGCAGCTACGTCGCGGTCGCCAGCAAGTTCGTCCCCGGCCCGCCGAAGGGTCCCTTTTTCTTCGAGGGGACGCGCGACGACGATCCGAACGACTACTACCGCCACGAGCATCGGCGAGAGCTGCGCGGCCTGTACGTCGTCTCGGCCTGGATCAACCACGTCGACATGCGGTTCATGAATACGCTCGACGCCTTCGTGGCGCCCGGCTATCTGCGGCACTACCTGATCGACTTCGCAGCGACCCTCGGGAGCGGCACCATCCGGCCGCATGAACCGCGGGAAGGGCTCGAGTACAACTTCGATTTCTGGGATGTGATGACCCGGCTGTTCACGTTGGGTTTCTATCG
>JBPCJZ010000148.1:0-37937 GCA_051004775.1 Gemmatimonadota bacterium
GGTCCGGCTCGCCTCGCGGCCGGCGACGTCGTGATATCCAACGGGAAAGAGATCGGCACGGTCTCGTCAGCCGCACGCTCCCCGTTGCTCGGGTGGATCGCCCTTGCCACGGTTCGCCGCGAGGTCGAGCCCGGCGACACGGTGGAGCTCCGGCGCCCGGAACGCACGGACAACACCGCGGCGCGCGTCACCGACCTCCCGATTCCGTCGGAGTAGGTACCTCACAACTACCAGTATCGCACCGTCGGCGGTCCTACTCCAGCGCGCGCACTTGCCCGCGGGTATCGGGAATCGGGGGCTTCGCGTTGCGGAAGGCGCTCGGGATCGTCTCGCACCGGTTACGGCAGTCCTTTGCGACGTCGAAGTGGAGGTGCGGGAACAGGCTCCGCCCGGAATTGCCCGATAGGCCGACCGTGTCACCGACCGAGACGCCGTCGCCCTTTGCCACCCGCGCGCTGTACCGCTGGAGGTGTATGTAGCGGGAGTACTGGCCGCCCTCGTGCAGGACGATCACGAAGTTTTCGTCGCCGACCCGGCGCGTGCCGTCCGGACGGTCGTCCCGGACGTTGGTGACGCGGCCGTTGCGGGCCGCGAGCACGGGGGTGCCGGGCGGCATCCGGAAGTCGAAGGAGTAGCGGAACCGGCCGTCGTGCGACGCGCTTCCGCAGTTGCCCTGCGTGAGCTCGAAGGACTCGCCGCGCGCGAAGGGAAGATCGTACAGCGGCCGCAGCCCACGGGCCGGACCGCACCCGCCGACCAGGGTTCCCGGCGGCAGCGGGCCACGCCCTCCGCCTGATGCGCAGCCGCCCGCCGCGAGGACGAGGACGAGGACGATCAACCGGATCGGCAACTTCGGCGGCAGCCTCAGGGGACCAGTACGACCTTTCCGAAGTTCTTGCGGTCCTGGATGTACCCGTGCGCCTCGGCCGCCTCGGCGAAGGTGAACGTGCGATCGACCTCCGGTCGGATGTCCCCCGCCTCGTACCAGCGGAGCAGCTCACCCGTCCAGGCGGCCGCGTCGTCGGGACGCGCGTTAATCTTCTGCAGGTTGACCCCCACGACGGCGCGGCTGTCGCCCAGGAGCCTAAGCGGGTTGAGGCTGAACCACGGGATGCCGGCGAGCGAGGTCAGCGTATCCCGCCAGCGACGCGTCTTCCCGGGCGCGCCGGCGGAAAGCCCGAAGATCACCAGCCGGCCGGTCGGGCACAGGCACCGGTAGCTCTTCTTCCATGACTTCCCGCCGAGCGGGTCTAGGACGACGTGCACCCCCTCCTGATCGGTGAGCCGCCTGAGTTCCGTCTCGAAGTCTTCCGTGCGATAGTCGATGCAGTGCTCCACGCCGCGCGCACGCAGCGCGTCGTGTTTCCAGGCAGAGGCGGTGCCGTACACCGTCGCGCCCGACAGGCGGCAGATGTCGATCGCGGCCAGCCCGACGCCGCCGCCCGCGTTATGGACGAGGACGCGCTCCCCTTCGTTCAGCGAACCCATCACGCGGAGAGCGACGTAGGCGGTCAGATACACGACGGGGAGGGCGGCGCCGTCGACCGCCGACATGCCGGCAGGCCGCCCGAACACCTGCGTGGCGGGGAGGCACAGGACATCCGAGTAGGCCCCGCTCGTCGTGAGGGCGACGACCGGGGTGCCGATCCGTTCCACCGGAACGCCCGCGCCGACGGCGTCGATCACGCCCGCCGCTTCGAACCCGGGCACGGCGGGCAGGGGCGGAGCGTCCGGATACAGGCCCATGCGCGCCATGATGTCCGCGAAGTTGACGCCCACGGCCTCGACCCGGACGCGGACCTCGGCGGGACCGGGTCGCGGGTCGGGCGATTCCCGCACTTCGAGCACATCGGGGGCGCCGTGCCGGGGAATGACGATCTGTTGCATGGCGGCAGAATGTCCCCTGGCGGTCCGCGTCGCCAGCCGTCATCGCTTTGCGACAAAGTAAAGCGTTTGGTGGTTCGCCGAGAGGGCGCATATCTTTGCGGCCGGCACGGATCAGCCGTGCCGCATTCCCGAGAGGAGAAGGCGCTGAGCAACCTCGAAACGTCCGATCTCCTCGCGATCTACCGCTACATGCTGCTCACCCGCGGAGTCGAAGAACGCCTCGAAACCCTGTTCAAGCAGGGACATGTCGTGGGCGGCCTCTACCGGAGTCTCGGCCAGGAAGGCACGGCCGTAGCGAGCGCCTGGGCGCTCGGAGACGGAGACTGGCTCGCCCCGTCGATTCGGGACATGGGCGCCCTGTTCGTTCGCGGGCTCGATGTCCGCGAGATGCTGCGCCAGTACACGGCGCGCGGGACTTCGCTCTGCGCCGGGAAGGACAACACGACGCACTTCACCGTCCCCGAGCTCGGCCTGCTCGGGCCCATCAGCCCGCTCGGCACGCAGCTCTGCGTCTTGAACGGGGTCGCGCTGACGTTCAAGCAGCGGAAGCAGCCCAACGTCTGCATGACCTACCAGGGCGACGGCGCGAGCCGTACGGGCGCGTCCCACGAGGGCTTCGCGCTCGCCGCGGCGCTCGACCTGCCAATCGTCGTCTTCCTCGAGCACAACCGCTGGGCGTTCGGCACGACGAGCCGGCGCGAATCGGCGGTGGAGAACTGGCTCGACGCCGCGGCCATGTACGGCGTGCCGGCCGAATCGGTGGACGGGAACGACGTCGAGGCGGTGTTCGTCGCGGCGAGGGCGGGTGTCGATCGGGCGCGGCAGGGCGGCGGCATGACCATCGTGGTCGCGGAGACCTACCGGATGCTCGGCCACGCGCAGCACGACGCGCAGAAGTACGTGCCGCCCGAAGAACTCGAGTCCTGGCGCGAGCGCGATCCCATTGTGCGGCTCGAGGCGCGGCTCGCCCAGAATGACGAGGTCACGGCGGATGACCTCGCGGGAGTACGGAGCTCGGTTGCCGCCGAGCTGGACGCGGCCGTCGACGAGGTGCTCGGCGAGCCCGAGCCGCCGGCGGAAGAGGCCCGCAGCCGCGTGTACGAAGACGGCGCGCTCGACGCCGAGATCCCATGGACCCGCCGGGCCGTCCCCGGCTACGAGACCCTGTCGCCGGGAGCGGGAGCCGCATGAGCGAGTTGCGTGAAACGACGTACCTGGAGGCGATCCGCCAGGCGATGGCCGAGGAGATGCGCCGCGACGATCGCGTATTCATCCTCGGGGAAGACGTCGGCGTATACGGCGGGGCCTTCAAGATCACCGAAGGGTTCCTCGACGAGTTCGGCGAGGATCGGGTGATCGACACGCCGATCAGCGAGGCCGCCATCGTCGGCGCCGCGATCGGCTCCGCGCACATGGGCATGCGGCCGATCGCCGAGATGCAGTTCATCGACTTCATCGCGCCCGCCTTCGACATGATCGTCAACTTCGCGGCGAAATCCCGGTATCGGACGGGCATCGGGGCGGGGATCGTGATCCGCGGGCCCTGTGGAGGGGGCGCGCGCTCGGGCCCGTTCCACTCGCAGAACGTCGAGGCCTACTTCGCCAACGTGGCCGGCCTGAAGATGGTCGCCCCCGCGACGGCGCGGGACGCGAAGGGTCTGCTGACGGCGGCCATCCGCGACCCGGATCCCGTTCTCTACTTCGAGCACAAGTTCCTGTACCGGCGGGTGAAGGAGATGCTGCCCGAGGGCGAAGAGATCGTGGTTCCGATCGGCAAAGCCCGGCGGCACCGCGAGGGCGACGACCTGACGATCGTCACGTACGGCGCGATGCTCTACAAGGCCGACGAGGCCGCCGAGAAGCTGCAGGAGGAAGACGGCGTCACGGTCGACCTCCTCGACCTGCGCTCCCTCCGGCCGCTCGACACCGACGCGATCGTCGAGAGCGTGAAGCGCACGGGCCGCCTGCTGATCGTCCACGAGGCCGGAAAGTTCGGCGGCTTTGCTGGGGAGATCACCGCGCAGGTATGCGAGCACGCCTTCGAGTGGCTCGACGCGCCGATTCGCCGGGTGACCGCACTCGATTCGCCGGTACCGTACGCACCGGCCCTCGAGGACTACTATCTCCCGCAGGTGGACGACATCACGACCGCCGCGCGCTGGCTGCTGGCCTACTGAGACGCGAGAACGCACCGACGCGCCTGAAACACCAAGACGCACGCACGTAACCGCAACTATCGGAATCCGAGAGACAGGAAGGGCGAGATGTCCAAGCACGACGTGATCATGCCTCAGATGGGCGAGTCGATCGCCGAGGGAACGCTGACGAAGTGGCTCAAGTCGGTCGGCGACACCGTCGACCGCGACGAGGACCTGTTCGAGATCTCGACCGACAAGGTCGACGCGGACATTCCTTCGCCGGTCGCGGGCACGCTCGTCGAGATCCTGGTCGAGGAGGGCTCGACCGTCGAGGTCAACACGATCGTGGCGCGCATCGACACTGAGGGCGGCGCGGCGGGCGATGGCGGCGCGGCGGGCGATGGAGCCCCGGCGGAAACGGAGGCGAAGCCGGCGGGCGATGCCGAGTCGAAAGCGGAGGCTGAGCCCGACGTCGAGACGGAACCGACCGAGGAAACCGAGCAGGCCGTCGCCGAGGCGGCCGCCGCGGAGACGCCGGCGGACGGAGACCGGGACGACCGGGACGGGTCCGACAGGCATGAAGGCGGCGCCCGGGTCGCGGAGGAGACCGACGACGGCCCGCAAAGTCGCGAGGAGCGGATCAAGACGCGCTCGACTCCGGTCGTGCGGAAGATCGCGGCGGAGCACGGCGTGGACATCGCGGCCGTCGAAGGCAGCGGCATCGCGGGCCGCGTGACGCGCGACGACATCATGGCGCACATCGAGAGTGGCGGCGCGAAAGCGAAGCCGGCCGCTAAGGCTCCGGCGGCAAAAAAGGACGCCGCCCCCGCGGCCGCCGCGCCGGCGAAGCCCGCCGCGCCGTCGGCCCCGGCCGCCCCGGGCGCGCCGGGCATCATGCAGGTGCCGATCCACGGCGCGACGCTCGAGATCAAGATCCCGCCCGTGCCCGTGCGCGAAGGCGACCGGGTCGAGGACATGAACCGCGTGCGGCTCCGGACGATGGAGCACATGCTCATGTCGAAGCGCATCTCGGCGCACGTCACGTCCGTCAACGAAATCGACTTCGAGCACGTCGTCCGGCTCCGCCAGAAGTTGAAGGGCAAATTCGCGGAGGAAGGCGTGAAGCTGACTTACGGCCCGTTCATCATGAAGGCCGTCGTCGAGGCGCTGCGCGAGTACCCGATCCTCAACGCCTCGGTCGACGGGACGACGATCGTCTACCACCGCGATATCAACATCGGGATCGCGGTCGCGATCAACGACGGCAAGGAGCTGATCGTCCCGGTACTGAAAAACGCCGACGGGCTCAGCCTCAAGGGGTTGGCCGACGGCGCCAACGTTCTCGCCGAGAAGGCGCGGACGAAGTCGCTCGACTTCGATGACATCCAGGGCGGATCGTTCACGATCACCAACGTCGGCGTGTTCGGGAACCTGTTCGGAACCCCGATCGTCAATCAGCCCCAGGTGGCGATCCTCGGCACCGGCGTGATCGAGAAGCGGCCCGTGGTCGTGCAGGACGCGCTCGGCGACGACGTGATCGGCATCCGGCACATGTCCTACTTCGGGCTCAGCTACGACCACCGCGTGGTCGACGGGGCGATGGCGGCCTTCTTCCTGAACAAGGTGAAGGACGTGATCGAGAACTTCCCCGAGGAGGGCGTCTAGCGGCAGTTACTGCCGCCGGACGAGGCGCGCCCCGTTCGCGGAGGCGCGCCGATTCACGCACGGATCGGTCTGCACGGTCAGGGTGATGGTCCGGCCGTCGTCCAGGTAATCGTAGACGCCCTCGGCCGCGCCCGATGGCCGCTGTCAGTCTCGACGCGTGAACTCCGCTCCGTCGAGGCCGCCTCGCCGTCGCGTACAGTCATCCTCTACGACGGTCAGCTCGATAACGTTTCCGCGGCGCCGCCAGTCGTAGAGCCCCGGCGTAGCGCACAGCGCCAGCCAACCGCCGACCGCGTGCAGGCGGATCCGTCCGAGTTCCGCCATCTCGGCTCGCAGGGCGGCAACGGAGGAGCCCGTCCGCCCGTTCATCCGCACACGCCAGCGCCCCCCGTCGATCTCGGCGATCAGTTCCGGCAACGCCGGATTGCCGGGCCGCACGTCCCAGGTTCCATCGAGCTCCGTGGTTTCCATGGCGAGATGGGCATCGTCCGCCGGTTGCTCGGCGTTGCCGCCGGAGCCGGGGCCCGTGTGCGGCCCTCCAACGGTTTCGGACGTCGGAGCGCCGGCGCATCCCCATGCCGTCGCCGCCAGGATCGCGAACGCTCTCGTGACCCGGGCCGGCCCCTCGATGATCGAGATAGCTTCCATCCTCCCGCCGATGGCGTCCATTCCACGTGTCCACGACCATCCGGCGTCGCGTCCGGCGTTCCTGCAGTATAGTCGGGACGCAGGATTTAGGTGAATCTCGTCTCCGTCACCGCCCCCGAGCCTTGCCCGCCGCCCTGAAATCGCACACCGTGTAGCGGATCCGAACAGGTGCCCGAAAAGGCGCCCCCGCCACCAGGGCGCCTAAGACTCTGTCCGCGTGAATGTTGGACGGCCTTGTCGACCCCGCGGGTTATGGCACGCCCGTTGCTCGGTAACGCAGGGTTTCGAGCGTTTACGCGCCGGCCGCTCCGGCAGGCTATGTTGGCGGGGTCGCCGTGAACGATGGGAGGGGCCCGGGAGCTACATGTCGCAGATTCGATCCAACCATCCGGGACGTGAACCCGGTGAACCGGGGGAGGGATCTCCCGGCGCTTCCGGGATGGACGTCCGCAGGTCCTCCGGCCGGCCGCGCCGTCGCCTCTGGTGGGCGGCTCTCGGCGTTCTCGCCGTTGCCGGCCTCACCCTCTTCATCGGTACGCTGCGCCCGGCTCAGAAGGTCGTGGCCCACGAGCTGCTCGTGATCGGCACCGCACAGCGCGGGCCCATGGTCCGCCAGGTCCACGGCTGGGGCAGCTTCGTTCCCGATCGCGTCCAGATGCTGCGGAGCGATCAGCCGGGGCTCGTCTCGGCCGTCCTCGTGACCGCGGGCCAGGAAGTGAAGGCCGGCGATCGACTCATCGAGATCTCGAACCCCGAGATCGACCTGGCAGTCGGGAAGGCCGAGCAGAAGTTCGCGGCCGCGCGAGGCGGGATGATCGCCCTCAGCCGCGAGCAGAGCGCTCGTCGACTCGCCCTCGAGGCTTCCATCGCGGATACCCGCATTACGTTCCTGCACGCGGAGGACGAACTCGAGGAACTGCGCTCGGGGTCGGCGGGCAAGGTCAGGGAGATCGAACTGCGGCGCGCGAAGGAACGAGTCAAAGCGTTCGAGCGGCGCCTCGGGTCGGACGAGGAGCGCCTGGCCCTGATCACCTCCTCCACCGAGCAGCAGATGGCCGCGCAGCGCGAGGAGCTCCGCTGGGTCGAATCGATTCTCGAGTCCGAACGTGCGCGGCAGCGGTCCCTGACCCTGCGGGCCGCCGGAGACGGCGTCGTGGAACAGGTCCTCGTGGAGCCGGGGAGCCACGTGTCGGGCGGCGAGGTCGTCGCCCAGGTCGCCCTGTCGGATCGGTTGAAGGCGGAGATCAAGGTGTACGAGAAGGAGGCCGCCGAGATCGTGGCGGGGCAGCCCGTGTCCCTCAAGGCGGCCACCGACGCGGTCAGCGGAAGCGTCGTGAGTCTCGCTCCCGTCCCGGGCAAACCGATCGTTTCCGTGACGGTGGCGCTCGACCAGAATCCACGAATTCCCGCCGACGGCGACCACGACGCCGAGGCCATGATCCACGTCGGGACGCTGGCGGACGTTCTCTCGGTCGAACGTCCGGCGTACGCGGCGGCAAGCGAGCCGGGCACCGTGTTCCGAGTCAGCGCAGACGGGACGACGGCACAGCGCGTCAAGGTGAAGTTCGGCCGCGGTTCGGTCGACCGGATCGAAGTGCTCTCCGGACTCGAGGTCGGAGACCGCATCATCGTCTCCGATGTCTCGGGGTTCGACGATCTCGACAGCTTCGAGATCGAGTAGCTACCGGTTGAAGAGGCCGCGATGAGCCGGGACTATCCACCCGAACGTACCGTAGAACCGCCCCTGATACGGCTCGATGGGGTCCGGAAGGTGTTTTCCACCGACGAGATGGAGACGCACGCGCTCGCGGACGTGCATCTCGACGTCGCGCGGGGCGAGTTCGTGGAGGTCATGGGACCCTCCGGGTGCGGAAAGTCGACCCTGCTGGCGCTCATCGGTCTGCTGGACGCTCCGACCGAGGGCGAGTACTGGCTGGAGGGCGAAGCGATGTCGCGCGCGAGCGCCGGCGAGCGGGCGCGTCTACGCAACCTGCATATCGGCTTCATCTTCCAGGCGTTCAACCTGATCGGCGACCTCACCGTGCTGGAGAACGTGGAGCTCCCGCTCGGCTATCGCGGACTCGCGGCGGCGGAAGGTCGCCGGCGTGCGCTCGGGGCGCTCGAGCGGGTAGGCATGTCGCACCGGATCGATCATTACCCGGGCCAGCTCTCGGGCGGGCAGCAGCAGCGCGTGGCGGCCGCGCGCGCCGTGGCGGGCGACCCGCTGATCCTGCTGGCCGACGAGCCGACGGGAAATCTCGATTCGATCAACGGCGAGGCCGTGATGGGCTTGCTGCGCGATCTTCACGCGGGCGGCGCCACCATCCTGATGGTCACGCACGATCCGCGTTATTCGCCCTACGCCGAGCGTACCGTTCACCTGTTCGACGGGCGGATCGTAGAGGAAGGCGTCGCCCTGCGGCAGGATCCGGCTTCGACCCGGGGATTCCGATGAGCGATCAGAGGAAACCGAGGATCCTGGTGGCAGACGACCAGCGCGATGTCCTGGCCGCGCTCAAGCTCCTGCTCAAGGGCGAGGGATACGTGGCCCAGACGGCGGCGTCGCCGGCCGAAGTGCTCGAGTTCGTCCAGGCCGACGACTTCGACGCGCTGCTGCTCGATCTCAACTACACGCGCGACACGACCTCCGGGCAGGAAGGCCTCGATCTGCTTCCGCGCGTCCAGGCGCTCGACGCCACCTTGCCCGTGATCGTGATGACCGCATGGGGCAGCGTGGAGAGCGCCGTCGAGGCGATGCGCCGGGGCGCTCGCGACTATGTCGAGAAGCCGTGGGATAACGAGCGACTGCTCGCGACGCTCCGCAGCCAGCTCGCCCTCGGGCGCGCCGTGCGCCGGACGCAGGTACTCGAGGCGGAGAACCAGATGCTGCGCACCGAGTCCGACATGCCGCGCATGATCGCCGACTCCCGGGCCATGCAGCCGGTGCTGCGACTCATCGAGAAGGTCGGTCCTTCCGACGCGAACGTGCTCGTCACGGGCGAGCCGGGGACCGGGAAGGAAGTCGTCGCGCGATGGCTGCACGCGACGTCCGCGCGATCGGGGCGGCCCCTCATCACCGTCAATACCGGCGGCCTGTCCGAGGGCGTGTTCGAGAGCGAGGTGTTCGGCCACGTGAAGGGCGCCTTCACCGACGCGCGCAGCGACCGGATCGGCTACTTCGAGGTGGCCCACGAGGGCACGCTGTTCCTCGACGAGATCGGCAACGTTCCCCTGACTCAGCAGGCGAAGCTGCTCCGCGTGCTCGAGACCGGAGAGCTGCAACGCGTCGGGTCCTCCAAGACGCGCCACATCGACGTTCGCATCATCTCGGCGACGAACTCCGAGCTCGACCGTTCCGTGGCGGAAGGGACGTTCCGGGAAGACCTGTTCTATCGCCTGAACACCGTCGAAGTCCGCCTTCCCCCTCTGCGCGACCGACGCGAGGACATACCGCTACTCGCCATGCACTTCCTCACCGCGAGCGCCAACAAGTACGGACGGCCCGGGCTCCAACTGTCGAGTGCAGCTCTAGACGCGATGTACAGGCATGCCTGGCCCGGAAACGTTCGCGAACTGCGCCATTCGGTGGAGCGGGCCGTGCTCCTCACCGACGGCGTGGCGGTCGAAGTCGAGCATCTCGGTCTGCGACAGGCGCCCGAAGGCTCGCTCAGTCTCGAAAATGTCGAACTCGACGAGGCCGAGCGGATCCTCATCCGCAAGGCTCTCGCCCGGAACCGCGGGAACGTGAGCCGGGCCGCCGACGATCTCGGCCTCAGCCGCAGCGCCCTGTATCGGCGCCTCAAGCGGCACGGGCTCCACGTCTGAGCAGTGCGCTGAAGCGGGGCTCCGTCATCACCCGGCTGCGGCGTCGCCTGACGTACCAGCGCCTGATTCCCCTCCTGGCGCTTGGCTCCGGCCTGCCCGCGGTCGTGGCCGCCCTCGTCCTCCTGTGGACGGGGGATTTCCCCGAGCGCACGCAGTGGACGGTGACGGTGATCGTGGCGCTCGCCTGGGTCGGGCTGCTGCTCGCCCTGCGTGAACGGCTGATCCGGCCGCTCCACGCGGTGTCCAACATGCTGGAGGCGCTGCGCGAGGGGGACTACTCGCTGCGCACCCGGTCGCCGAGCCGCGAAGACGCGCTGGGCCTGATCCTCCACGAAGTGAACGAACTCGCCCAGTCGTTCCATGATCAGCGGCTCGACGCGCTAGAGGCAGCCAATCTCCTGACGCGTGTGCTGTCCGTCATCGACGTGGCGCTGTTCGCGTTCGACGATCAGGATGGCCTGAGGCTGCTCAACCGCGCGGGCGAGAGCCTCCTCGGTCGTCCACAGGCCGAGCTGACGGGCCGAAGCGCGCACGAACTGGGGCTCGCCGACTGCCTGTCGGGCGAGACTCCGCGCGTGATGGACTTCGCGGTTGCCGATGGCTTCGGGCGCTGGGAACTGCGCCGCCGGACGTTCCGGTGGGACGGCCGCCCCCACCGCCTGGTGGTCCTGGCGGACCTCAGCCAGGTGCTGCGGGAGGAGGAACGGATCGCCTGGCAGCGCCTGATTCGCGTTCTCAGCCACGAGATCAACAACTCGCTCACCCCGATCAAGTCGATCGCCGACAGCCTGTCGACCCTGATCGCGCGCGGCGGAGAGACCGCCGAAGACGCGGACGATCTGCGTGACGGCCTCCGCGTGATCGCGGGGCGCTCGGAGGCGCTCGGCCGATTCATGTCGTCCTACGCCCGCCTCGCCAAGCTCCCCTCGCCCGCCCGCGCCGACCTCCGCGTGGCCGACTGGGTGCGAAGGGTGGCGGCGCTCGAGCCGCGCGTGCCGGTGGCCGTCGACCCCGGACCGGACGTCGTCATCCGGGCCGACGGCGATCAGCTCGACCAGTTGCTCATCAACCTCGTCGAGAACGCGGCCGATGCCTCGCTGGAAACCGGTGGGGGCGTCCGGATCTCCTGGTTGGAGTCGGATCAGTTCCTCGATCTCGAGGTCGAGGACGACGGACCGGGCCTGGCGCAGACGGCCAACCTGTTCGTGCCGTTCTTCACCACGAAACCCGAGGGCTCGGGCATCGGCCTCGCGCTGGCGCGCCAGATCGCGGAGGCGCACGGAGGAAGCCTCGTGCTCCACAATCGAAAATCGGCCACGGGCTGCGTGGCGAGGGTGCGGCTGCCCAGGCGCGTCGCCGATACGGGCCCCGCGGTGCAGCGAGTGACCGGGGTGCCCGAGACGCCGGCGTAGGTCCGGCGTCAGTACCCTGAGACGTCAATTACCCTGGCGCTTGAGCGCGTTGAACAGCATCGGGTAGGTCGCGAGCGACTGGCCCCGGTACTGCGGCCGGAAGCCGAACAGCACGACCCGCCCCTGCCCCTGCCGCACCTCGACGACGGCCGGACGCCCCGCGATCCACGAACCCCCGACCACCCATCCGCTCCGGGTCACGGGTGTCTCCGCGTAGCGCGCCGCTACGGTCATCCCTCCGCCAGGCAACACCCGGAAGGCGGCGCCGCCCTCGATCCAGGCGGCGGCGGTCGGCGGCATGCCACGGCCGAGCGAGGATGTCGAGTCGACCCTCAGGCCCACCAGCGATCCCGGCGCGTAGAACTCGCTGGAGGATAGCGGACCGATGAAATCTTCGACCGGCAGACCGAGCGCCTCGATCACGAACCCGACCGATGACCCGAAGGAAACGAGGGTCCCGCCCTCGGCGACGTAGCTGCGGAGACTCTCGATCGCGGCGGGGCCCAACCCCCCCGCGTACTCCGGCGGCACGGCGCCGGCCGAGCGTCCTTTGCGGAGTTCGTCGGGGCTGATGGACGGGATCACGATAGCCGTGTACTCGCGCAGCAGCTCGCCGCGCGCGACCTCGTCGTTCGTAACCCGGGCGTACGGCACGGAGTAGTTGTCGAACACCCACCGGGTCCAGCCTTCGTCGATCGACGGCGTCCACGGCTGGTACAGCCCGACCATCACGGACGTCTCTCCGGAGAGTCCCTTCACGTGGCGGGGGGGCGCGGGCGGGTTGCGATCGACGCGCTCCAGCCGGGCCGGCGGCGCCTCGTGGGACGGTACGGTACGGACGCCGAGCAGGAGCGGAAGGTTGTGCGCGGTGACGTCGTACGGCGCGACCGGAGGGCCTCCCGCGTACTCGCGCCGCTGGGGGTACGGCTGCGGCGCCAGGACGGCCTGGGCGAATCCGGCGTACGGCTGGTGCATGTCGACGACGTAGGAGCCGGCCTCGATCTCTCGGCCTTCGGACTGGAAGGGTTCCGTAGCCCGGCGGACTTCGACTCCCGCCTGGCGCAGTATCCTGATGAGCTCGGCGACCCCGGCTTCCGCGAAGCCGTCCGGGTCGGGTCGCGCCGGGGGGCGGATGATCCAGGCCTCGGGCCACGCCGGCCAACCCTCGACGGCGCGGCGCCCGACGCGTTCGAAGTTGCGCAGCCACATCTCGCGTTCACTCGATGCGATTCCGAGCATCGCGAGGGCGCCCGACTCCATGTAGGAGACGATCTCGGCAAGGCCCCAGCGTCCTCCGGGCCACGGAATCGGATGGTTCCACGACGGCACGCGCGGATCGAGTCCCGGCGTGGGCACGAGATCGCTCGGTTCTAGGTCGACGGGCGTGGCCAGTCGTGCCGAGGCGGTCTCGCTGAGCAGGCGCACCCCGGCATGATAGTGGGCGTACGCGCGGGCCGGGGACCAGGCGTCGTACCGCGCGGCGACCGAGATCCCCGTCTTGCCCTCCTCGAGCATCGACCACTGGACGCGGGTTCCCAGCGACGTGGCGGCGGCGATCAGCAGCGGATCCACATTGGCTTCGACTGGATCCAGCCACGGCGGCACGAAGTAACGGGCGCTCGTGGATTCGTGCTGGTGCATGTCGTGGTCGATCTGCGGATGCCAGACCTGGTGGACCCTGTCGACGATCGCCCGGATTTCCTTCTGCGTGAACGCATACCAGTCGCGGTTGAGGTCGTGTCCGGCGTAGTGGTGGTAGAGCTCCGGCGGTTCGGATCCGACCCACGGCGTTCCTTTCGAGCTCTCGTACCACTCCTTCACCGGATCGATGCCATCGGGATTGACGGCGGGCACGATGAGGACGACCGCCTCCTCGCGGATCCGGGCCGGACCCGGCGCAGGCGAGGTCGCGATCGTGTGGGCGAGTCGCATGGCGGCCAGCGGTCCGCCCACCTCGGTGGAATGGATGCCCGCGCTGATCAGCACGACGAGCTTCCCCGACGCGATCAGCCCTTCCCGCTCGGCGGCCGACTTGATCCGTCGAGGGTCGGCGAGCTTCGCCTGGATCGCCTTGAGTTCTTCGAGGCGCGCCAGGTTGTGCTCGCTGCTGATCGTCACGACGATCATGGGCCGGTCCAGCGTGCTGCGGCCGATCGTGTCGATCACGACCCGGGGGCTCTGCTCCGCCAGGGTGGCGAAGTAACCGGCGATCTCCGCCCACGAAGGAAGCGTAGCCGTCGCGACGGGATCGTAGCCAAGGACGTCGGCCGGACTCGGCGCTTGCTGCGCCTGCGCGGGCGCGACCGCGCCCGCGCCCGCGTGCCCGGCCGGGACGGCCATACCAATCGCGCCGGCGAGGACCGCGGAAAGGAAGCCGCGCCGCGGCGACAACCGGCGGCCGGGCGTGCGGGGTGGCGACACCGCGCCGGTGGATGGGCGGCGCTCACGCATGCGAGATCAGTCGCGGCAGGTCCGCGATCGAGTCGACGACGTGCTGCGGCCTCTCGCCCGGGAGGAGTTCCTCCTGGATCGACGCATCGAACTTGCCGGTGCGCACCTGGATCGCCACGAGGCCGGCCGCCCGGGCGCCCCGGACGTCGCTGTCGATGTCGTCTCCGACGACGGCGAGGCCTTCGAGGGGAACCCCGCTCCGTGTAGCGGCGGTGCGGAAGAACTCCGCGGACGGCTTGCCCACGAGGGTCGCCTCGACCCCGGCGGCGTACTCGAGGGCGGCCACGAACGGCCCGGCGTCGAGAGTCGGCCCGCCAGCCGGGAGCCAGAAACGATTGCGGTGCAGCGCGACGAGCCCGGCCCCGGCGCGGAGCGAATGGAACGCCGCGTTGAGGCGGGCGAACGTGAACCCCTCCCCGAGGTCGCCGACCAGCACCATCTCCGGGTCGACGTCGGTCACTTCGAACGCCGCGAAGTCCTCGTGCGTCGACTGCGGAAGGAGGAGCTGAACGCGGCGGACGCCCCGGGCGGCGAGCCACTCGGCCGCCGCTACGGGCGCCGAGAACACCTCGCCCTCACGGAGCTCGAGTCCCATCTCGGCGAGAGAAGCGATGATGGCCCGCCGCGACTTGCGGCTGGTATTGGTGGTGAACAGGAAGGGCGTGCCCCGCCCACGCAGATCGCGTATCGTTTCGACTGCTCCCGGGATCAACTCGTCGCCCGCGTAGACGGTGCCGTCGAGGTCGATCAGGAAGCCGGCGATGTCGGTCGCTACGATGGTCGTGGTCTCCTCGCTGGTGTCGTCTCGTCGCGGCCCGGCCGTCTCGCAGTCTGGCTTCGCGGGACCCGCGGGGCCGAAGGTCGCCGATTTTATACGCCCCGGGCGGATGCCCGGTCCAACCTAGACCGACGCCTTCCGGCGTCCAACCCGGCAGGTTGATCAGACAGATGCCCGCACTCAGTCCGTTTGCCGCGCTACGATATACATCCGCCGCCGGGGGCCTGGCCGAGGTCCTCGCCCCCCCGTACGACGTGATCGACGGGGCGCTCGCGGAGGAGCTTCGCGATCGCAGCCCGTACAACGCCGTGCGCCTCATACTCCCCGAAGGCGCGGGAGACGAGCGCTATGCCGTCGCCGCCGAGCGACTGGCCGAATGGCGAGGTTCCGGCATCCTCGCCCGCGACGCCGTCCCGGCCGTCTACGTTTATCGGCAGCGATATGCGCGCGACGGCGCTTCCGTCGATCGCCTCGCCCTGTTCGCGGCGCTCGAGCTCGTCCCGCTCGACGGGGGGAAAGTGCTCGCGCACGAGCACACCCACGCGGGGCCGAAAGCGGATCGGCTGGCACTCACCCTCGCGACCGAAACACAACTGTCGCCGATCTTCCTCCTCGGCCGGGACGCGGACGACGTACTGATCGAGACGCTTCGGAGCGTCGCCGACGGGACGGCGCCCGACCAGCAGGCGACCACGCCGGACGGCATCGAGCACTCGCTGTGGATCGTGGACGAAGAAGGAGCGGCGGAGCTGTTCTGCGTGGTCGGCGGCCGCCATCCCCTGCTGATCGCCGACGGACACCACCGCTACGAGACGGCGCTCGAGGTCGCCCGGCGGCTCGGGACGCCGGCCTCGCGCCTGATGCTCTCCTGTATCGTCAGCGAACGGGATCCCGGGCTGATCATTCAGCCGACCCACCGGACGATTACCGCGGTGGCGGGCCTGGAAGGGGGGCACGAAGCCCTCTCCCGGCGCCTGGAGCAGTGGTACGAAGTGGAGGACCTGGGTCCGATGGAGGCGGCAGCGGCCGGTGCGCGAGCCGCCCTGGACCCGGCGGAGGTCGTCATGGTGAGCGGCGACGCGGGCGGGGGCGACAGCTACGCTTTCCGCCTCAGCCCTCGAGCGCCCGGTACCACCGCGGCGGAACGGATCGCGGCCATCACTTTTGAACGCCACGTGATGGGAGAGCTTCTCGGCACGAACGCCTCCGACGCCTCCGACGCCGGCTGGCTCGAGTACCACAGGCATCCGTCGGAAGCGATCCGGCGGGCGGAGTCCGGTGGTGCGGCGTTCCTCCTGCCCGCCGTCAGCCTGGCGGCCGTATGGGAGGCGACGGCGGCCGGCGTCCGCCTGCCTCCCAAGTCGACCTACTTCGAGCCGAAGATGCCGTCCGGCCTCCTGTTCCGGGCGCTGGAAGCCGGTTGAAGGACGGCTAGAAGCCGGTTGAAGAACTGTGGCGGGCCGGCCCTCAGGCGCGCGAATAGAGGTCGAGCGACTCCACGCTCATACCGGCGACCCGGCGGAAGGCCGATCGCTGGGTGAGGTAGACTTCGGCGCGCGCGGACAGTGCGGTCGCGATCTGAAGCGCCCGCTCCGGGCTTCCCCCGAGCTGGGCGCGCACCTGTGACGCCTGCCGCGCGATGGCCGGCGTCACATCGACCACCGAGAGGCCGGGGATCGTCGTGAGGTAGCGTTCGGCCGTCGCGGCGGTGTCTGTTTCGCCGCGGCGATACGCTTCCACGAGCAGTTGATAGATGGAAATGGCCGAGGTAGTGGCGGAAAGCTCGTCGTCCGAAAGCAGGCCCAGCAGCATGCGCGTCAGGGGAGTATAGCGGCCGTGGCCCGTCAGGTGGAGGGCGAGGACGCTGGCGTCGACGTGGACGCGGATCGCGGATGTGAGGACCCCTCGCAGGGCCGCCGCGTCACTCACCCCTCACCTCCGGCCAGAGCTCATCCGGGGTCCCGCTCGCCGCGGGAGCCAGGATCCCCTCGAGGCGCGCCGCCGGATCCTCCGCGGCTTTCCGCATCTCGATGACGTCGTCGTCCCGAACCGTGACGAGGAGTCGCTGGCCCGGCCTGAGGTCGAGGGCTTCGCGCGCCATCCGCGGCACCACGATCTGGTTCTTGCTGCTCATCTTCACGGATGTCGCCATTCGAATCCCTCGCCGTCGGTCAGTTGCCGCTTTACCTGGTCACTTGGGACACGATGTACGGTAAGTGGAGCGGGGGGGCGGCGGTAGGGGTGCAAGCCGGGCGCGGTCAGAGAATGATGTAGATGAACGCCGCGTAGCCGAGCAGGAGGAGGCCTCCCTCCCAGCGGGAGACCCTCGAGCCGCTCATCGCGAGCGGGACGAGAGCGAGGCAGAAGACGAGGGCCGGGACGACTTCCGCGACCACTGTGAAGGGCGCGAGGTGAAGGGGGCTGACGAGCGCCGCCGTCCCGAGGACGAGGCCGAGGTTGAAGATGTTGGACCCGATGATGTTGCCCATCGCGATGTCTCCGAGTCCGCGCACGGCGGCCGTGACCGTTGCCGCGAGTTCGGGCACCGAGGTTCCGATCGCGACGATGGTCGCCCCGATCACTTCCTCGGGAAGGTCGAGAATGCGGGCAAGGTCGACGGCGGCCTCGACGAGCCAGCGCGCCCCCACCAGCAGCAGGACGATTCCGAAGGCGATGCGGATCCAGTTCATGTACTGGCGGCCGTCGGTGGCCGTCTTCTCCATCGCTTCCTCGACGAGCGACTCGGTCAGAGCGCCGGTCGCGCCCCATCGATAGAGGTAGAACAGGTAGACGCCGAACCCGCCGAGAAGCAGCAGACCGTCGAGCCGACCGATCTCGCCGTTGAACGAGAGGGCCATGACGATGAACAGGACCAGGACGAGGAGGGGGGTCTCACGCTGGAGCAGCCGCTGATGGACCACGATCGGCCGGACGAGGGCGCCGATCCCGACGATCAGCCCGACGTTGGCGACGGTGGAGCCCATGATGTTGCCGACCGCCAGGCCGGCCCGACCCTGGAGCGCGGCCGCGGTCGAAACCATCAGCTCCGGGGCCGACGTTCCAAACGCCACGATCGTCAGCCCGACCATGAGGGGGCTGACGCCGTGTCGGCTGGCGACCCTGGACGCCCCGGTCACGAGCCAATCCGCCCCCAGGGTCAGCGTGATCAGTCCAACGACGAACAGCAGGACGTGGAGGGTCAAACCGTCGAACTCCCGATCAACCCACCTCCCCGCCGCTCCGGTCTGCCGGGCGCATTTGTGGACAACAGTGGATAACTATCCACCGTACGTCATGTTGTGTAACTCATTGTACGACAGTCACTAACGGACCGTCAGCGCCCACTCTTTGCCGTTTCGGCAGGCTTTCCGGAGGACTTCTCCGCATCGTCGGCCTTCGTTCCGGATGACGAATCCTGCCGCGAGGAGTCTCCACTCGACCGGGTCGCGCTCGCGCCCATGTGGAGCTGGCCGTCGACCTGGCCGCCCTCGTCGAGCTTCACGCGCCGGCTGCGGATATCGCCCTGGACGCGGCAGCTCGCCTGCAGCTCGACGCGGCTCTCGGCCGTCACGCTTCCGTTCACGCTGCCAGCAATGATTGCATCCTGCGTGGCGATGTCGCCCTTCACGGTGCCGTCCTTGCCGACGACGACGCTCTTGGCCGCCTTTACGGATCCCTCGACCACTCCCTCGACTCGGATCGTGCCGTCGCTCGAGCAGTCGCCGACGATCTTCATGCCGGGTCCTACGACGGACACCACGTCACCAAGTTCCCTGGGCACGTCAGTGCGATTCTTGGACATCTCGGGTTCTGTCCTTTCAAACATTGCAGTTGCGCTCCGGTTCTTCAGAGGCGTCCGGCGACAAACGGTAACGGATCCACGGGCACACCGTCACGCGCGATCTCGAGGTGCAGGTGCGGCGCCGTTGAACGCCCGGTGTTGCCGGACAGGGCGATGACTTCACCCGCGTCCACCGTGTCCCCCGCGACGACGAATGTCCAGGAGTTGTGCGCGTAGAGCGACTGCATTCCGTCCGCGTGGTCGATGCGGACATAGCGGCCGTACTCCGCGTCCTCTCCGGTTTCGTCAATCACTCCGGCACCGGTGGACCGCACATACGAGCCCACGGGGATTGCAATGTCCAGTCCACCGTGCGCGCCCTCGCCCGGAACGGTGTCGCCGAAGCTCCGGGTTACGAAGCCCGCCTCCACCAGCGGCCATACTTCCGGCATGATAGCGCTGGCTCGTTCCCGGGGCGCCGGCGACTCCGCCCGGGCCGGGGGCAGGAGGATGTCCCGTGAGGAGGAATTGACCTCCCCGCCCATGACTTCGCGCAATCGCTCGTAGTTGACTTCCATGTCTGCGATGTGCGCCGCCAGCACGTCGACTTTCGCGTTTTCTTCGGTCAGTGAATCGATCGTCGCCTGCAGCGCCACCCTGTCCGTGGTCCCGGCACGCGTCGAGAACCAGTAGCCGGCCGCGAACGCGGTGCCTGCGAAGACGACGGCAGCGATGGTCCCCCAGGCCAGCGCGCGCTCGGCGCCCACCTGGAACCGCCGGGTCGTCATGGTATTCTCGCGAGTGACCAGCACCCGCCATCTTCCGGAGGCCATGTTCAGGCGTTGCCCCGAGAACTGGCATCGTCGAAGAGCTCGCCCGCATCGCCGGCCAGGAGACGACGCATGATGCGCTCGAAGTCCTCCGCGTCATGGAAGGGAATCCGGATTTCTCCCTTGTCCACCCCGGTGAGCCGCACGACGACGCCCGTTCCCAGGCTGCGACCCAGCAGCGTCGCCGCCCGCCGGGCCACCGGATCGCCGGCCCCGGCCGAGGGGGTCGTCGACCCGGGCTGAGGTGTGCCGTCGCGCTTTCGCCGGGCGCGTCGCTCGGTCTCCCTCACCGACAACTCCTCTCGGACGACGGCCGTCGCGAGGGCCACCTGCTCCGCCTCGCCGTCGACCGACAGCACCGCGCGGGCGTGCCCCGCGCTCAACCGCCCGTCGGCGACCATGTCGCGCACCGCGGCCGGCAGCGCGAGCAGCCGGAGCGCGTTGGATACCGTCGACCGATCACGTCCGACGCGGCGTGCGACTTCCTTCTGGGTGAAACCGAAGCCGTCGATCAGGCGCTGGAAGGCGATCGCCTCCTCCAGCGCGTTGAGGTCCTCGCGCTGGATGTTCTCGACGAGCGCAAGCACCAGCATGGCCTCATCGCTGAAATCGCGCACGACGGCCGGAACGGTCTCCCAGCCGAGATCGCGCATCGCCCTGAGGCGCCGTTCACCCGCCACGAGCTCGAACTCGTCGGCGGCGGCCGAGCGGCGCACCACGAGCGGCTGCAGGAGGCCGTTCGCCTCGATCGAGGCCCGGAGATCGCGGCTTGCATCGTCGTCGAACGCGCGCCTCGGCTGAAATCGGTTGGGCTGCAGCCGCGCAACCTCGACTTCGACGATCGGATAGTCGTTGGCCGGCGGCGCGTCCAGCACGTCGCCGAGCAGGGCGCCCAGGCCCTTCCCGAGCCGCGATTCGTTCTTAGGCAACGGTGGCCTTCTTTCTCGCGTCCTTGCGGACGATTTCCGCGGCGAGGCTGAGGTAGCCGCGCGCCCCGGTGGACAGGACATCGTACAGTGCGATGGGCTGACCGAAGCTTGGCGCCTCGGCGAGCCGGACATTCCGCGGGATCGCCGTCTTGAAGACCTTCGCTCCGAAGTACTCCTCCGCCTCGCCCTTCACCTGCTTCGAGAGGTTGAGTCGCGAGTCGTACATCGTCAGGAGGACGCCCTCGATCCCGAGATCCCGGTTCATGTTGCGCTGGACGATCCGCACGGTGTTCAGGAGCTGACTCAGCCCCTCGAGCGCATAAAACTCGCACTGGATCGGGATCAGGACGGTGTCGGCCGCGACGAGGGCGTTCAGCGTGAGGAGCCCGAGCGAGGGCGGGGAATCGATGAGAATGTAGTCGTACTCGTCCCTGACCGAGGCCAGCGCTTCCCTCAAGATGCGTTCCCGCTGTGGACGATCGATGAGTTCCAGCTCGGCCCCGGCGAGGTCGCGTCGCGCGGGAATCATGTCGAGCAACGGGAAATGGACGGAGGAACGGATCGCCTCGGCCATCGGGGCGCCGTCAACAAGGCAATCATAGAGATCGGGACAGTCCGGATTCATCTCCACGCCCAGTCCGCTCGAGGCGTTGCTCTGGGGGTCGGAATCGACGACGAGCGTTCGCTTCTCCGCGATCGCGAGCGAGGCGCCGAGGTTGATCGCGGTCGTCGTCTTTCCGACGCCGCCTTTCTGATTCGCTATCGCAATGATGCGACTCATTCGTGTTTCGCGTTCCCGGGGCGGAAGGGATCCCTGCGTGTACCTGGCTGTACGCCGCCGGCGGATGGGCGGGGTTCGCGGCGACCGGGGCGAATATAGGGCGGCGTCCGCCCAACGCCAAGAAAACGGCGGCCGGCGCGGAATGATGCGGTTGTCGTGGCTTGCGGCGACGTGCCGGGCGGCGCGGACGACCTCGCCTGGCGCAAATCCACGATCCATTTCGAGCGTTTCACGTGAAACGTGCCCCCGTCGGGGGAGACCGACGTTTCACGTGAAACATCCGACCACCAGGGCCGTGGGCGCTCTCACGTACGTGAAACGCTCAGAGAGTGCCGTTTCCGCAGCTCTACGAGGAGGTTCTGCAGGTCCGCGGGCGAGATTCCGGGGATCCGACCGGCCTGCCCCAGCGTGCGAGGGCGGATCCGATCGAATTTCTCCCGTGCCTCGAGCGACAGCGTCTTGAACTGCCGGTAGGGCGCGTCAGGGGGCAGGGCCTGGGCCTCGCGTTCGCGGAGCGACTTTGCTCGCTCCCGGTCGCGCTCGATGTAACCCGCGTACTTCGTTTCCATCTCGATGACGGTGGCGACGTCGGCCCCGAACTCGACGTCATCGAACGGGCCGCCTTCTCCAACGAGATCGAGAAGGGATACGCCCGGGCGACGAATGAGACGATCGAGGCGCTGACTCTGAGATATCGCCGGGCTCCCCGCCTCCTTGAGGTATGCGTTGACGACCTCCGGCCGGGCGCGGGCTCGATCTATCCAGTCCCGCGCGGCGTCCAACTCGTCGAGATGTTGATGCAACACCTCGCGTTGCGCCGCATCGAGCAACCCGAGCCTCTCGGCGACCGGCCCGAGTCGCTGGAGGCAGTTGTCCTGACGTAAGATGAGGCGGAACTCCGCCCTCGACGTGAACAGCCGGTAGGGTTCGTCCACCCCGCGGGTCACCAGGTCATCAACGAGCACGCCGAGGAACGCCTCGTCGCGGCCGGGCTGCCAGCCTTCGAGGTCGCAGGCGGAGGCGGCCGCGTTGATGCCGGCGACGAGACCCTGTCCGGCCGCCTCCTCGTAGCCCGTCGTCCCGTTGATCTGGCCGGCGAGATACAGGCCCGGCAAGCCGTCCAGCTCGAGCTCGGGGCTCAAACGCTCGGGGGGAAAGTAGTCGTACTCGATGGCGTAGCCGGGCTGGGACATGCGGCACGACTCGAGGCCCGGCACGGCCTGGAGCATCGTGCGCTGAATGTCGGGCGGCAGAGAGGTCGACAGGCCGTTCACGTACAACTCCGACGTCTCAAGGCCCTCCGGCTCCAGGAAGACCTGGTGGGCTACGGCGTCCGGAAACTTGACGATTTTGTCCTCGATCGACGGACAGTAGCGCGGGCCCTGCGACGCGACGGCGCCGCCGTACAGGGCGGACTTATCGAGGTTGCGACGCACGACGTCCTGCACGCCGGCGCCGGCGCTGCCGATCCAGCAGGGGAGGGAGGGCAGGGGCCGCGGGTCGCCCCAGTGCGAGAAGCGGAACCGACCGCGCTCGTCGTCCTGGCGCGCGAAAGCGGCATAGTCGACCGTGCGCCCGTCTACGCGCGGTGGCGTGCCCGTCTTGAAGCGCCGCGCCGCGAGCCCCAGCTCCGCCAGTTGGGCCGGGAGGTCGACGGAGGGGGCGTCGCCGGCCCGGCCGGCGGCGATCTCCCGGTCCGTACCCATCCGTATGCTCCCGCGCAGGAACGTCCCCGCGGTGAGCACGACCGCACGCGCGGCGAAATCGCTTCCATCGCCGCATACGACGCCGCTCACCTCCCCGCCCGACGTCCGCAGCGCGGTCACGGTCCCCTGGTAGAACTCGAGAAACGGTAGCGCCTCGACGATCTGCCGGACTGCCCGTGGATAGAGACCGCGGTCGCATTGGGCCCGCGGGGCCCAAACCGCTGGGCCTTTTGAGCGGTTGAGGATTCGGAAATGCAGGGTCGTTCGATCAGTCGCGCGCCCCATTACGCCGCCCATCGCGTCGATCTCGCGCGCTACCGTGCCCTTGGCGACGCCGCCGATCGCGGGATTGCACGACATCTGGCCAACGCGAGCGAGAAACGTGGTGATCAGCAGGGTACGCGCGCCGCGCCGGGCGGCCGCGGCCGCCGCTTCACACCCGGCGTGGCCGCCGCCGATGACTATGACGTCGAATTCCTGCATCAAGTCGAGTCCCGCTGTATTGTTGTTGGGTGATCGAGCGCGGTCGCCGGCCTCGTCGGCGGGCGGCCCCGGCCAACGGAACCATGCACGGTAGCGTTCACGGGTCCCTGAACTCTCCAGCCGACCGAAACATACCCGCCGAGATGGCCGACGACCAATCCACGCCGCATCCGGGCCCACCTTCCGGCCCGCCTCCGAGCCCACCTCCGGGTCCGCCTTCGGGCCACTTCGGTGGACCGGTGCCCGGCCAGCCGACCGTACCCGCGCGGGAGGGTCCGGCGCCGGAGGAAGGAGTTCGGGCCGGGTTCGTCGTCCACGGACGCGTCCAGGGCGTGGGTTTCCGCTGGTGGACCCGCCGCACCGCCGAGGACCTCGGGCTCAGTGGATCGGTGCGCAATCGGCGCGATGGAACGGTAGAAGTCCGGGCGCGTGGGCCGGCGTCATCCGTCGAGCGCCTCGCCGACGCCCTCGCCCGCGGCCCGCGAAGCGCGGCGGTGCGGGGCGTCGACCGTTTCGATCCGGGCGACGTGGCGGGCTCGGGCTTCGAGATTGAACACTGAGGGCACTTTCGGCGTTCTCTGGAGTAATACTCGGTCCCTATACCAGACCATCAGCGAGGATTCGCTTCATGATAGAGCTACCTGACGTCGAGCGGATGATCGACGCCTTCGCCGGATATGCCACCGGCAAGACGGTGTCCGAAGTCCTGATCGATGATCCCGAGACAGCGAACATCGACCCCGAGTTGTGCGACGAGCGGGTCAAGGGCCACGCGATCGATACCATCGAGCGTCACGGGCGATACGTGGTGATCCGCTTCCGTTCCGACGTGAGCCTCGTCTTCCACATGGGATCCGAGGGCGAAGTGTTCCTTGAATCGCAGACGACCCCCCCGGACGAGAACAGCAAGATCCGTCTTCAGTTCGCGGCCGGTCGGGAACTACGGTACAGCTCTTCGGGCTCCGAGGGCGAAATTCATCTCGTCGAGGGCGAAGACTTCACCGGCCTCGGCACCCTCGAGAACCTCGGGCTCGATCCGCTCAGCGAGGAGCTCACCCCGGCGCGGTTCGTCGACCTGGCACGCACGAAGCCGAAGAGCACGCTCAAGGGCATCCTGATGAACCAGGAGATCGTCGCGGGCATCGGCAACGAGTACGCCGACGAAATCTGCTTCCAGGCCGGGTATCGGCCGGACCTGAAGGTGAAGGACGTGACGGACGAGCAGTTGATGCGCATCCACAAGTACCTCCGGCGGGTTCTCCGCCGGGCCACGCTTCACTGGCAGGCGGCCCATGCCGATCCGGGCTGGCTCATCAACAAACGGGAGCGCGGCAGCGCCTGCCCGCGGTGCACGAGTGCTCTGAAGTCGATGAAGCTCGGCGGCCGAAAGACGTACATGTGTCCCCGCTGCCAGCGAGCGGCCTGACGCCGGGCTACTTGCCGACGCAGAAGCCGGCGAACAGGGCGTCGAGGACATCTTCGTTCGTCACCACGCCGAGCAGTTCTTCCAGGGCTCCGACGGCTTCCTGCAGGTGGGTCGAGGCGATCTCCGGCGGGTGGCCGTCGCGCCAGGCTTCCGCGAACTCCTCCAGCCGCAGGGCGGCGGTCTCGAGCGCGCGTATGTGTCGTCCGCGAGTGACCAGTGGCGCCTCGCCCGCGTCACGCAAACCACTGTAAGTAACTGTCAACATTGCAGTTCTGAGTTTCGACAGCCCGGAACCCGTGGCGGCGGACACCGGGATTCCCTCTTTCGCGTCCTTCGCGTGGCCGAGATCCGCCTTCGTGCGCACGAGAAGCGTCCGGTCGGTCCCGAGCCGCTCGCGCAGCGCGGACAGGAACTCCGCCTCGTCGGCGCGTAACTCCCGCCCCGTCTCGACGCAGAACAGGGCCAGATCGGCCCGCTCGAGATACGCGCGGGCCACCTCGATGCCCATCCCTTCGATCCGCGCCGCCGGATCCACGGTCCCGCCGGTCTCGCGGATCCCGGCCGTGTCGACGAGGCGAAACGGGTAGCCCTCGGCGGTGAGGTGCGCCTCGATCGCGTCCCGGGTCGTGCCCGGAGTCTCCGTCACGATGGCGCGCTCGATGCCGAGCAAAGCATTGAACAGGCTCGACTTGCCGGCGTTGGGCCGCCCGGCGATGACGGTCAGCGCCCCGTCGCGCAGCATCTCCCCCTCGGGCGCGTGCCGCAGGAGCGCCGCCAGCGACGCGGCGATCGAGGTCGCCCCGTCCGCGACGCGCTTCCGATCGACCGGCCCGTCGTCTTCGTCGGGGAAGTCGATGTCGTACGCGATCAATGCCTGGAGCTCCACCAGGGCGCGACGCAGGTCTTCGACGCGCCTGGATAGACCTCGTTCAAGCGCGAACAGGGCGGCGGAACCCATGCGCGGCGACCGGGCCTCGATGAGATCGAGCGTCGCTTCCGCCTGCACCAGGTCGAGCTTTCCGGCAAGGTACGCCCGCCGGGTGAACTCGCCCCGTTCGGCGGGCCGGGCGCCCGCCGCGCACACGGCGTCGACCAGCAGCGCGGGGACGACCGCCCCCCCGTGGGACGAGATCTCGAGGACGTCTTCCCCCGTGTAAGAGCCGGGGCCCGGGAAGAAGGTGACAACCGCCCGATCGAGCGGGATGCCGGAGTCTGGATGGACGAGCGGTCGCAGTTCGGACCGACGAGGCGTGAGCGGCCGGGCGCCGGCGAGCCGAGCGGCGATGGACTTCACGTCGGGGCCGCTCACCCGCAACACGGCCAGGGCCGCCCGGCCCGGCGCCGTGGCGAGCGCGACGATCGTGTCAGCCGTCGGGCTCGGCGTCATTCGTCGCTCCGGACTTCGCTTTCGACGACCCGCCCACGCCCGCCGCCAGCCGTTCCCGCGCGATGTAGAGCTGCTGGGGCAGCGAAGCGAGGTTGCTCGTCGTGTAGTAGAGATTCAGCCCGGACGGGAAGTTCGCAAACAGGAACGTGAAGAAGATCGGCATCGCGTACATCATGACCTTCATCTGCGTGTTGACGACGTTCATGCCCCGCTGGCCGATCCACTGGAGCAGGAACATCGACGCGCCCATGATCAGCGGGATGATGTAGAGCGGATCCTTCAGCGACAGGTCGGGCAGCCACAGGAACGGGACCCCGCGGAACTCGATCGTCCCCTGGAAAACGAAGAACAGCGTGAACAGGATGGGCATGGGCACCAGCATCGGCAGGCAGCCTGCCAGCGGGTTCACACCCTCTTCCTTGTACACTCGCATCATCTCCTGCTGGAGCTTCTGCGGATCGTCCTTGTGCTTCTCGCGGATCTCCTGGACGATCGGCTGAACGCGCATCTGGCCGATCTGGGCGCGCATCGATTTCTGGTAGAGCGGGAAGAGGATGATCCGCATCAGCACCCCGAACAGGATCAGCACCCAGCCGTAGGCCAGGTCGAATCTCGTGTGCATCCAGACGAGGATCGGCATCACGATCGCGACGAGCGGGCGGGTGACAGGCTGCAGCCACCGGTACCCGTACGCGTTCACGTCCTGCAGGTCCTGGCCGATCGTGTTCAGGCGCCCGTAGTCCTGCGGCCCGAGGTAGGCGCTGAAGCGGAATCCGCCGGAGCCCGCGGGCACCGGAAGCGATGTCGTGACCTCGGCTTCGTGCTCCTCGGCGCCACCGGCGATCGACGCGCCGCCGAACAGCGGGCCCTCCGTCGGCGCGATGGCGGCCAGCAAGAAGTACTTGCTCTTCACGCCGACCCAGTGGAACGGGCCACCCGGGGTCTGCCTGACCTCTCCCGCCTCCACGTCCTTGAACTTCACCGTCTCGACGTGGTTCTCTTCGCCGTTAGTGACCATCGAGTACTGGTCGTAGTCCTCGGAGCGGTTCTTCTCGTTCGATCGGAGGCCTCGGCCGAGCGAGGCGAGGAGTACGTACCCCCGGTCGCGCAGGCCCTCGACGCGCCCCGTGACGTCCACGAGGTACCCGTCGTGACGGAAGTGGTAGGTCACGACGAAGCGGCCCGCGCGGCCGGAGAAATCGTGGACGAAGCTGATGGAATCGCGCGGGTTCGAGGGGGAGAGATCGAGCCGGCGCGCCGACGGTATGAACGCCCGGTCGGTGACCCTGACCGTGTCGCCGCCGACTGCGATGCCGTAGGCGAAGAATTGCCCGCCCTCGGGAACGAGGTCCACCGGAGTCGTCTCCGCGTCGTCGTCCCGGTACGCGTCGAAGCTCAGCAGGCGCGCGCCGACGAGCGCCGCGCCGCGAGTCGACAGGGCGTACTCGTAGAGCTCGGACCGCACGAGGACCGTATCAGCTTCGGCGGGCGCGGCGGCGGCCGCACGGTCAGCGCTGTCCGCGCCTCCCACCAGCCGGTCGTCCGAATCGGGCTGGCCATCTGCCACCTCCGCACCACCCGCGCCTCCGGCGGCCGCCGGCCTATCTCCCGTCCCCGGTCGATCCGGCCGACCCGCGAGCGCGCCAGGGCCATCGGACGCGACGGCGGCGGTATCGCCGGGCAGGACCTCCGACGGCGGTGGCGCCACGGGCGGAAACAGAACGTTGACCAGGAAAATGAGGCCGATCGACAATGCGATCGCCAGGAGTACGCGTCTTTCCATGTCTATCTATCGCCTTCGTCTGTGTCGGCAGTCTGGTTGTCCGCCTCCGGCACCGGGTCCCACCCCGAGCCGCCGAACGGCTGGCAGCGGCCCAGCCGGCGCAGCGCCAGCCACGAGCCGCGCGCCGGTCCGAACCTGTCCACCGCGATGCGCGCGTACTCCGAGCACGACGGCTCGAACCGGCACGCCGGCGGAAGAAGCGGTGAAATCACGGACCGATACAACCCGATCACACCCAGCAGGGCAGCCTTCATCGCCGCGCGGGAGCCAGGCAGGTGCGTAGCGCCGTCGCCAGTTCCTCGAACCCGGCCGCGTAGGCCGCCGGTCGTACACGGACGAGGAGGTCTCGTCCGCCACCCTCTGCCGCCACCCGGCCGCGCTCACCGGGAAGCCACTGCGTCCGCAGAATCTCGCGGAGACGCCGTTTCAACCGATTGCGCTCGACGATCGTCCGGCCGTGCTTCGGGACTACGATGCCAACGCGGGGTCCAGCGGCCTGCGCCGGGCGCAAAAACACATCGAGGGGACCACAGGAGCGGCGATCGGACCGGAACATCGCGCGGATCTCGCTCGAACGGCGGAGGCGGGCGGATGGTGGATACGAACGGCTGCCGGTCACGGCGCGGGACGCCGGACCGGGCTAGCCGCGGTGCTTGCGGCGGACCTCGTCGCTGACCGTCAGCGAGTGACGGCCCTTCTTGCGGCGCCGGGCGAGGACCTTGCGACCGGCCTTCGTCTTCATGCGCGCCCGGAAGCCGTGATCCTTCAGGCGCTTCCGGCGGCTTGGATTTCTGAATGTCGGTTGCATCTGGACTGTCTCCGTTCAACTGCTGGACCGGACCGGTCGGGAAAAGCCTCGAAGATTAGACGGTCTACCGGGTCCTGTCAAACTGGGGCCCGTCACGCACAGGATCCGGCGAAGCAAGAAGCCTGTTGAAGATTGACTATGTGGAAAACTTCTTCTAAGATCCGCCCCCCGCAAAAAGCCGGCTCCCGTAACCCCGGACCGCACAGACCGCATGGAACTTACGGCTTCCGAAGCCTGGACTTCGATCACCATCGCCGCGCGGGAGGTCCTTCCGGAGCAGACGATCCGCACCTGGCTGTCGTCGACCGAAGCCGTCGCGCTCAGCGCGGAGGCGCTCGTGATCGCAGCGCCCACACGGTTTGCGGTGGAGTGGATCGAAGACAAATACGGGGTTCTGCTTCGACAGCTCGCGGAACGGGAGTTCGGACCGGGAGTCGCGCTGCGATTCGAGCACCGCGGGCACGGCGGGAACGAGCGACTCGAGTTCCCGGAGCTCCGTGCGGCGAAGCCCGGGCACGCCGGGAGTTCCGACCCCGTCGACGAAGCCGCGGCACCGGCTCGTGTCGCCGCGGCGCCCGGTACCGCGGGCCGTGTGCCCCCCCAGGTCCGCAGTCCCGCCGAGGCCGCGCGTAACGCGGGGCTCAACCGGCGCTACACCTTCGACCGATTCGTGGTGGGCAACAACAGCCAGCTCGCGGCCGCCGCGTGCCACGGCGCGGCGAACAATCCGGCGAGCCTCTACAACCCGCTGTTCATCTACGGAGACACGGGCCTCGGAAAGACCCACCTGATGCACGCCGTGGGTAACGAAATCGTCCGGCAGAACCCCGCCGCGCAGGTCGCCTACGTCCCCTCGGAGCAGTTCACCAACGAGATGATCTCGGCCATCCAGGGCGGCCGCACGGCGGAGTTCCGCCAGCGCTACCGGCAGATCGACGTTCTCCTCGTCGACGACGTGCACTTCCTCGGCAACAAGGAAGGAACGCAGCAGGAATTCTTCCACACGTTCAACTCCCTCTACGACGCGCATCGCCAGATCGTCGTGACGAGCGACCGGCCGCCGCAGGAGATCCCCGGCCTGCAGGAGCGCCTGGTATCCCGCTTCGAGTGGGGGCTCGTCACCGACATCAAGCCGCCCGATTTCGAGACGCGCGTGGCCATCCTCCAGAAGAAAGCGGCGGAGGACTCGCTGGTGATCGAGGAGGACGTCATCGAGTTCATCGCGCGGAACCGGAAGACCTCCGTCCGGCAGCTCGAAGGCGCCGTGATCAAGCTTCTCGCCTACAGCTCACTCACCCGGCGCGAGATGACGCTCGACCTGGCCCGTGAAGCGCTCGGGCCGCGAGAGGGCGAGGAAGAGGCCGCGGGCCCGACCGCGGAGGACATCCGGAAGCGGACGGCGGAGGCCTGGGGCGTCTCCGTGGACAACCTCGTTTCCAAGCGCCGCACCAAAAATCTCACGGTGCCCCGCCAGATCGCCATGTACGTGATCAAGACACTCCTCGATCTTCCATATACCGAGATCGGGGAGTTGTTCGGCGGACGTGATCATTCGACGGTGATCCATTCAGTGAACAAGGTGGAGGCGGACATGGCCGGCGACCCCGAGTTGCGGCATCGAGTTCAGAAGCTGAAGGAGGAGTTCGATCGTGGATGAACACCCGTGGATATCGGACGTTGACAATCCGGTGAAGGTCGGGGGTATTGCGGGTTTCTGGCCGGGACGGTGGATGGGTGTGGAACACGGCGGTACTTTCCCCAGACGCTTGCACAGCGCCGCTGACGGGTGCGGGCGGCGGACGGTATGACGAAACGACGGGTAAGGGCCGGTTTTTCCACGTTTCAACCGTCTCTACTACTACGACTGTTTAAATAGTTAACCCAACGAAACAACAGATTCCCGGCGGGAAAACCGCGGGATCGGCCGAACTCGGAGAGGCTACGGATGAAGCTTTCGGTGAAGAGGGACAATCTGCACGCGGGACTGGGGGCCGTCTCGGCGACGATTCCGACCAAGACCACCCTGCCGGTATTGTCCAACATCCTGCTCCAGGCCGAAGACGGGCGTCTGACACTGAGCGGGACCGATCTCGATATCTCGGTCAGCGTGTCGATAGATGCCGAGGTCAAGGAAGCCGGATCCGTGACCGTGCCGGCGAGAAAATTCGCGGAGATCGTTCGGGAGCTCGCGGCGGCGCCCGTACACATCACCGTATCGGGCGTGGAGATCCGTATCGAGAGCGCGAAGAGTCGTTTCAAGCTCTTCGGTCTCGCACCCGAAGAATTTCCCAGCGCCCCGGAGGTAGATTTTTCGGATAGCTGGAAGATGGACGCCGGGCTCCTGCAGGAACTGATCACCCGCACTTCATTCGCCGTCTCGACGGAAGAGAGCCGGCCAATCCTCAACGGCGTGCTCTGGCAACTGAAGCCGGACAGCGCGGCAATGGTAGCGACGAACGGACACCGTCTCGCGAAGATGACGATCGAGATCAGCGGCGTGGGCGCGCCCGAAACCGACCTGATCGTGCCGCCGAAGGCCCTCCAGCAGGTGCAGCGCCTGTTCGCGAAGGAGGGGCAGATCGAACTTGCCCATTCTCGGAACCACCTGGCGTTCCGCTCGGAGTCCCGCCTCGTCTACACCCGGCTGATCGAAGGTCCGTATCCGAACTACCAGCAGGTGATCCCCACCGATAACGATCGACTCGCGACCGCGAACCGGGACGAGCTCGCGTCGGCGATCCGCAGAATGGCGGTCGTCGCGAGCGACCAGACCCACCGGGTACGAATGACCTTCACGAAGGGCAAGCTCTCGTTCAAGGTCCAGACACCGGATCTAGGGGAAGCCGAGGAGGAGATGGCAATCGATTACCAGGGCGACACGCTCGAGATCGGTTTCAACGCCAACTACCTCCTCGAAGTCCTCAAGTACATGCCGGACGACGACGTCGTCCTTCAATTCAAGGCGCCCGAACGGGCGGCCACTTTCATGCCGGCATCCGGCGCGCCGGACTACCTCTGCCTCGTGATGCCGCTGAGACTTCTCGACTGATGCGGTCGTGAGCCCGATGGAGCAACGGCCCTATTCGGCGGGTGAATGGCCGGCGGGCGGACAGCCGGCGCGGCAGCCGGCGGAGGAACCTGAGTCTGCTGAGCGGACACCGTGGGAGCGCGCCGGGGCCTCGTTCCCGCGGGATCTGTTCGCGAGCTGGATGGAGTGCATGGCCCACCCGTCGCTCTTCTTCCGGCGGCTCGATCCGGCCGTTCCCTTCTCGACGCCGTTGATCTTCTACCTGGTGTTCTCGGTCCTCGGGAGCGCAGCGTTCACCGCGTCGTCGATTGCGTTTCTGCCCGCCATGTATGCGGCGGAAGGCGCCGCATCCAGCCCTGAAGGGCACCTGCTGTGGTTCTTCCTGTCGCCGTTCATCGCCGTCTTCAGCCTCGTCTTCTACGTGCTGTTCACCCATCTCGGGGTGCTGCTGTTCGTACGCGACGGCCGCCCGATCGGCGTCACCGCGCGCAGTCTGTGTTACGTCGCGGCGCCGGGCGTCCTCAACATCGTCCCCTTCATCGGGTGGTTGGCCGCGTTCATCTGGAGCCTCTGGCTTGCCGTCGTCGCAATCCAGCAGGCGCATCGAACGACGGGCGGCCGCGCCTTTGCCGCCGTATTCGTCATACCGTTCCTGGTCTCGTTCCTGGTCTTCCTGGCCATCGTCCTGTTCGTGCTGATGGCGGTAGCGACCTTCGGCACGGGATCCGCGACGGGATGAGACCCACGGCGCCGGAGGGAGAGAAGGCGGAAGAGGCGCAGCGGGAGGTGACGGAGCGTATAGAGCGGCAGGAGTTCGCGCGCGGCAACATCGGTCCGAGCGACGAACCCGCCCGTCCCCGACACGCCGCCACGATCGTGCTGGCCCGCGAGACCCCCGACACGGGGTTCGAGGTGCTGCTTCTCAAGCGCCCCGCGACGTCCCGGTTCGCAGCCGGCGCCTACGTCTTCCCGGGGGGCAAGATCGACGCGGGCGATTCCGACGCGTCCCTCGCGCCGCGGATGCCGCGAACGGGCCCGGACGCCGAACCGGAGGCCGTGCTCGCGGCCCTGCGTGAACTGTTCGAGGAAACGGGCCTCCTGCTGGCCGACCGCCGACCGCTCGATTCCGAAGAGTCGGACATGCGACGGCGCCTCCTGGCCGACGCCCAGAGTTTCGGCGACGCGGCCGCGGAACACGACCTCTCGTTCTCCGGGACGCACGTCTGCTACTTCGCGCGGTGGGTGACGCCCGCCCGATTCGCCCGGCGGTACGACACCCGGTTTTTTCTCGCCGAGCTGCCGGCGGACCGGGCCGGGTTCACGCCGGAGCTCACCGACGAGATCTCGGGGTATCTGTGGGTGACGCCGGCCGAGGCCGTGGAGATGTTCCGCTCGGGCCGTCTCCCCATGCTGTTCCCCACCCGCGTCACGCTCCAGGCGCTCGCCGAGTTCGCTTCGATCGCCGACGTGTTCGAGGTGTTCTCCGGGCGGCGGATCGAGCCGCTGACGCCTCGACTCCTGATCCGCGGGGATTCGATCCGCCCGGTTCTGCCGGGCGACCCCGAGTACGACGACGCGGATGGCTGAGCGGATGGCCGAGCGCACCGCCGAGCGCATCGAGCACGCCCCCGATCTGACCATCCTGCGGGCGTCCAACCCGTCGGCCATGACGCTCGACGGCACCCGCACCTATGTCCTCGGGACCGGCCGCGTAGCCATCATCGATCCGGGTCCGGACGACCCCGAGCAACTGGCGGCCCTGGCCGAAATCGTCGGCGACCGAACGGTCATCGCCGTCCTGCTGACGCATGCGCACGCGGATCACTCGGCGCTGGCCGGGAAGGCGGCGCGGGAGTTCGGCTGTCCGCTGTCCGCCTCCGCGGAAACCCTGTCCAGGCTCGCCGGCGTGGCCCAGGGCGCCGGCGTAGCCGCGAGCCCGAGCCGCGAGCCTCTGGCCGCTGCGATGGCCCTGGAGGACGGGGGCCGAGTCGAGATCGGCGACGGACTCGAGTTGACGGCCCTCGCCACGCCGGGCCACTCCGCCGATCACTTCTGCTACCTCGAACCGGCCGGTCGGCGATTGTTTACGGGCGATCTCGTCCTCGGGGCGGGCTCGAGCGCGATCCTGCACCCGGATGGGAACGTCGGCGCGTGCCTGGCCAGCCTCGCGCGCCTCGCCGCTCTCCGCCCCGCCGAACTGCTCCCGGGACACGGCCCGCCCGTAGCGGACGCGCAACCGCGCCTCGCCGAATATCGTAAACACCGCCTCGCGCGCGAAGCGCAGATCCGCGCGGCTCTGGCCGCCGGCGCGACCGGCGTTACGGAAATCCGCGAGCGAGTGTACGGGCCCCTCCCGCCCGGGCTCGCCTGGGCGGCAGACGCATCCGTCGCCGCCCACCTCGCGGCGCTCGAGGAGCGAGGCGAGAAGGTGCCGGACCACGAGGCCTTCGGCGTGGGCGGAGAAGAAGCTCCTGCCTGAACTCGAAGGGGGTACCAAATCAAACGGCGGGCTGCTTCCCTCGCCCGGTCCCGCCGGGCCGATCGCCCTGGGCCTCGTCTTCGTGACGGTACTGCTCGACCTGGTGGGGTTCGGGATCATCATCCCTCTCCTGCCGTACTTCGCCACCGAGCTCGGCGCGAACGCCCTGCAGATCGGCCTGATCGGGGCGTCCTACTCGCTCATGCAGTTCGTGTTCGCGCCGGTCTGGGGCAGCCTGTCGGACCGGTTCGGACGTCGCCCTCTTCTCCTGCTCGGGCTCTTCGGCTCCGCCCTGTCCTACCTGATGTTCGGCCTCGCCGGCTCGCTGGCGGTTCTGCTGCTCTCGCGCGTCATCGGCGGCATCATGGGGGCGACGATTCCCGTCGCGCAGGCGATCGTGGCGGACTCAACCACCCCGGAGCGGCGCGCCCGGGGCATGGGCATGATCGGCGCCGCCTTCGGCCTGGGCTTCATCTTCGGCCCCTGGATCGGCGGAGAGCTCAGTCAGTTCGGGTACGGCGTCCCCGGCCTCGTGGCGGCCGCGGTCACGGGCCTCAACGCCGTGGCCGCCGTCTTCTTTCTTCCCGAATCGCTGCCACCAGAGCGGCGGACACCCGCCATGGGCGGCTGGACGACGCTGGTCGAGCGCGCGAAGTCGGCCCGGCGCGCCCTCGGACGGCCCACGATTCGCCGGCCGATCTTTATCTTCTTCCTCATGACGTGGGGCTTCGCGGGCTTTACCCTCACGCTTCCCCTCTTCCTGGCTGACCCCCTGGGGCTTTCGGCGAAGATCGCCGGCCGCCTGTTCGCGTACGTGGGGTTGATCTCGGCGGCCATCCAGGGTCGCTTGATCGGACCGCTGGTGGAGCGCTACGGCGAGCGCCAGGTGGCCGTGTCGGGTGGATACCTGCTCGCGGCCGGCATCGGAGGTATCGCGCTCTTTCCGACCCTGCCCGCCCTGTTCGCGACGCTCGCGCTCATCGGAGTCGGGTGGGGATGCGTCGTACCGTCGCTGCAGAGTCTGATCTCGCGCCGCGCCCTGCCGCGCGAACAGGGCGAAATCCTGGGGGTCAATCAGTCGGCCGCGAGCGCGGCCCGGGTGATCGGACCCGTGGCGGCAGGCTGGGGGTTCGGGGTGCTCGGGTGGCAACTCGGATTCCTGGGCGGCGCGGGGCTCGTGCTTCTCGGCGCCCTGTTCGCCTGGACCATGAAGGACGACCCCGACGCTCACTTCGGCTGAACCGGCCGCCGGAACCGCCAGGTCCGGATTCTCGACGAAAATGAGCACTTCCTTTCCAACGAAGCACGAGAGTCCTGCCGGCGCAGGCGCAGAAAACGACTCCAAGTGCCTTGTTCACATCATATTATACAACTGTATACAATACACACCACCCGGCGGGTGCGATTCCTGCACTTGCCGGCCAGTCTCGATTTGCTGTTCCACTTCAGCCCCGACGTCAGCGGCCCGCAGTTGTTCGTGGCCGGCCTCTCCTTCTTCACCGAGTAGGCTTTGGCGGCAGGCCCTCGAGGCCTTCGAGAATCCGCCGGTTGGCGGCCGGGAAGGCGTACGCATCCAGCTCGTCGGGTTCGACCCATACGTGCGGCTCCTCCCGGTCCGTCCGCAGGCGGCCGCCCGTCACGCGGGCGTGAAACGCGTGCAGCGTGATCCGAAAGTGGCTGTAGGCGTGCTCGACCCGTCCCGCGCTCCCGCCCATGCCCACGCGCAGGCCGGTTTCTTCGAGCGTCTCGCGCTCAGCCGCCTCGGCGGGGGACTCTCCGCATTCGACCTTGCCCCCCGGGAATTCCCACAGGCCGCCAAGCAGGCCTTCGTCGGGTCGCCGCTGGATGTACAGCCGTCCGTCGTCCCTCCACACGAGCGCCACCCCGATGTCGTGATGGGGAATCCGTTGCCGGGACCTGCGGGGCGGGCGTTCCGCCACCGTTCCGCTCGCCAGGGCCACGCAGTGCTTTGACAGGGGACATGCGGGGCACGACGGGGAGCGCGGCGTGCATACTTCGCCCCCCAGGTCCATGATCGCCTGGTTGAGTGCGCCGGCCAGCGACGGCCGTTCGCGGGCGCGCTCTTTCCCGTTCTCGCCCGCGGGCCGCGAGCCGTGGCCGTCGTCGGCCGCGTCGGCTGCGTCGGCTGCGTGGATCAGCCGGCGAGCCCGTTCGTCGAGCACGGCGGGCGTCGGACGCTCCAGGTCGAACAGTCGCGACAGGACGCGCCGCGCGTTCCCGTCTACGGCCGGCTCGGCCCGCCCGAAGGCGATGCTTGCCACGGCGCCCGCCGTGTACGGTCCGATCCCCGGTAGCTCGCGCAGTTCGGAGGCATGGGACGGAAGGGCGGCCGCCTCTCCCGCCGCGCCCGCCCGCTCGACCAGCCGGGCCGCCGCCCGGCGAAGGTTGCGGGCGCGGGCGTAGTAGCCGAGCCCCTCCCAGGCGCGCATGAGCTCATCCGGATCGGCGGCCGCCAGAGATTCGAGTGTGGGATACGATTCGAAGAAGGAAGGAATTCGTTCGCGGACCGTCCCGATCCGGGTCTGCTGGGCCATCACCTCGCACACCCATACACGGTAGGGGTCGGGGTCGCCGCGCCACGGTACGTCGCGCGATCGCGCGCCGAACCAGGTTAGGAGATCCCGCGCCGCGGCCGTCTCCATCGCCGTGCTCCTCAACGGGCCCCGGCCAGGATCCTGGCCCTAGCCTGCCGCGTCGATGCCCGGGAACTCTCCTTCGAACACGGAGACCGCGGGGCCGGTGAGGCGGACCCGGCACGGCCTCCCATCGAACACGGGCTCATCCACCAGGTCGATGGTCAGGCGCTCCTGCCCCTGCACATCGAGATCGACGCTCCGTTCGGCCGCCCCGTCGGCCCACACGGCGATAACGGACGCCATCGAACCGCTTCCACAGGCGAGCGTCTCTCCTTCCACGCCGCGCTCGAACGTGCGGATCCGGCCTTCGCCGCGGTTGCGCAGGGCGATCAGGTTGACGTTCGCGCCCTCGGGACCGAGCTGTGGATCGCTCCGGATCGCCGCGCAGTAGGGTTCGATCGGCCCCTCGGGGAGTCGATCGAGCGGGAGGACGAAGTGCGGCACGCCGAAGTGCATGAGCCAGCCGTCGGCGTGCCCGTCCGGCCCCGAGACGGTGATCGGACCGCGCCGGTCGATCGGCAGCGTGTACTCGAGCCGCACCCGGTTCTCGTCGACGAGCGCTTCGATCGGCCCCGCCGAGGTAACGATCGTGAACGGACCGGAGCCCACCAGGTCGCGCTCGACGGCGAACCGCGCCGCGCACCTCGTGCCGTTGCCGCAGGTCGAGAACTCCGACCCGTCCGGGTTGAAGAAACGGATACGCACGCCGTGCCGGGTCTCCGGGTAGACGAGGATCAGTCCGTCGACCCCGACGCCCGAGCGGCGTGAACACAGACGTCGGGCCTGCTCTGAGCCCGTCGCGTCGAGTTCGGGTCCGGGAACCGCGGCGACGAAGTCGTTGCCAGCGCCAGTCAGCTTCGTGAAGCGTACCATGCTTAGAAGCCTGTTGAAGAACTGTGGCGGGTCGCGTTGCGGTGACACATGGAGCAGATCCAAGGCGGCGCGGCGAAGGCATAGCCTAAGCTACGTCGAGGCGCGCCAACGCCGGAGATCGCCATGTGCCGCCGCAACCCTTCGGGCGAGTGGCGGTTACGCATCTGATCGTTCGTCTCTCC